>NZ_BQXI01000025.1:0-83076 GCF_030158955.1 Acidovorax sp. SUPP1855 | reverse complement strand
CCATGGCCGGCGTCAACAAGCCCTACGCGTTCACTGGCTTGGACGATGCGGACTTCGTGACCCTGAAGCCGCAGGAGAAAGAGCCATTGATCGACGCAGTGGCGCCGACCGACTGGAGCATCGCACCTTTGGATTCTTTCGCAGCGATTCAGTGGAAACCGTTGTTCCAAACGGTGCAGATGGATGGTGCATCCGCATCACTGGACCGCCAGACCCAACTGCTGACGGACGCAATGGCGCAGTTCGCTCCACCTGCCGCCATCGACGCCAGGGGCGTGGCGGCGGCGCAGGATGGGCCATGGAAGGTCGTTGCCGCGCATTGGCAATGAACGGACTTGCGATGAGCAGAAAGCCTGGGGCTGGCCGGCCCCAGGCTTTTTTCGACCGATGGCGCATGAGATCCCGTCTCCATCGCTATTAAAAAAATAGCATTGAATGCAATGAATACGGCGGCACCAGGGGCATTTGGCGCCGATGCACCGCCTTGTGCCCCAACCTGGTTCACGGGGGCTGCAGCACGCTGGCGTCGGTGTGGATGAGCTCCAGCGGGTAGCGCTTGCCGGCCAGGTAGTCCTCGATGCACTCCATCACCAGCGGGCTGCGGTGGCGGTCCGCGCAGCAGCGGATCTCGTCGAGCGTCATCCACACGGTGCGAACGATGCCGTCGTCCAGCGTGCGCCAGGCATGCACCGGCCCCACCGAGCCGGCGAAGGCAAAGCGCAGGTAGGTGATGTCGTCGCCCGTGCGGGTGCGCGTGAATCGGTTGAGGTACACGCCCACCAGTGCCGTGGGGGTGAAGTCGCTGGCGGTTTCCTCCAGCACCTCGCGCACGCAGCCGTCGATGGGCGACTCGCCCGGGTCCAGGTGGCCCGCCGGGTTGTTCAACCGCAGCCCGTCGGCCGTGTCTTCTTCCACCAGCAGGAAGCGGCCGTCCTGTTCGATGACGGCGGCCACGGTGACGTTGGGTTTCCAGCGGTTCGGCATGGCGGCCATTATGACGAGAGGGCATGTCAGGCCGTGTAGGGGATGCGCGACACGCGGGCGAGGACGGCGATTCGCCCGGCATCGGTATGGACGGACATCGAAGGGTACGGCCTGCCGATCGCCTGCCGCGCCACTGGTGGCTGACAAGCGGACGCGGCGTTGGCCTCCAAACCTTCTCCTTGGCGTCTGCGCAAGATGGATTGGGTGAGGCTTGCAAAGACATGCCCGCGCACGCGCTCCCGCACCCCGGCGAGTGGCCAGAGGGCTCCCCCGCCCCTTCCCCCATAAAGGATCCCACGATGCAAAACTTCTCCGACCCAGCGCTGACCCGGCGAGACCTGTTCGTCGTGGGGGCCGCCTCGGCTTCTGCGGTGGCCGCCACCGGGGCCGCCGCCCGCACCGCGGCGCCGCTGCCGGCCAAGTCCGGCGCGCAGGCGCCCCAGGGTGAGACGTCCATGCCGGTGCGCATGACCATCAACGGCCAGCAGCAGACCCTGTCGCTGGACACCCGCACGACGCTGCTCGACGCCCTGCGCGAGCACCTGCACCTCACTGGCACCAAGAAGGGCTGCGACCACGGGCAGTGCGGTGCCTGCACGGTCATCGTCGATGGCCGCCGCATCAATGCCTGCCTGACCCTGGCGGTGATGCACGAGGGCGCGCAGGTCACCACCATCGAAGGCCTGGGCCAGCCGCAGAAGCTGCACCCGCTGCAGGCCGCGTTCGTCAAGCACGACGGCTACCAGTGCGGCTACTGCACGCCGGGCCAGATCTGCTCGGCCGTGGGGGTGCTGCAGGAAATCAAGGCCGGCATTCCCAGCCATGTGAGCGGCGACCTCACGGCGCAGCCGCTGCTCTCGGCCGACGAGATCCGCGAACGCATGAGCGGCAACCTCTGCCGCTGCGGCGCCTATTCCAACATCCTGGATGCGATCACCGAAGTGGCCACCACGAACGGGGGTGCCGCATGAAGCCATTCACCTACGAACGCGCGGCCTCGGTGCAGGCCGCCGCAGCCGCTGCCGCAGGCAACCCGCAGGCCCGGTTCATCGCCGGCGGCACGAACCTGCTGGACCTGATGAAGCTGCAGATCGAGGCGCCCACGCACCTCATCGACATCAACGGCCTGGGCCTGGACCGCATCGAGCCGCTGCCGGAGGGCGGCCTGCGGATCGGTGCGCTGGTGCGCAACACCGACCTGGCGGCGCATGCCGGCGTGCGGCGCGACTACGGCCTGCTGTCGCGCGCCCTGCTGGCCGGTGCGTCGGGCCAGTTGCGCAACAAGGCGACCACCGCCGGCAACCTGCTGCAGCGCACGCGCTGCCCCTACTTCTACGACACCAACATGCCGTGCAACAAGCGCCAGCCGGGCGCGGGCTGCGCGGCCATCGGCGGCGTCACGCGCCAGCATGCGGTGGTGGGCGCGAGCGAGGCCTGCCTCGCCACGCACCCGAGCGACATGGCCGTGGCCATGCGGGCGCTCGATGCGGTGGTCGAGACGGTGCGGGCGGACGGCCAGCCGCGCCGCATTCCCATTGCCGACTTCCACCGGCTGCCGGGCAACACCCCGCACATCGAGACCGCGCTCGACGCCGGCGAATTCATCACCGCCGTGACGCTGCCCGCGCCCGCGGGCGGCACCCACATCTACCGCAAGGTGCGCGACCGCTCCTCGTACGCCTTCGCGCTCATTTCCGTGGCGGCCGTGCTGCAAAAGGACGGCACGGGCCGCGTCGCCCTGGGCGGCGTGGCGCACAAGCCCTGGCGCATGGCGTCGGCGGACGCGGCCCTGCCGCAAGGCGCGCAGGCCGCCACGGCGCAGTTGCTGGGCGCGGCGCGCCCCACCCACGAAAACGCATTCAAGGTGGCCCTGGTCGAGCGCACGCTCGCCGGCGTGCTGGCCGAGGCGAAAGGCCAATCATGAAATTCGACACCCCGGCTTCGCACAATGCCATCGACCAGCTCAAGGTGGTCGGCCAGCCGCTGGACCGCATCGACGGCCCGCTCAAGACCAGCGGACAGGCGCGCTATGCCTACGAGCAGCACGACGTCGTGGCGCGCCAAGCGTACGGCTACATCGTGGGATCGTCCATCGCCAAGGGGCGGATCGCCTCGATGGACCTGACCGCCGCGCGCGCCGCGCCGGGCGTGCTGGCCATCGTCAATGCCCAGAACGCCGGCAAGCTCGGCAAGGGCAAGATGAACGTCGCCCGCCTGCTGGGCGGCAGCGGCATCGAGCACTACCACCAGGCCGTCGCGCTGGTCGTGGCCGAAACCTTCGAGCAGGCCCGCGCCGCGGCGCATCTGCTGAAGATCGATTACGTCAGCACGCCTGGCGCGTTCGACCTGGCGGCTGAGCGTGGTTCCGCCACCGTGCCCAAGTCCTCCAAGCCCGAGAGCGCGTTCGGCAACTTCGCCGGCCGCTATCCCGAGGCCCCGGTGCGGCTGGATGTCACCTACACCACGCCCGACCACACCCACGCGATGATGGAGCCCTTCGCCTCGCTGGCGGCCTGGGAGGGCGACCACCTCACGGTGTGGCTGTCCAACCAGATGATCGCCTGGACCGCGGGCGACCTGGCCAAGACCCTGGGCCTGGCGCCGGACAAGGTGCGGCTGGTGTCGCCCTACATCGGCGGCGGCTTCGGCGGCAAGCTCTTCCTGCGGGCCGACACCGTGCTGGCCGCGCTGGGCGCGCGCGCGGCAGGCCGGCCGGTCAAGGTGGCGATGCAGCGCCCGCTCATGGCCAACAACGGCACGCACCGGCCCGCGACCATCCAGCGCATCCGCATCGGCGCGGGCCAGGACGGGCGTATCACCGCCATCGGCCATGAAAGCTGGTCCGGCAATCTGCCCGGCGGCGACCCCGAGGACGCCATCGCGCAGACACGGCTGCTGTATGCCGGTGCCCACCGCTACACGGCGCTGCGCATCTCGCAGCTGGACCTGCCCGAGGGCAATGCCATGCGCGCGCCCGGCGAGGCGCCCGGGCTGATGGCGCTGGAGATCGCCATGGACGAAATGGCCGAGCGGCTGGGCATCGACCCCATCGAATTCCGCGTCCTTAACGATACCCAGACCGATCCTGAAAAGCCGGGCCGCAAGTTCTCGCAGCGCCAGCTGGTCGAGTGCCTGCGCCTGGGCGCGGAGCGCTTCGGCTGGAGCCAGCGCAGCGCGGCACCAGGCCAGCGGCGCGAGGGCCGGTGGCTGGTCGGCATGGGCGTGGCCGCGGGCTTTCGCAACAACCTGCTGATGAAGTCGGCCGCGCGCGTGCGCCTGGACCGCACGGGGCGCGTGACCGTGGAGAGCGACATGACCGACATCGGCACCGGCAGCTACACCATCATGGGCCAGACGGCCGCCGAGGTGATGGGCGTCGCGCTCCAGCAGGTGGACGTGCGCCTGGGCGATTCCGCCTTTCCGGCCTCGGCCGGCTCGGGCGGCCAGTGGGGCGCCAACAACGCGACGGCCGGCGTGTACGCGGCCTGCATGAAGCTGCGCGAGACGATCGCGCGCAAGCTCGGCGTGGCGCCGGCCGATGCCGTGTTCGCCGATGGCATGGTGCGCGCGGCGGGGCGTTCGGTGCCCCTGGGCGAGGCGGCGGGCGAGGCCGGCCTGGTGGCCGAGGACGCCATCGAATACGGCGACCTCGACAAGCAGTACCAGCAGTCCACCTTCGCCGGGCATTTCGTCGAGGTGGGCGTGGCGGTGGACACGGGCGAAGTGCGGGTGCGCCGCATGCTGGCCGTGTGCGCGGCGGGCCGCATCCTCAACCCCAAGACCGCCCGCAGCCAGGTCATCGGCGCGATGACCATGGGCGTGGGTTCGGCGCTCATGGAAGAGCTGGCCGTGGACCAGCGCCGGGGCTTCTTCGTCAACCATGACCTGGCCGGCTACGAGGTGCCGGTGCATGCCGACATCCCGCACCAGGAGGTGATCTTCCTGCCGGAAACCGACCCCGTCTCCTCGCCCATGAAGGCCAAGGGCGTGGGCGAACTGGGGTTGTGCGGCGTCGGCGCCGCCGTGGCCAACGCCGTCTATAACGCCACGGGCGCGCGGGTGCGCGATTACCCCATCACCCTGGACAAGCTGCTGCCGCACCTGCCGGCCCAGGCCTGACGCCGGAGGGAACGCGCCGTGGACAACCTCGATTTCCGGGTGCTGCACACCCTGCTCGACTGGCGCCGCGCGGGGGGGCACGGCTGGCTCGTCACCGTGGTGCGGACGTGGGGCTCGTCGCCCCGGCCCGTGGGCTCCATCCTTGCGCTGTCGGACCGCGGCGCGGTCGTGGGCTCCGTCAGTGGCGGCTGCATCGAGGACGACCTGATCGCCCGGTGCTGCACGCCCGGCCGGGACGATGCCCTGCCCCGCGACCCGGCGAGCCCGGTGCTCCTGAAGTACGGCGTGTCCGCCGATGAGGCCCACCGGTTCGGACTGCCCTGCGGCGGCACGCTGGAGTTGCTGGTGGAGCGCGATCCGGCGCTCGACTCGCTGCAGGCCCTGGTCGAGTCGCTGGCCGAGGGCTGCCTGGTGCGCCGCAGCGTGCGACTCTGCGATGGGGCGGTCACCCTGTCCGAGGCCCGCGGCGCGCAGGCCTTCCATGCGGATGCGCAAACGGTGGCCAGCACCTTCGGCCCGCAGTAACGCATGCTGCTGATCGGCGCGGGACAACTGGCCGAATACCTGGCCACCATGGCCGGCTTCAACGGCTTCGCGGTGACGGTGTGCGACCCGCGGGTGGAGTACCGCGGCGCGTGGTCGGTGCCCGGCACCGCGTTGGCCGATGGCATGCCCGACGACGTGGTGCTGGCCTTCCGCCCCGATCGGCGCAGCGCCGTGATCGCGCTGACGCACGACCCCAAGCTGGACGATCTCGCCCTGCTGGAGGCGCTGAAGACCGATGCGTTCTATGTCGGCGCCATCGGCAGCCGGCGCAACAACGCAGCGCGGCGCCAGCGGCTGGCCGAGCACTTCGACCTGGACGCACCGGCGCTGGCGCGATTGAAGGGGCCCATCGGCCTGTTCATCGGCAGCAAGACGCCGGCGGAGATCGCCGTGAGCGTCATGGCCGAGGTGTTGAGTGTCCGCAACGGGGTGGCGATCCCGCCGCAGATGCAGGTGGAGCCGGCCAAGGCCTTGCTCGCAGGGTGAGGCGGCGGCCGCCCGAGGGCGCCGCCGTGTTCCACCGTGCGCGGGCTCACTGGCCGTCCGCTGCCTGCTGTTTGCGGACTTCCGCCGGGAATGCCTCGCTCTGGCGAAGGCGCAGGTACTCCTGCTGGGCCGCGTCGTAGGCCTGCGTCTCCAGGCCGTACGAACGCGACAGCCCTTCGTACCGGTCGGCGCCCGCGCGGCGCCACAGGGCGAGGTCGGCGATCACCTCGGCGCGGGACAGCGTGGGCTGTTGCTGCTGCGTCGCGGTGCGTTCCTGTGCCTGGGCGGGCATCGCGAAGGCACTCGCCAGCGCCAGTGCCGCGGCCACCGTGGCCCGAAGGCGTACCGGGGCGGCGGGCGAAGCAGGCAATGGGGCCTTGATCGACGGCGAGGAATTCAGAGTGAAATAGGGCATTGGGATGGTTTCCATGGGTGGACTGGCAGAGGTCCGCATGTTAGTATCGATTTAATAGTTATTAAATACTGAAACGATATGAACGCTGAAAAATCGGGCGACAGCCCCTGCCCCATCGCGCGCAGCCTGCAGGTTCTGGGCGATGCCTGGACCATGCTGATACTTCGGGATGCGCATGCCGGCCTCACGCGCTTCGATCAGTTCAAAAAGAGCCTCGGGATCGCGCCCACCATGCTGACCAAGCGGCTGGCCGCCATGACCGAGGAAAAGCTGCTCGAAAAGCGCCAGTACTCCGAACGCCCGCCGCGCGAGGAATACGTCCTGACCCAGGCGGGGCGCGACTACCTGCCGGTGCTTTTCATGATCGGCGCGTGGGGGCGAAAGCACCGGGGCACCGGCCCGCTGGTGCGCTTTCAGGACGCCGAGCGGGGGACCGACATCCAGCCCATCGCGATCGATGCGGTGACGGGCGCGGAGATCGGAACGCGCGCCATCAAGCTGGTGAATCCGGAGTGACGGTGGCTGCGCGCTGCAGCGGCTCACACCCCTGACAGCCGGCACGCGACGCCGAGCAGTCCGCAGAGCGCCAGCACCGGAATCACACCCCATCGGAGCCGGAACAGGGCCACCGCGGCCAGCACGCCGATGGCGGCCGACGCGGCGTCGAAGCGGCCTCCCAGGCCCTGCGGCCACAGCACGTGATAGGCGAAGAACACCGCCAGGTTGGCGATCACGCCGACCACGGCGGCGGTGATGCCGGTCAGCGGCGCGGTGAACTTCAGGTTGCCGTGGGTGGACTCGATGAACGGACCGCCCAGCAGGATGAAGACGAACGAAGGCAGGAAGGTGAAGAACGCCACCGCGGTGGCGGCCACGGCACCTGCCAGGAACAGCGATCCGGGCCCGAAGAGGGCATGGGTCCATCCCCCGACGAACGCCACGAACGACACCACCATGATGAGCGGCCCGGGCGTGGTCTCGCCCAGCGCCAGGCCGTCGATCATCTGCGTGGCGCTCAGCCAGTGGTGGTGGTCGACGGCGCCCTGGTAGACGTAGGGGAGCACGGCGTAGGCGCCGCCGAAGGTCATCAGCGCGGCCTTGGTGAAGAACCATCCCATCTGGGTCAGTACCCCATGCCATCCGAACAGCGCGCAGAGCCCTCCCAGCGCCAGCAGCCACAACCCCGCGCCCACCAGCAGCACCTTGGCAAACCGCGCCCACGAAAACGAGGCGTGGGGCGGCGCGGGCGTGTCGTCGTCGATCAGCGCCCGCCCGGCCGATGCCGCTGCCGCGCCATGGGCGCCGCCGGCGGAAAAAGCCTGCGGCGACACCCGGCCGCCCACATGGCCGGCCAACGCCGCGAGCAGCACGATCGCGGGAAACGGCACCTGCAGCGCGAAGATGGCCCCGAACGCGGCCACCGCGATGCCCCACAGCCAGCGGTTCTTCAGCGTCCTGCCGCCGATCCGCCAGGCCGCCTGCACCACCAGCGCCGTGACGGCCGGCTTGATGCCGTAGAACACCCCGGCGATCACCGGCACGTCCCCATGGGCCATGTAGAGCCAGGACAGGCCGATGAGGAGGCACAGCGACGGCAGCACGAACAGCGTGCCGGCGAGGATGCCGCCCCAGGTCCGGTGCAGCAGCCAGCCGAGGTAGGTGGCCAGCTGCTGGGCCTCGGGCCCGGGCAGCAGCATGCAGTAGTTCAGGGCGTGGAGAAAGCGCTTTTCCGAGATCCACCGGCGGCGCTCCACCAGTTCCGCATGCATGAGGGCGATCTGCCCGGCCGGGCCGCCGAAGCTGATGAAGCCGAGCTTCAGCCAGAAAAGCAGGGCCACGGAGCGTGGCAGCGGGTGGGGGCGTGCCGATGCGGCGTCGTCGGGCAAGGCGGTGTCCATGATCGATTCCATGAGAGCTGCCAGCACTTGGACGGGACACCGTCTACCCGGGGCGGGACGGGAGGCTGTGTTCCCGGTGCGCGGATCATAGGGCCGCCGCCGTGGCCGTGGAAGGGCCCGGACGGATCACGGCGCGCGCATGAGCCCGCCGTCCACCCGCAGGCTCTGCCCCGTGATGTAGGCCGCTCCGTCGGAGGCCAGGAAGGCGACCGTGGCGGCCACTTCCTCCACGGTGCCGTAGCGCTGCAGCGGCACCGCGGCACGCCGCTCTTCCCACACGGGCAGGCTGTCGATCCAGCCGGGCAGCACGTTGTTCATCCGCACGTTGTCGCCCGAGAAGCTGTCCACGAAGATGCGCGTGAACGAGGCCAGGCCGGCGCGCATGACGGACGACGCCGGGAACAGCGCGCTGGGCTCCAGTGCCCAGGCCGAGGAGATGTTGACGATCGCCCCGCCGCCCTGCCTTTGCATGAGGGGCGCCACCAGGCGGGCGGGCCGGATCACGTTCAACAGGTAGGTGTTCATGCCCTCGAGCCACTGTTCGTCGGACAGGTCCAGCAATGGCGCCCGTGGCCCGTGGCCGGCGCTGTTGACCAGCACGTCGATGCGGCCCCAGCGCCGGTGGGCCAGGTCCACCAGCCGCCCGATGTCCTCCACCGACTGGTTGGAGCCGGTGACCCCCACGCCCCCCAGCGCCTCGGCGAGCGCCTGCCCTTTCCCGGAGGAGGAAAGGATTCCGATGCGAAAGCCGTCGGCGGCCAGCCGGCGTGCGGCCGCCGCCCCCATGCCGCCGCCGCCGGCGGTGATGAGCGCCACTTTTTCTACTGCCATTTATCGGTCCTTGCGTGCCGCCAGTGGCACCTGGAGATTGTTCGACAGCGCAGGCGTTTCAGGGGGCTGACTTGCTGCAGATCGCCTGCCTCGAATCAGTAGAAAATCTGCACCCATGACGGAACCTCTCGGGCGCATGCCCTCGCTCAATGCCCTGCGTGCTTTCGAAGCCACGAGCCGCCACCTCAACTTCCGGCTGGCCGGGCTGGAACTGGGGGTGACGCAAGGCGCGGTGGCGCAGCAGGTCCGGGCCCTGGAGGCGGAGCTGGGCCTGAAGCTCTTCGAGCGCCTGCCCCGCGCGCTGGCGCTCACGTCCAACGGCCATCGCTACATCGTCGGCGTTCGGCGGGCCTTCGAACTGCTGGCGCAGGCCACGGAGAGCCTGGTCCCCCAACCCCTGCGACTGACCGTGAGCGTGACGCCCACCTTCGCCACCAAATGGCTCATCCCGCGGCTCGACGGCTACACGCGTCGGCACCCTGGCGTCGATCTGCGCATCCTGGCCACGGAGCGGCTGGCGCACTTCCACAACGAGGCGGTGGACCTGGCCGTGCGCTATGGCCGACCCCCGTTCGGGCCCGGGCTGTCCGCCGATCTGCTGTTCGAGGAGTGCCTGGTCGCCGTCTGCAGCCCGCGGTGGCGGGAGCCGAGCGCGCAGGCCGGGCGGGCCGGCGAGGGCATCGCGCAGGTGCTGCTGCACGATGCCCAGTCGCCATGGGAGACCTACTTCGAGCAGTGCGCGCCGCAGGCCAGGGCGCCTGCGGCGCGCGCCCTGCATTTCAACCAGACCACGCTCGCCATCGATGCCGCCGTCATGGGGCAGGGCCTGGCGCTGGCCCAGCAGGAATTCGTGGCGCCCGATCTGGCGGCCGGGCGGCTGGTGCTGGCCTTTCCCGAGGCCCTGCGCACCGGCGCGGGCTACTACCTCGTGCACCCCCGCAAGCAGCGGCACCCCGAATCGGTCGCACAGGTGCGGCGCTGGCTGCTGGACGATGCGGGCGGACTGCCGACCGCCCCACCCTCGCTGCCGGGCTAACGTCCAGGTTTCGCCACTGGCGTCGGCCGCAGCACCAGCCACAGCGCCGCGGCGATCAGCCCGCCACCGGCCGCATGGGCGGCGGTGGCGGCCTCGTCCAGCACCAGCCAGCCCCAGGCCACGCCGAACAGCGGCACCAGGAAAGTCACCGACAGCGCCTTGAGCGGCCCCACGTCGGCGATGAGCCGGAAATACAGCACATAAGCCAGGGCCGTGCACAGCAGCCCCATGGCGAGCATGGCGGCCCACACCACGGGCGGCGCGGCCATCCAGGTGGCGGGCAGGCCGGGCTGGCGCCACACCTCCCAGGCCGCGAACGGCGCCAGCACCAGCACGGCGCCCCACTGGCTGCCCACCGCCACCAGGCGGCTGTCGAGCCCGCCGCGCGCGGTGATCCAGCGGCGCGTGAGAAAGCCCGCCGCGCCGTAGCAGGCCGTGGCCACCAGGCAGGCACCCATGCCCGCCATCACCTGCGGCGACAGGGCCACGGGGCCCGTCTGCGCCAGCACGGCCACCCCGGCCATGCCCAGCAGCACGCCGGCCGTGCGCGCGGCAGTGATCCGCTCGCCGAAGGCCGCGGCGCCGATCAGCACGCCCATGAGCGGCGTGGTCGCGTTCAGGATGGCGCTGTAGCCCGCCGGCAGCGTGCGGGCCGCGAGCGCGAACATCAGGAACGGCACCCCCGAATTGACCACGCCCAGCACCAGCGCCGCGCCCAGCTTGCCGTGAAAGGCCGGCCGCAGCCGCGCGAACGCCAGCAACGCCATCAGCCCGGCCGCCGCCAGCGCCACGCGCCCGAAGGCCGTGGGCACCGCGCCGAGCACCGGCACGGCGATGCGCATGAACAGAAAACTGCCGCCCCACAGGGCGGCCAGGGCGAACAGGCGGATCAGGCTGGCAAGGGTCATGGGCGGCGCCGGCGGGGCGCGGACCCCGCCGAATCGGCAAAACGAAACGACGAAACCGAAGGCTTTCGCCAAGCCCTGGCGGGCCCGGGACGCCCCCGGCGCTGGAGGCCCATTCTTCGAAATCCGGTGGGTTTTCGCAAACCATTTATGCTGCGCGACTGTTTATTTTGACTGAACGGTCATGCGCCTGCCTCCCCTCATCGCCGTGCGATTTTTCGAAGCCACTGCGCGTCACCTGAGCGTGCGCCGCGCCGCCGCCGAGCTGCACGTCACGCCGGGCGCGGTGTCGCAGCAGGTGCGCAAGCTGGAGGAGTTCCTGGGCTGCACGCTGTTCGAGCGCCTGCCGCGCGGCCTGGCGCTCACGCGGGCGGGTGCCGAATACCAGTCGGCCTGCAGCGATGCGCTCGCGGTCATCGGCCACGCCACCTCGCGGGTGGCCGCCGGCGCGCGGCGTGTGGTGCTGGTGAGCTGCACGCCTGGCTTCGCCGTGCAGTGGCTCGTGCCGCGCCTGCATGACTTCCAGCAGCACGTGGCCGGTCTGGATGTGCACGTGAGCACCACCAACCGCACGGTCGATCTGGCCGGCGAGGGCGTGCATTTCGCGGTGCGCCACGGCATGGGAAAGTACCCGGGCCTGCGGGCTGAAGCGCTGCTGGCCGACGATCTCGTGCCCGTGTGCAGCCCCCGCCTCATCGCGCCGCGGCGCATCGCGCGCGCCCGCGACATCGACGGCCCCCGCCTGCTGCACGACGAGCACCGGGGCGACTGGCGGCTGTGGTGCGAAGCCCACCGTATGCCTCGGGTAAACACCGAACAGGGCGTGGTGTTCGCCGATTCCAACGGCGCCATCGAAGCCGCCGTGGCCGGCCGGGGCTTCGCGCTGGTGCGCCGCGCGCTCATCGGGCGCGAGCTGGCCACGCGCGCCTTGATCGGCGTGCAGGCGGGTGCGCTGGCCACGCCGCTGGCGTACCACCTGGTCTATGCGGCGCCCGCGCTCATCGATCCGGAGCTGCGGCGTTTCCGCGACTGGATCGTGGCGCAGGCCGGGCAGGAGCGCGGCGGCGGCGCTTGAGCCCTGCTGCGGGCGGGGCGCTCAATCCCCCGGCAGGTCCCGCACCATGTACACCGCGCCCTCGCCGTAGGTGGCCAGCCGTGCGCGCTGCGCAGCGTCCTGCAGCGGTGCGGGGGCATAGCCGTGCCGTGCCCAGTAGCCCTGCGAGCCCTGCACCGAGACCAGCGCGCTGTGGCGCAGCCCTTCGCTGCGTGCCGCAGCCCAGGCCTCGGCCAGCAGCACCTGTGCCAGGCCCTGTCCCGCCAGCGCGGGCGCCACGGCCATGTCGTGCAGGTACAGCGTGTCGGGGGCCTCGGCGGCCTCGAAATCGCCGTGCAGCGGCGTGACCTTGCCCCGCAGCGAGCGGTAGGCCGCCAGATAGGCGCCCAGGTGGCCGTCCCGCTCCAGGGCGAGCGAGCACTGCGCCGGGCTCGCCAGGCGGCGCAGGAACACCGCATGGCTTTCCTCGAACCCCTCGCCATAGCAGGCGCGCTGCACCTGCAACAGGCCGGGCAGATCGGCCGCGGCCAGGGGGCGCGCCCGGGGCGGTGTGGATGGCAGGGGGTGGGATCGGGCGTGGGCGGGCATGGGCGTGGGCGGTGCGAAGGGGCGGCACGGGCAGCGAAGGCCTCCATCCTACGGCCGGTGCCCGCCGGCCCGTGCAGGCGCATTTCTTGCAACTTTTCGTTGCCAATTCCCCGAAAACCGTCGCCATTTGGCCCATCCGTTCGCGGCCGCAGCGCCCCGATCGGATGCAGGTGAGAGAATTTCCACACCGTTGCCCCGCCGTACTGATGCCAGACACCATGTCTTTAAGCCGATTCCTCCGCCTTTTCGGGGCCCTCGTGGTGTTGGCCACGATGCTGCTGGTCGGCCGCATCGCCACGACGGAGTACCAGTCGGTGCGCGCGTCGGCGGCCAGCGTGGAGGCCATCGACCAGCTGCGCGCGGGGCTGCTCGCCGCCGAGATGGTGTCGCGCGAGCGCGGCCCCACCAACGGGGCGCTGGGTGGCCCGTCACCCCTGCCGCCGGAGCTGCAGCAGCCGCTGGCGCAGGCCCGCGCCCGCACCGACCGCGCCTTCGATGCGCTGCATGGGGTGCTGGCAGCGCGCAATGGCGATCCCACGCTGGCCGACAGCGCGCGGCGCGTGCTCGCCGCCAAGATGGCGCTGGCCACGGCCCGTGCGGCGGTGGACCAGGTGGTGGCACAGCCGCGCGAGGCGCGGGCGCCGGAGTCGATTCGTTCGGCCGTCTACGGCATGGTGGCGATCGTGCCGCTGCTGGCCCCGGTCACGAGCAGCCTGGCCAATGCCGCGCGGCAGCACTACCCGGCCCTGGCCGATGACGTGCAGGTTGCGCGCCTCGCGGCCGAACTGCGGGAGTTCGCAGGGCTGCTGGGCTCGCATTTCACGGCGGCGCTGGCGCGCCAGCAGCCGTTCACGGCCGAGGAACGCCGGGCCATCGAGCAAACGCGCGGGCGCATCGCGCAGCTGCGTTTCCTGATCGAGCTGCGGCTTTCTGTCCCCGAGCAGCCGCGCCCCATCGCCCAGGCGTGGCAGACGGTGCAGCAGCGCTACTTCCGGGACACCGGGCCGCTCATCGACCGCATGATCGCCGCCGGGGAGGGCAACGGCCGCTACGGGCTGGACGCCGCAGGGTTCGCGGCGCTCTACGTGCCCGACATGAACACCATCTTCGATGTGCGCGACACGCTGCTCAACCAGCTGCGCGAGCGCGCCAGCGCCGAATACACCCGGGCCGTGCGCATGCTGGGCCTGGTCGCCGCGGGCTCGGTGGTGCTGCTGGCGCTGCTGCTGGTGGCGCTGTCGATGGTGGACCGCCGCGTCCTGCGCCCGCTGGTGCAGACCGCGCGGGCGCTGAAGGCGCTGGCCAATAACGACCTGGATGCGCCCCTGCCCCAGCCCGTCGCCAACGACGAGATGGCCGCGGTGATCCGCGCCGCGCGCGAGCTGCAGCTGCAGACCCGCCAGCGCGAGGCCCTGGAGCGCGAGCGCAACAGCCTGATCGAGCAGCTGCGCGAGCAGTCCAACACCGACTTCCTCACCGGCCTGCCCAACCGGCGCGCCTTCTTCGACGCGGCGGAAAGCGTGCTCGCGCAGGCCCGGCGCCACGGCTTCGGCGTGGTCATCGTCATCCTGGACGTGGACCGCTTCAAGATGCTCAACGACCAGTGGGGCCATGCGGTGGGCGACCAGGCGCTCGTGTCGGTGGCGCGCGCGCTGCGGGCCGAACTGCGGCTGGGCGATCTGGTGGGCCGCTTCGGCGGCGAGGAGTTCGTGGTGCTGCTGAGCCACTGCGACCCCGCGCACGGCGTGCGGCTGGCCGAGCGCCTGCGCGAGGTGGTGGCGAACCTGCAACTGCTGCTGCCGGCATCGCCCGAGCCGCTGCGCGTGACGGCGAGCTTCGGCGTGGCCGATTCCGGCCGCCACGGCCTGGTGCTGGACCAATTGCTGTCGGAGGCCGACGCGGCGATGTACCGCGCCAAGGAAACGGGCCGCAACCGCGTGGTGCTGGCCGAGCCCCGGGCGGACACGGGCGCCGGGGAGCTGGTCATCCTTTGACGTGCCCAGGCGTTTGCTATTGAATTAATAGCGATACGCCCTAGTGGAATATGTGCTGGAGCCCGTTTTGATGCCGAGCTGCCGCACCCGGAGCCCGGCGGCCCTTCAGCGCGGCAGCACGGGCGGCTGCACGAAGTCTTCGAGCGACAGGCCCTTGTCGCGCAGCAGCGCCTCCAGCACCGGCTGCAGGGCCCCCAGGCTTTCCTGCACCGCCTCGCGCACGGTATCCACCACCACCTGCGTGCTGCGCTCGATCTCGATGTTGAGGCGGTCGCCCGCCTGCTTGTGCTCGAACACCGTGGCGCGGCGCGTCTCGGGGATCAGCCACACCTCGAACCAGCCCTCGGCGCGGTTCACCTCGGAGACCGTCAGGCTCGCGCCGTGGATGGCGATGTAGCCCTTGGCGAAGATGTACTTGCGAAAGGCGGGCGGAATGTCCACGCGCCACACGCGGTTGTTGTCCGACTCGCGCACCGACTGCAGCGTGGTGGCGAAGTCGATGTGGCCCGACAGCGGGTGCCCGCCGATCTCGGCGCCGTCCCTGGCCGCGCGCTCCACGTTCACCCGGTCGCCCACGGCGTAGCTGCCCAGGGTGGTCACGTTCAGGCTCTGCAGCACCACGTCGAACGCCGCCGCGTTGGGCGGCAGCAGCTCGGTCACCGTGAGGCACACGCCATCCACCGCCACGCTCGCGCCCACGGCGAGGTCCTGGCAGAAGCCGGGCGGAAAATCGATGATGAAGGTCCGCAGGCCTTCGCGGTCATGGATGGCGGCGAGGGCCGCCGTGGCTTGGACGATGCCAGTGAACATGGTGGCGTGGCTTCCGGGTGCGTTGGAGTAGGAGCCGGGAATTTTGCCATCCGACCCAACAGCAAGCCCTGTCATCCCAAGAACACGGCTCAGCCCAAGGGATACGCTGTCATCAGCGCGGCGCGTGTTTCGCGATCACGTCCTGGAGTCCAGCAGCGCTCCCCACCACCACATCCCACGCCCAGATGCCAAAGCCACCCTGCGCGTTCACGGCCTGAACCCACTGATCCAGTGCGCTGCGCTTCGCCTGGTCTTGAGCAGAGTCTTCCGGGAACCTCTCAAAACTTCCGAATTTGCAAGGCTTGAACGCCGTAACTCGTGATTTGTAAGCGCGCCAAGTGGCTGAGACAGGGGTTTTGAGAGGTTCCCTTCCCCTTTGATTTCGAGGATGAGGGTCTTGCCCGAACGAAAACGCAACAGGAAATCCGGGATGAACTTGCGCTTGGTGCCGTTCCACAGGTACAGCACATGAAAACCCAGGTGGTCGTTCTTGACCCAGGCCGCCACATCGGTATGGGTTTCGGCGGCATTCGCGGCGTATTTCTCCCAGCCGCTGTCCACCACGATATGGCTTATTTGGCTGTGCTGGGTCGGCTCGGCCACCCGCGTGGTGTACCAGGTGCGCATCTCCCGCGTACTGCCCACGGGCCGCTCGCCGTCGAATACGGCCTCCAGCCGGGTCGTGTTCTGCTCCACCACATGGCCCATCATGTGCTGCACGATGGCATCCATGTGCATCGAAAACAAAATCCGTTTGCGCAATGGATCCTGGTGGAACAGCGAAGGAATGGCGATCTTGTCCGAGGCCAGAAAGGTTTCGACCAGCCGCACGAGCTGAAACAGCAAGTACTCCCGCTGGCCCTTGAACTGATCCTGCAGTTGCTCAAACGCTTTCTGCGCAGCCTTGAACACCAAACGCTGCAGCCGGAACTCCTCTGGCAGCTTCTGCAGGTCAATGGTCACGATCTGGCTCCAGTCGGCCGCACCTCCCAGCGCCGGGGCAATGTCTGCGTGCAGCGCCACCTTGGCGGGGTCAATCGTCAGCGGCGGAACCTCGCTCCATGACACCTCCAGTTGCGGGCGCACCACCTGGTCCACGCGCAAGATGTTGGGCCACTTGATTTCATACACCTGCCGCTCGGGCAGCGACTTGATCTGCACGCTCGGTTTCGGGGGCGGCGGCGCAGGCCCATCCCCGCCCGGCGGCATCGCCACCGACAGCGGCACGCCAAACACGTTCACAAACTCCGGCGCGTACAGGCCCGTTTCGCGGTCAATGTCATATGCAACGCGGCGCAGTCCACGACCAATCACCTGCTCGCACAGCAACTGGCTTGTAAAGGCACGCAGGCCCATGATGTGCGTCACGGTTTTGGCATCCCAGCCTTCGGACAACATGGCCACCGACACCACGTTTTGCAGGTCTTGTCCAATCCGGTCCGGCTTGCCCACCGTGTCCACCAGTTCGCGCAACACCTCTTCCTTCTTGGTGCTGGTCGTCAGCCAACGTTCTTTGCTCTCGTTGACTATCCGTGCGGCCTGCACAATGCTGCGCAGGCGGGTGTCGTAGTCTTTATCGGCGCCGGCCGCCTCGCCCAGCTCGGCCTTCTCCAGCACCTTGGAGTCCACCCGCAGCGTGTGGGCAGCGTCATGCAGTTCAGACCATTGGGCATGTCCTT
The DNA here is from genome assembly GCF_030158955.1 of Acidovorax sp. SUPP1855. NCBI lineage: Bacteria > Pseudomonadati > Pseudomonadota > Betaproteobacteria > Burkholderiales > Comamonadaceae > Acidovorax > Acidovorax sp. SUPP1855. The sequence goes on along the minus strand of NZ_BQXI01000025.1, from coordinate 65,731 downwards.
TGGTGAAGTAATGCTCCACACGCGCCGCGGTCTCGGTGCGGTTGCACACCGTCAACATCACGGGCGGCGACAGGTGCCCTTGGGCCGCCCAGTCTGCGGCCGTGGCTCGCCAGTCGGCCCCCAGCAGCGTGTAGGCCTGCTGCACCAGCGCGGGCAAAGGCTCATGGGCCTCGGCCTTGCGGTTCAGGTCTTCTGCCACATCGGGCTCGCGGTACAGGTGGTACAGCTTGGGCCGCAAGGTCTGTGCGTCGGGCAGGGCATCGTCACGCACCACCACGCGGGGCGTCTTCACCAACCCGGCCTCAATGGCATCGTTCAAGCCAAAGTCCGACACTACCCAGGTGAACAGGCCCGCTTCGGTGTTGGTACGACCCGTGGGGGCAAATGGCGTAGCCGACAGGTCAAAACAGTGCGCAATGCGCCGAGTCTTGTGGATGCGGTCAAGCCCCTCCACCCAGCGGGTGGCCTCGTCCAGGTCAATACCAAAAGCCTCGGCATCGGCCTTGCTCACCTTGACGTCGGCCGGCTTGCGGTAGGCGTGGTGTGCCTCGTCGTTAATGACCACCAGGTTCTTGGCGTTGGCCAGCTTGCCCAACACACGCCGCGTGAAGGCCTCGTCGCTCTCCTTACCCTTCCTGACCACCGAGCGTTCCTGCTCCTTCAGCGGCATCAGCGTGTGCCAGTTCTCGATCAGGATGTCTGCCTGGTTCAGCTTCTGCCGCAGGGCCTCGGAGGGGCACAGCTCAAACTGGTCGTAATAATTGTTCTCGTGCCCCGGCATCAGCACCTGCAGGCGCGACTTCACCGTCAGGCCCGGTGCCACCAGAAAGATCGCGCTCGAATACTTGCGAGGCGACTTGGGATAAGTCAGCGCATTGAGCACCTGCCAGGTAATGATCATCGCCATCACCGTGGTCTTGCCGCTGCCGGTGGCCATCTTGTTGCACAGCCGCTCGAACTCGCCGCCATCGCCCTGGAGGTAGATGCCCTGCCGGTACTCGGGCATGGCCTCCAGATGCCAGATCAGCGTTTCAATCGCTTCGAGCTGGCAAAAATAGAACGGATACTGCCTGCGCGATACCTGGTCTGCATCCCACCAGTGCTGCAGCAGCGCCAGCGTGACCGCCGTGGTGCCGGGCCAGCCATCGGCGCGCCACTGGCGCACCCGTTGGCGGATCATGTCCACCAGCGGAATCGACACCTGCCGCCGCGTGTTCTCGCGCGTGTCGATGATTTCGTAGCCCGCCGGGCGGCGCACGGGCTCGATGCGCAAGGTGCGGTCAGGGTTCTCGGCCCAGTGTTGCTGGGGCTCCACGAATGCGCTGTTGATGATGAGGGATTTCGGCTGCGCCATCAGATCACCACCCGGCTCTTGGGCAAGTCCATGCCGCGCGCGGCGAGCATGTTGGCCTCGCGGCTGCCAGGGCGAATCGCGACGTTGGCAGAGGCCAGCCAGTGGTAGGGCCGACGCCCCTGCGCCACGCAGGCATCGGTCAAGGCCTTCAGGGGCTTAAATGGGGGTTGCGCGAGCTTGGCTTGCAACCAGTCCAGCTTGGCCAACATGGTTTTCACCTCGCCCGTGCTCGCAGCGGAATGCGGCTCCACCCACACAGCGCACTCTGGCTGGCCAGAGGCACGCGCGCCCAGTCCATAGTCCCAGCGGTTGGCTTTCCCTTCGGCCCTTTCGAATGCGGCGTCCATGTCCACACTGCCGGTAAAGCGCGTCGTGGCCATCTTGGCGTCGATCAGCCCCCTGTAGCAGCCCTCGACGGCACCCTTGCCGGGCTCAGACGCCAGCCCGGCAGCGGCCACCGCCTGCTCAAAGGCCGATGGAGCGGGTGTCGCGGGTGCTTTTCGGCGGGCTCCCTGTTGTCGCGTACTCATCGGACCTTCACCCCCACTTTCGCGGCGCGCGGGCGCCGCGTCTTCTGAAGCCCGGCCTCGGCCCGGTTCACCACGTCGGCAATCACCTGCCCCGTGCGGCTGGCAAAGCCCACCAGGCCGCCCCATTCGGCCTCGGCGGTTTCTTCAGACAACGGACTCAAGCGAGAAATGTCCTGCACGGCGTTGTCGCGGTTGAAGAAATACACACGCATGTCTTTTCTCAACACAGCCTTGCCCAGCTCCTTGGCGTATCCGCTGGCACTCAGGTTCAGCAGCTTGCGCACATCGGCCTCGGTGCCGCCCAGGTGCTTGAACTCCTGCAGCGCCCACACCAGGTCCAGCACCACGGGCGAATGGGTGGAGAGCACCACCTTGTAGCCGCGCTTCATCAGCTCCAGCACCAGCAGCAGCACCGCTTCGATCCCTTGCGGGTGCAGGCCCATTTCGGGTTCTTCCACCACCACCCACTCGATGTCGTCTCTTCGAGACGTGCCCCCCGCCGGGCACAGCCAGTACAAACCCAGCAGCAGGGGCGTGAACTCGCGCTGCCCGGCAGACCACGCGGTGTAGGGCAGGCCTTCGCTATGCCCCGGCACGTTCAACACCAGCCGCTTGGTGAAATCCTTGGAATCCACCGACAGCCTGGCCGCACCATACAAATGCTGGGTGATGGGTTTGCGCAGCGTTTCGTTCAAGCGGTTGGGTTGCGGAAACAGCTCCCCCTTGGCGCCAAACTCGTTTTGCAGCAGGTCATGCACCGTGTCGCTGAAGTAGCGCAGGGTGTAGGGGTCGCCATAGTCGAACTGCCCGAAGTTCTGCGTCATGCCGCGCGTCAGGCTCATCACACGCTGGGCCGGTATGAAAAACAGCCGCTCTTCACGGCTTGAGCTCTTGCTGGGCTTGGCCAACGTGGGCAGAGATGCCTCCTTGCCGTTCCATTGCAGGGAGGATTTGCCGGCCTTCCAGGCCGCCGCCATGCCCTTGCCGTAGTAGCCCCCCAAAAAGGCGCTGGCGTCTCCGTTGAACGACACGCTGTGGTGCCGAAACGTGTCGTGAATATGGTCCCGGTCCAGCACCAGCTTGAGCGTCTGCAAAAAAATGCTCTTGCCCGTGGCCTGCGGCCCCACGATCACCGTCAGGTCGCCAAACGTCACATCGGCCGCCTGGATGGGCCCCACCTGCTCCATGCGGAGCGTGCAACTCCTCTTGCTTTTCTTAGGCGTCGCCATCACTGGCCTCCTTGCGTGCTCGCATCCAGCCGCATCACCTTCAGCGACTCAATGCCCCGGTCGTCCACAATCTTCACCGCCACCATGCGGTTCTCGCCCGCCGCGAATGGCAGCGACACCGTGCCGGTGAAGGCCTGCAGCCGCTCGGCGTCCAGCTCGGCGCGGATGTCTTTTTTCAACTTCATCCACCCCTCATCCTTGCCCGCCATGGGGAAGAACACCTGGTGCGGGAACAGGCTGCGCCCGTCGTAGTCGGTATCCAGCTGCCAAGCGGCAATTTTGGCCTTGCCGCCCGACACCAGTTCGCCCTTGGCGGTGTCAAAGTAATCAAAGCCGTTGACCTCCACCTGCCACAGGCCACCCTCCAGCAGCGTCAGCAGCACATCGGGCTGGCCCATGAGCCAGAAGCTCTGGTTGCTGCTGCGCGCCTTTTTTAGGTCTTCGGTCAGCAGGTCGGTGTTCATCTGCGCCTTCAGCGCGGTGATGCCCTTGAGCGCATCGATGTCCTTGGCCGCCTCGGGGTCGAAGGCGAAGGCGCAGAACACAATCATCTTGGGACGGGGGAACAGGTCGCTGGCCTCGTTCAGTGCACGCTCCACCTGACGCTGCTCCAGCGCACCATGCTCGGGGCCAAAGCTCACCACCACGCGCTCGCCGGTGTCGAGGCTGCCCGTGGCGTGCAGGCTGGCCGTGCCGGGCAGCACCTCCAGCTCGGCAAAGCGCAGCATCTGCCCACCCTTGCCGCGAATGCCCGTCTTCAGCAGCTCATCGCGCCAGGCATGCTGGCGGCTGGTGTGGCCGCTGCGGGCAATGCTCATATCGGCCAAATCGGCCCCTGGCGCTTGTCCGGCCTTGGCGTCCTGCTCCTCCAGTGATAGCACGGTGGGAAAGGGCACCGCCTCCACTGTGAACGGGCCGCTCACGCGCAGCTTGGCCTTGTCGCGCTCGGGCTGGTCGTACAGGGTTTCGTTGTCGGCATTGCTGGCAATGCTGCGGTCCATCTCGGCCTGCATCTTTTGCCGCGCGGTGTGGAAGGCGGCCAGCGGGGCTTGCAGTTCTGCCGCCCAGTCGGCGGGTGGCTCGAACGGCACCTCCCATTCGTCCAAGTCCTGGCCCTTCAAGCCCAGCACCAGCTTCTGGCCCTTGCGTGCGCCCTCGGTCACCAAGTAAGGCGTGGCTGGGGCGTGGGCCTTGAGTGCCGCATTCAGCACCGCCAGCGCCGACGTGATGGCCGGGTGCATGCGCTCGTAGATCGCGTCGATCTCGGCATTGTTGGCAATGCTCTTGAGCGTGACGTGCGGCACCGTCTTGTAGATGAAGCCGCCCCGCAGCCCCTCGTGCGGGTAGCGCAGCGCAAAGTAGTCAAAGCTGGCCGTCATCAGCCGCTGCTTGGCCAGCGTGATGGCCACGCGCGAGGTGTCGCAGGTCATCCAGCGGCGGCCCCATTTTTCGGCGACATAGGCCGTGGTGCCCGAGCCGCAGGTAGGGTCGAGAACCAAGTCGCCGGGGTCGGTTGTCATGAGCATGCAGCGCTCGATCACTTTGGGATGTGTCTGCACAACAAATGTTTTTGTCTCGCCGTAGCCTGCAACTGTGTCTGACCAAGTATTCAATAAACTCATCTTTGAAAAATCGTCAAAGTAGAGCTTGAAATAAACCTTGGTTCCAAGCACAAATAACCGATCGCTGCGCTCAGCTCGCTGGATACCAATGTCGTTTGTTCTCCAGCTCTTCCCACCTCTTGGCCAAAAAGAGACTCCGTGATGGTCGAATCTGAAAGTACAGCTCGGCGTAAATCCAGAAGACTCTAAAACCGATCGTTTAAATACACTGTTGTTTGCCATATCCTTCAAGCCTTGAGTCACCTCTTCTTTTGTGACCTCGCGATATCCAGGCGAGCGGCTCACGAACTTGAATTCTGCATTTCCATCTAATTGTTTGTCGCGATACAAATTTCTGTACTTCAGTTTTTTAATATCTTTTGCATACCAAACGATATAGTCAAAAACTGTTTCCAAATGTCCCGACTCCAGCGGAGTCATTGTTTGAAAATTAATACAGGATACAAAGTTTTCAGCACCAAATAATTCGTCCAAAACCACCTTAACTCTGTGCAAGTTCTCATCCGAAATCTGCACAAACACGCTGCCCGAATCACTCAGCAACTCCTTGGCCAATAGCAGCCGGTCGCGCAGATACGTCAGGTACGAGTGAATGCCCAGCTCCCAGGTATCGCGGAAGGCCTTGATCATTTCGGGCTCTTGTGTCAAATCCGCATCGGCCCGGTCTTTCACGTCGCGCTTGCCCACAAAGGGCTGGAAGTTGCTGCCGTACTTGATGCCGTAGGGCGGGTCGATGTAGATCATCTGCACCTGCCCGGCCATGCCTTCCTTGTGCAGCAGGCTGTTCATCACCAGCAGGCTGTCGCCAGCGACCAGCCGGTTGGCCCAGCCTCGGTCGTGTTTGTAAAAGTCCAGCGCCGAGCGCAGGGGCACACTCTCGAACGGGGCCTCGAACAGGCCAGTCTGGAACTGAAAGTTTTGGATTTTTTGGCCGCTAGCGCTTGCTGCACCTGCGCTAGCAGCTCCTGATTTCATAGCGTTTTGCCGTTTGCTCACGCTGCTCAGGATACTCATGGCGTCGATGCGCTCGTGCACGTGCAGGCTGACGGTGTCCACCTCGAAGCTGGTGCGCTCGGCCTTGCCGGTCCATTGCAGGTAGGGCGCGCCCATGCGCTGCAGGGTTTGCAGGGCGTGCCGCATGGCGGCGGGGTCGTTGCCGGCCAGGGCGTCGGCGATCAGCGCGTCGGCCTGGGCGCGGGCGGTATCGAACTGCAGGGTGGGGTCCAGGTGGGGGTCGTAGGCCCAGCGGGTCTTGGGTTGCTCGGGGTCGCTTTCGGTGTTGACCAAGCCCACTTCGGGGTTGTTCTTGCGGCGGTCGGGGTGGCGGTAGGCCAGCACCTGGGCGTCGCCCGTGTCGGGCTGGCTGGGTGTGGGCCTGGCTCTGGCCTTGCTGGGCGCTGCCTTGGTTGGTTTGCCAGTGTTGTCGAGGGCTGCGAGGGCCTCGGGTGCGTCCAGCGCAAAGGCAGGGCGCTTGGCGCCAGTGGCCCTGGCGGTGGAGCCACCCCGGCCCTTGCCTTTGACCGCCTGCCCTGTGGCCACGAGCGCATCGCGTGCGGTTTTGAAGTCGTCGTCGGTAGCGGGCGGCGTGGTGCCAGCGTGGCGTGTCTGCTCCAAGAACTGCTCCAACAAGGTGTTGTTGCCGACCGTGGTGTGGTCTGCGGGCAGCAAATTGAGCAGTAGCGCCTGCAGCTGTGACGTTCGTTCGTTGGACATTCGCCCGTTCCCTCTGATCTCGATGAGGAGGGAAGTTATAGCAGGACATCACGAACCGCTGAGTTTGCAACGCGCTACTAACTACTAGTGCGGGGGGATGTCGAACTCTTATTAAACGAACGCGCGCAGCCGGTGCTGGCAAGCCTCTCAATGGTGCGGAACGCCCCTTTACCTCGCGCGCAGCAGCTCGCCCACTTCCAGCAGCACCAGTTCGTTGTCGTCGGCCCGGTTGGGCTCGCGGCTGGAGCTGAACGGCAGGTTGTTGTCGTTGCCCACCACGATGTGCGTGGCGTCCACCACGTCCACGTTCTCGATGGTGAAGAACGGGAAGGCGAGCACGCCGTTGTTCAAAGGCTTTCTCGCCAGGCGCTGCGGGTCCTGGATGTTCAGCAGGTCGATGTAGCCCACCTTGCGCAGCTCGGCGCCCGCGTTGGCATCGGTCAACTCCATCTTGTACACGCGCTTGAACTTCGCCAGGTCGTGGAAGCAGTCGGTGCGCTTCTGGCCCTCGGGGCAGGCCTTGTCGGCCGTGCCCTCGCCGTTGTCGCGCTCGATGATCAGGCCGGTGTTCTCGTCGATCATGTTGAAGTCGCCGATGGCGTGGTGGTTGGCCTCCAGCACGTACTTCCAGTGGCGGCCCGTCCACTTTTCCTGCTTCACGTCGAATTCCAGCACGCGCAGGTATTGTTTGCCGCCTTCCACCGATTCATAGGCCTTGGCCGATTCGTTCCACACCGGGCCTTCCAGCAGCGCGTAGAGCTTGCTGCCGTCCCTGGACGACGCCATGCCCTCGAAGCCCTTGGAGCGCTTGATCTCGAAGGCCGGCGCCTTGGCATCGGGCGCGCCCGCGGCGGTGATGGCCGGGTGGTCGGGCGAGCGCACGACCTTGCCGTCCACCTGCGTCTCGAACACGGCCAGCACGCGGCCGGACAGATCGGCCTTGATGAGGTAGGGGCCGAACTCCTCGCCGATCCACAGCGCGCCGCCGGCGAACTGGAAGCTCTCGGGATCGAAGTCCGAGCCGGTCAGGTAGCGTTCCTTCGTGCCCTCTTCGGCGATGCGAAACGGTACCTTCTTGTCCGGGTCGTGCAGGAACACCGTCTTCTGGCGCTTGAACTGGCCGCTTTGGAAGTCCACCGTGTAGTGGTTCAGGTAGAGCATGAAGTCCGGCGAGTTGGCCTTGGCCCCCGCGCCGTTGTCGGTCAGGATCCAGAACGACCCGTCGGCCATGCGCTTGATGCCCGAATGGCCCTGCGCGGGCTGGCCCTTGAACGGCAGCGACACGCCCGTGGGCCGGCCGGCGGAGGTGCCTTCCACGCTGCCCAGCTGGTCCACGCGCTGCGGCGTGGTGAACTTGCCGCTGGTCTGCAGATCGGCCGGGGCATCCTTGGGCGCGGGAATGAAGGTCTGCGCCGGCAGCACCGCATGGCCGGCGAGCGTGGCGGGAAAAGCCTGCTGGGCGTGGGCGGGCAGCAGGGCGGCGGCGCAGGCCAGCAGGGCGAAGGGGGCGAGGCGGAAAGAGGGCAGCATGCGATGGCTTGTGGCGAACGAAAACCGCAACGATGCCGGCGCGCCGTTACAGGGCCATGACGGCGCAGGGCCGCGCCCGTGCGCGGCGCCTTCCAGCGCTACTTCGGCGGCAGGGCCGCTTCCAGCCGCTGCATCTCTTCCTCCAGCGTGCCGCGGCTGCGAAAGTCGCGCTGGGCCTGGTCGTACCAGTATTCGGCGTCTTCCAGGTCGCCTTCCTGCAGATGCACGATGCCGTGCAGCCAGGCGCCCAGCGGCGTCGCATCGTCCTGTACCTGCTGGTGGGCCTCGTTCCAGCGCCCTGCGCGCAGGTGCGCCAGGATGTCGCGAAGGTCGGTCATCGAAAAAGCTCCTTGTGGGGGTCGGCGGCGCCACGGCGGCTCGGGGCGGGCGCGTTGTCTGCCGGAGTATCGCCGTGCAGTGTCGCGGTGCAATGGGAGCTTCGAGCCGGTGATCAGCCCGCGCGCTGGCGCGCGAGCGTCCACCACGCCGCCCCCACGATCAGCGCCCCGCCCAGCCATTGCACCGGGCCCAGACTCTCCCCCAGCCACAGCACGGCGAACAACGCGCCCCAGGCCGGCTCGGTGCCCATCAGCAGGCCCACGCGGCTGGGGGCGGTGTGTTTCAGCGCCCAGTTCTGCGCGATGAAGGCGAACACCGTGCAGCCCAGCACCAGGTACAGGCTCGCGGCCCAGAAGGCGCCCTCGGCCGGCAGGGCGGGCAGACCGCCCGGCAGCGACACGGCCACCAGCAGGCACCCCAGCCCCACCACGGCGGACTGCACGGCGGTGAGCAGCAGCATGGGCGCCTGGGCATGCCGCCGGGTGAGGCGGCTGGTGGCGCACACGGTCACGGCGCGCAGCGCGGCGGCGGCCAGCATCAGTCCGTCGCCCAGGCCCCATCGAATCTGCAGGCCGCCGCCCGCCAGCAGCGCCGCGCCCAGCAGCGAAACGGCCGCAAAGCCGAACACGGCGCCGGCCGGCCGCCGGCCCAGCATCCACCATTCGGCGAACGGGGTGAACACCACGCACAGGCTGATGAGGAACGCCGCCTGGCTGGCCTGCGTGTGCGCCACGCCATAGGTCTCGCACACGAAGATCGCCATCAGCAGCGCGCCCAGCGGCAGGCCGGCGCGCAGGGCGCCCTGCCATTGCGCCCGCGTCGCCCGCAGGCACGCCGGGGCCAGCAGCGCCGCCGTGAGCAAAAACCGCACAGCCAGGAAACCCAGCACCGGGTAGAACGCCAGCGCCCCCTTGGCCACGCCGTAGCTGGTGCCCCAGACCACGGCCACCAGCAGCAGGACGAGGTCGGCGCTGCGCAGCAGCGTGGCGGGGCGGGCGAGGGGCAGCGTGGTCATGCGGCGATCGTAGATTCATGCCGCGCCATCGATAATGGCTGGTCAGAGAACAACATTGGTTCCCCATGCGCACAAATGACGCCCTGGACTGCCTGCCCGACATGGCGGTGTTCGCCCGCGTGGCGGCGGCGGGCAGCTTTTCCGCGGCGGCGCGCGAGCTGGGCCTGACCCCGTCGGCCGTGAGCCGCCAGGTGGCGCGGCTGGAAGGCGTGCTGCGCGTGCGGCTGCTGGAGCGCACCACCCGGCGCCTGCGCCTGACCGAGGCGGGCCACGCGGCGTTCGCGCGCTGCCAGGGGCTGGAATCGTGTGCGCGCGAGGTGCTGGCGCTGGCCGGCCACCATGCCGACGTGCCCAGCGGCCTGGTGTGCATGAGCGCGCCCAAGGCCTACGGACGCCAGCGGCTGCACCCGCTGGTGCCGTCCTTCCTGGCCGCGCACCCGCAGGTGGACGTGCAGTTGGTCATCACCGACCGCACCGTGGACCTGTTCACCGAGCACATCGACGTGGCGGTGCGCATCACCGACGCGCCGCCCCCGGGGCTGGCGGGCCGGCCGCTGGAGCCGGTGGAACACGTGGTGTGCGCCAGCCCGGCCTACCTGGCGCAGCGCGGCCTGCCGGAGCACCCGCGCGATCTGGCGCAGCACGACTGCCTGCCCCTGGGCGAGGACGAGCGCGACCGGCACTGGCGCTTCGAGCGGCCGGGTGGTGGGGGGGGCGCAGCGGAATCCGCCGTGGTCAAGGTGCGCGGCCGCTACGTGGCCAACCACAGCGAGGTGCGGTGCGAGGCCGCCCTGGGCGGCCTGGGCATCGCCTCGCTGCCAGGCTTCACGGCGCAGGCGGCCCTGGCGGCCGGCACGCTGGTGCGCGTGCTGCCCGGCTGGCGCCACACCACGGCGTATTCCGGCACGGCCTGGCTGCTGTACCCGCCCAACCGCTTTCTGCCGGCGCGGGTGCGGGCCTGGATCGACCATGTGGCGCAGGGGCTGGCCGCGCAGCCCGCATGAGGGGCCTGCGCGGCACCTGCCGGTCCCTGCAGGTCAGTCCTCGTGCGTGTCGTGCGTGGCCGCGCTGCCCCGGCGCCAGTAGCCCGATGCCTTGACCCACTTGGGGTAGGCGCCGCGCTCACCCACCAGGTGCGCGCGCAGGGCCTTGGCCACGGCCGATTCGCAGGCCACCCAGGCGTGGAAGTCGCCCGCGGGCAGGGTCTGCGCGCGCAGCGCCTGCAGCAGGGGCTCGGCGGTGCCGGCCTCGGCGCCCTGGCGGTGCACCCAGACGATGCGGGCATCGGCGGCGGTGGGCAGGGGCTGCTCGTCGGCCGGGCCGTCCACCTCGGCCAGCACCAGCACGGGCGCGCCGGCGGGCAGTTCGGCGAGGCGGCGGGCGATGGCGGGCAGGGCCGTGTCGTCGCCGATCAGCACGTAGCCGTCGAAGGCGGTGGGAATGACCATGGAGCCGCGCGGGCCCCCCACGCCGACGGTCTGCCCGGGCGCGGCCTGCAGCGCCCATTGCGTGGCCGGGCCCGCGTCGTGCAGCGCGAAGTCGATGGTGAGGGTGCGCGCGGCGATGTCGTGGTGGCGCGGCGTGTAGTCGCGCATGGTGGGCCGGGGCGAGTCGGGCGCGAGGCCCCCGGTGTCCGCCGGCACGGGAAAGTCGATCCGGCCCGTGGCGGGGTCGGGCAGGATGAGCTTCACGTGGTCGTCGAAGCCCGCGCTGTCAAAGCCCTCCAGGTCGGGGCCGGTGAGGACGATGCGCACGCAGTGCGGCGTGACGCGCTCGGCGCTTTGCACGGTGAGGATGCGCCGGCGCAGTTCATGGCGCATGCGCTGGGGCGCGCGCGCCGCCAGCAGTTCGGGGGAAGGCTGCGCTGCGGCGGCGGCAGAGGTGGCTGGGGTGGTGGTCGAAGCGGACGGTGTGGTCATTTCAGGCTTTCTGCCGGGGCGATACCGGCGTTGCGGAGGGAGGCCAGGGCGTCGTGGGGGCGCACTCCGGGCAACGGGGGGCGCCGGGGCGGTCGCTCTGGGGCGTCCTGCAGGCCGGCGGGGAACAGGTTCTAAAGACGCTCGATCTGCCGTGCCGCGGCGTCCAGCGCATCGGCGATGGCATGGATCTGCGCCGCGGCCAGCGGCTCGCGCGCCAGGCGAAGGTGCAGCGCATGGCGCAGGTTGTGCACGGCGCGCTCGACCGGCGCAGGGCGCTCGCCATGCCCGCCGCCGCGCATCGGCAGGCCGCTGGCCATGCGGGCCAGCAGCGCATCCACCTCGGTGCGGTGCTCGGCCAGGTGGTCGCGCCCCGCATCGGTCAGCGTGTGCAGCTTGCGGCCACCATCGGCGGTGACGGTGGCATGGCCCATCTCTTCCAGCAGGGTGAGCGTGGGGTAGATCACGCCGGGGCTGGGGCTGTAGGCGCCGTTCAGCCGGTCTTCGATGGCCTTGATGAGCTCGTAGCCGTGGCGCGGCTTGTCGGCGATGAGCTGCAGCAGCACGAGGCGCAGGCCACCGTGGCCGAACACGCGGCCACCACCGCGCCGCTCGAGAGGGGGCTGGCGCACATCCAGGAATTCATGTTTCATGGAGCAATTAGATATATCTAAAAGATAGAAGATATATCTATTTCGGAAGCGGGTTGGTTGGCTGCCTGCGGTATCCCTGCCGGCTCCATGGTCTGTGAGAGCTCGCCAGTGCCCAACGCCTTCCCGGGATGCCGTTCGGAACCTGGTCACTTCCTTGGCGTCGCGGGCCGCCGCGTGACCGAGATGCCGGTAGCGTCTTTCCCTTTTCGGCAAACGCCGTCAGGAGGTGTCCCATGCCCATCCACCGCACGGATTTTCCCGGTGTCTACATCCATACGCCCCGGCCGCAGGAAGCGGGCGCTCGCACCCTCCAGCAGGTGGAAGCCCTTGAAGCCAAGAACCAGGATTTCTTGCACCGCAACGAGGGAACCCTGGCGCAACTGGCGTCCCAATCTTCCGGCCGCACTCTGCTGCGGCAGATCGAATCCATCACCACCATGGCGCCCCGAAAGCGCGTGGTGCTGACGCCTTCGCAAGGGGGTTGGCCGCACGCGCTTTCCTGCCAGCAGAGCGCTGGCAACACGCAGTTGCGGCCCATGGACAATTGGGATGACATCGACAGCTACATGAGCCGCCGTCCGTCGGGCGATTTGTTCATGCCCGAAGTGGCGGCCGCCCCGATGCCCGGCAGGGAGACTCCCGGCGCAGACGATGTCTGGATCCACACCGACCCAGACATCGGCATGAAGTTTTCATCCGAGGACTCGGATGAGTACGAGTTGAGCGCAGACCATTACGTGGCAACGCTCGGCCACGAAATGATTCATGCGCGTGACAGCCTGCACGGCATTCAGCCACACCGCTCGGAAGACACTTCGACCTCTGGTCATCAGGGCTCGGACCGTCCTTTGGAGAAAGCGCTGCTGCCCGTGGAGTTGCGCACGATCGGCGTCGGACCCTATGCCGACGAAGTCCCTTCAGAAAACTCCATTCGAAGAGAGCATGGGCTGACGCCGCGCAGGAGCTATCACGGCTTTACCGATGACCATTGATGGACAGAGGGGGCCAGAGAAAAGCGCTCAGGCCAGTGCCGCCGCGTGCCCGCGTGTGAACGCCTCTTCGAACACCGAATAGCCCGACCAGTCCGCATGCGCGAACGCCAGCCGCGCGGTGCCGGGCGTGGGCGGCACGGCCACGCGCTCTCCGTTCGATAGCTGGTAGCGCTTGCTGGACGGGCGCTGGGGGGCGATCTTGCCCAGGAACGCCTGGGTGCCGGGCACCGGGATCGACATGGCGTGGCCGTAGCGCGTGATCTCCATGCGCCGGGCGTGCCGGGCCAGGTCGGGGTGCGGCGCGGCCAGACCGGCGAGGATGGCGTCGCGCCAGTGCGCCCAGGGTTGCTCCGCCAACTGCCGGCGGCCGTCGGCCACGTCGCCCAGCGCCTGGTAGTAGGTGAGCACGGTGGCGGCCGGGCGCGGGTCCAGCCGCTGGTGGCCGGCGTTCACGTAGCCCAGGCCGCCGGGCGTGGGGTCGGCGTAGAGCACGTTGTCCCAGGCGGGGGCCGCGCCTTCGCGGTCGGCCAGCGGGGCGTCGATGTGGATGTTGGCCACCAGCCAGGGCGCCCACGACAGGCGCTGCGCCGCCTGCTGCAGGAAGCCGGGCGGGTTGCGTACCACGCGCGCCGCGATGAAGACCGGCAGCGCCACGATGCAGCGGCGCGCCTGCCAGCGCTCCACGCTTTCGCTCGCGTGGTGGAACACGTCCACCTCCACGCCCTGGCGGGTTTCCTCGATGCGCAGCACCGAGCTGCCGGTGCGCAGCTGTCCGCCGGCCTGCAGCGGCGCGGCCAGGCGCTGGGTGAGCCAGCCGTTGCCCTCGGGCCAGGTGAGCACGCCCTCGCGGTCTTCGGTGGCCGCATCGCCAGGGGCATGGAAGCCGTGGCGGCTGGCGAAGTAGTGGATGCCCGCCCAGGCCGACACGCGCGCCGTGCCGGCGCCGTAGTCGTCGCGGCAGCAGTAGTCCAGGTACCAGCGCAGGTGCGTGTCGTCGAAACCCTCCTGCTCCAGCCATGCTATGAAAGTAATAGCGTCAAGCCCTAGATGAATCTGTGCCAGGGGCTGATTGGGCTTCCATCCTTTGACCACCGGCATGGTGAAGGGCGCCGCGCGGCCCAGTTCGGCCACGCGGGTGGAAAAGCGCCGGTACTGCGCCAGCGTTTCGGCGCCCACGCCCTGCACGGGCAGCAGCCCGTCCTGCCATTGGCCCTGGAAGAACAGGCGCTCCTGCGGGCTGTGGCACAGGTGGCGCTCGTCGTAGCGCCAGCGCCCGGCCACGCGCTGGCGCAGGCCCAGTTCTTCCAGCAGGTCCTGCACCTCGCGCGCGCTGTCGCCCGGCACGGGCAGGTAGTGCGCGCCCAGCGGGCAGGCCATCCCGGCCACGCTGCCGGCGCGGCTGTTGCCGCCGGCGGTGTCCTCCAGCTCCAGCACCACGAAGTCGTCGGTACCGGCCAGCCGCAGCGAGCGCGCGGCGGCCAGGCCGGCCACGCCCCCGCCCGCGATCACCACCTGGGTGCGCCGGACGATGTCGGGCTCGATCGGCCCGCCCTTCTGGAGCCGGTCGCGCAGCGCATGGCCGCGCGCCATGTCGATGCCGGCAAAGCCGCCCTCCAGTTCGGGCGGGGCGCCGCACCCGGCAAGTGCGGCGGCAGCGGCCGAGGTGGCCGAAGCGGCGAGGAATTGGCGGCGTTGCATGTGGGCGGTGCGGCCGGGCGGCCAGCGCGGTCAGTGGGCCGCCACCTTACCCCACTCCTGCTCGTAGGTGTGCACCAGCACCTGGTTGGACAGGCGGTTGACCTCGGCGGGCACGCGCGCCATGTCGCGCGGAAAGTCGAACAGCAGCGCCAGCGTGGGAACCGACAGGAATCGCAGCCCCTCGGGCAGCGCCTGCGGCAGGTGCCAGGGCCGGCGGCTGGCGATCACGAAGCCCCATTCGCCGAAGCTGGGCACATGGGCGTGGTACGGGGCGGTGCGCAGGCCCAGCGATTCGATGGTCTGCACCACCGTCCAGAAGCTCTGGCGCGCCACCAGCGGCGAGGTGGTCTGCACCACGGCATAGCCGCTCGCGGACAGGCGCTGCGCCAGCAAGGCGTAGAAGCTGTTGGTGTAGAGCTTGCCGATGGCGAAGTTGGTCGGGTCGGGGAAATCCACCACGATCACGTCGAAAAAGTCTTGCGCCCCCACGCTCCCCTGCTGCAACCACTGGAACGCGTCGGTGTTCACGACATGCACCTTGGGGTTGGACAGCGCCCCACCGTTCAGCCGCGCGAGCGTGGGGTCGTCGGTGAACAGGCGCGTCATCGCCGGGTCCAGCTCGACCAGCGTGACCGACTCGACCGAGGGGTACTTGAGGATCTCGCGCACCGCCATGCCGTCGCCGCCGCCCAGCACCGCCACGCGCCGCGGCCCGGCGCCGCCCGAGGCGAACGCCGCCATTGCCGGGTGCACCAGGGCCTCGTGGTAGCGGTACTCGTCGCGCTCGGCGAACTGCAGGTTGCCGTTGAGGTACAGCCGGTGCCCCGCCTTGCCCTCGGTCACCACGATGCGCTGGTAGGGCGTGGCGCGGCTCACCACGATGCGGTCCTGGTAGAACTTGTCCTCGGCAAAGCGCGTGATGTGCTCCGCGCCCACCAGCCCCGCCAGCAGCACGCCGAACACGGCCACACAGGCCAGCACGTGCGCGCGCAGGCGCCGCAATTCGTGGCGAAACAGCCAGACCGCCCACAGCGCCACCGCCGCGTTCATCAGTCCGAAGAGCAGCCCCGTGCGGATCAGCCCCAGGTGCGGCACCAGCAGCAGCGGGAACGCGAGCGACACCGCCAGCGCCCCGAGATAGTCGAACGTCAGCACCTGCGAGACCAGGTCCTTCAGCACCGCGTTGCGCTTCAGGATGCGCATCACCAGCGGAATCTCCAGCCCCACCAGCGTGCCCACCAGCAGCACCATGCCATACAGCAGCACGCGGAACGCGCCCGGCGCGTAGGCGTTGGCCAGGAACAGCGTGGCCGGAAGCGCTCCGCCCACCAGGGCCACCAGCAGTTCGATGCGCAGGAAGTGCGCGGGCAATTGCCGTTCGAAGTAGCGCGACAGCCACGATCCCACGCCCATGGCGAAGAGGTAGGTGCCGATGATGGTGGAGAACTGCAGCACCGAATCGCCCAGCACGTACGAGGCGAGCGCGCCTGCGGCCAGCTCGTATAGCAGGCCGCAGGCGGCGACGACGAAGACGCTGGCGAGCAGCGCGATGTCGACGGGGCGCGGCGCGGGCGCGGCGCTGGCTGTGGTGGTGGGCAATGAAGCGTCTGGCATCAGTGCTCCCATGCTTCGCCCAGCGCTTCGGACTGCTGCAGCACCAGTTCGACCGCGCTGTCGGCTTGGTCGGGCGGGTATTGGTACTTGCGCAGGATGCGTTTGAACGTCGGCCGCAGGCCGGTGCGAACGCTCTCGATGCGGGTCATGGCCGGGCCTCGTTCTCACCCAGCAAGATGGAGTTCAATGCCTGATTGACGTAGTAGTTGCCGCGCCCGATCTTTTGCTTTTGAACGAAGCCGCTGGCCGCCAGCGCATCCAGGTACTTGGTGGCGGTGAGCCGAGAGACCTGCAGATCCCGCTGCAAAAAATCGATCTTGGTGTAGGGGTGCGTGAACAGGTTATTGATCAAGTCCTGGCTATAGAACTTGTGCTGCGCCCGGATGCGGTGTTTGTAGTCGAACAGTGCTGTCTTGATGGCGTGGATGGTGACCAGGGTCTGGGCGGCGGTTTGCTCCACGGCGTCCAGCATGTAAAGCACCCAATCTTCCCAGGTGTCGTGGTCCCGCACCGTCTGCAGCAAGCGGTAGTACTCGGCCTTGGTACGCACGATGTGCTTGCTCAGGTACAGCACCGGAATATCGAGCAGCCCCTCCTTCACCAGATACAGCACGTTCAAGATGCGCCCGGTGCGGCCATTGCCGTCGTAGAACGGGTGGATACTTTCGAATTGGTGGTGCGCCAGCGCCATCTTGATCAGCGGGTCGGCGGCAAACAGGTCGGGATCGTTCAGAAACCGCTCTAACCCCCCCATCAGCGCGACGATCTCGGTGGGGTCTTGCGGCGGCGTATATACCGTCTGGCCTGTGCCGTCTTTCAGCGCCGTACCAGGCAGCTTGCGAAAGCCTGCATTGTTGCGCTCCAGCTCGCCTTGGATCTGGATGATGTGGTTGGCCGTGAGCAGACTACTGCTGCGTACCTGCTCAAACCCCACCCGCAGGGCTTGGCGGTAGCGCAGCACTTCTTTGGCCGCGGGGTTGGCAAACGCTTCGGGCAGCACATCGTCCTTGAACAGCTCATCGTGCGTGGTGACGATGTTCTCTATCTCCGAGCTGTCTTTGGCCTCCTGCAGGCCCAGCGTGTTGATCAGGATGCCCTGGTTGGGAATGGACGCCGCAATACCCTTGAGTTCAGCCAATCGGCGGCTGCTGCTGGCCAGCTTCTTGAGAATGGCGGGTGTGTCGAAACGGGTGGCGTCCAGCTGTTCGAGCGGGAGGAGGGCGGGCATGGTGGGCGAGGGCTGGCCTGTGACGTGTATAGAAAAGCCGGTTTTCTATACATGTTAGCCAGCATCTGTATAGAAAAAGCCGTTTTTATATATGGGATGGGTCGCCAGCCAACGGCGGGTTTGCATGGGCCGGCGTTCAGCGGCCGAAAGCCAGAGGGTTTCCTGGATACCCAGCGCTACTGGACCACCTCACCCCCCGTGCATCGCCGCCGCCACGATGATGCTGATGCCCAGGCACATGGCCGCCACCACCATGGCGAGGGCCTTGTTCTGCTTCTCGACGATCTCGGCCCACAGGTCGTAGGGCGTGAGCTTGTCGATGATGATGAAGCTCACCCAGAACACCAGCACGCCGATGAGCGCGAACAGGATGGAGCCGAAAAACGCGGCGGGCCGCAGCCATTCAAGAGCCATGATGATGACCTCCGTCAGATGAAAAGGGGTTGCAACAAGGGAGCGCAGGGGCGTCGCCGTTTCGTCATTTGTGCCCGCCCCCGCTGGAATACCCGCCGAAGGAGCCGCCCGAGCTGCGGTAGCCGCCGCCCGACGATCCCGAGCAGTTGCTCATCAGCAGCAGGATGATGATCAGGATGACCGCGATGACGATGATGGTCATGCAGCCCATGCTGGTGGCGCTGGCCAGGGGCGCGGCGTCCGCGCGTTTGAACAGGTCTTTCTGCCCATCCAGCTTGAAGGCCTGGGCCACGACCGCGCTGTCGATCTTGCTGCCGCTGGACCAGGTGATCTCGCGCGGGGTCTGCTCCATCGACAGCAGGCCGCGGCCGGTGCTGCTGGCGAAGTCGCGGTTGGCGCTTTTCTGGCCGCGCTCCACGGGCCAGTAGAACTCGCCGGCCACGTAGGTGGTCTCGGCGTCGTACTGGCTGGACAGGCGGTAGGTGGTGCCCAGGTAGGTCGCGCTCTGGCCGCCGCCGGTCAGCTGCGGCGCGCCCGTGGTGGGCCGCACCAGGCTCCAGCCGTCGGTTGCGTCCACCAGGAAGGCGAAGCCGCGCTTTTGGTGGTAGAGCAGGTATTCGTCCCAGCCGAAATGCTCGTCGTCGCCCGGCTCCACGCCCATGCGGTGCTGAAAGCCCACCACCTGCCAGTGCACGCCCTCCAGCTGCCCGGTCTGGCCCAGCGGGATGAGCGGGTTCACCGGCTCGTCCTGCACCGCGTGGCGCAGTTCGGCCCCCAGGCCGCTGGACAGGTCGATGAGGCTGTGGCACGACGGGCAGGTCAGGCTCTTGGTGCTGCCCAGCTTCACGGGCACCGGCGCGCCGCAGTTGGGGCAGTTGAACTGCCGGCCTGTCTCGTCCTTGGCGGACGCGTCTTTCAGGCCCTGCAGCTTCAAATCGTCGAGCTGCACGGCCCGGCCGCGGTCCACCTTCGGGGGCGTGCTGCCGTAGTCGATCGACAGCACCTCGCCGTCCGCGCTGCGCAGCTCCACCATGCTGAACGGGTGGCCCAGCGGCGGCAGCTTGGGCAGCTCGCCCTGGGCGGAGATGAGCTGCGCCTGCACGTTGGCGGCCACGCTGTAGGGCTTGCCGGCCACCGCCGTGGTCATGCCGACGCGGAACTGGCCGGCCGCGGGCAGCTCGCGCCCCGCCGGGGCCGGCCGCGTGAACACGTAGGCGCCGTTGTCCTCGCCCAGCGTGGCGGTGCTGCCGTCCTCCAGGAAGGCGTTCCACTCGGTCCAGGTGCCGGCGTCGCCCTTGTATTGCAGGCGCCCGATCAGCGTGAAGGGCAGGTCCTTCCCGTCCAGCACGATGCGGCCGCTGGCCATGAGCTGCAGGGGGCTGTGGTCGTCGAAGACCTCGGCCATCTTGCCCACGCGCGTGAGCACCTCGCCGCTGCGCACCACCGTGCTCTGGCAGTAAGGGCAGACGGCGTGGGTGGACTGCGCGCTCTTGAATTCGACCGGCGCGCCGCAGCCGGGGCAGGGCGCGCGGTAGGTACGCTGGGTGCCGCTCTCGGCCATGTTTTTTGAGTGTTTTTGGCCTCCTGCCCTAGTATCGATTGGGCAGGATGCTATTCAATCGATAGCGAAATCTAGACCAGCTTCTTGAGCAGTTCGGCCTTCTTGGCGTCGAACTCCTCCTGCGTGAGGATGCCCTTGGCCTTGAGTTCGCCCAGCTTCTCCAGCGTGGCCATCACGTCCTCGGGCTTGACGCCCGCCACAGGCGCGGCGGCCACGGCAGCTGCGGCCTGCTGGGCTGCGCCGGGGTTCTGGCCCTGCAGGCCCTGCTGCAGGTTTTGCGCCAGCACCTGGCCCAGCGCCACGCCGGCGCCCAGGCCCATGGCGTCGCCGGCAATGCCGCCCCCACCGTTGCCCGAGCCTTCGGCGAACTTCGGGATCGCCTGCGCCGTCTGGTACTGCATGAACTTGCCCATGTCGTTGCCGACCATGCCCATGCCGATCTTCTGGTCCAGGATCTTCTGCAGCTCTTCGGGCAGCGAGACGTTCTGCACCGTCATGCCTTCCAGCAGCAGGCCGATCTTGGCGAACGCGGACTGCAGCTCCTTGGCCAGGGCCTCGGCGAACATCACCTGGTTGGCCGCCAGGTCGAGGAACGGCAGGCCGCTGCCCGCGATGGCGTTGCTGATGTTCTGCAGCACCAGGCCGCGCAGCTGGCCGTCGATCTCGGAGACGGTGTACTCGGCGCGCGTGCCCGAGATCTCGGTGTGGAACAGCTTGGGGTCGGCCACGCGGAAGGCGTAGTTGCCGAAGGCGCGCAGGCGCACGGCGCCGAAATCCTTGTCGCGGATGGTGATGGGCTGCGGCGTGCCCCACTTCTGGTCCACCTGCTGGCGCGTGCTGAAGAAGTACACGTCGCTCTTGAACGGGGACTCGAAGAGCTTGTCCCAGTTCTTCAGGTAGGTGAGCACCGGCAGCGTCTGCGTGGTCAGCTTGTAGGTGCCGGGGCCGAACACGTCGGCCACCTGGCCTTCGTTCACGAAGACCGCCATCTGCGACTCGCGCACCACCAGCGTGCCGCCGTTCTGGATTTCCATGTCCCGCATCGGGAAGCGCCAGGCCAGCGTGCCGTCGCTGTCCTCGGTCCACTGGATGATGTCGATGAACTGTTTCTTGATGAAGTCCATGAGGGCCATGCGGTGCTCCCGTTCGAGGTGTGCGGAGGGGTTGGAAAGTGCGGCCATCATAGCGGCGCCCCGGGGCTTGGCTATCGCGGCGTTGGACACGATCAATTGGCGCTCGCCAATGCGAATCACTAGCATTCGTGCAGTCGTCTGTTCCCCATCCGAGATCGCCCCACAGGAGTCCGCCATGTCCCGCATCCGCCAAGCCACGCTCCGCAACCTGCCCACCCTCATGAAGACGGGCAGCTACTACCTCATCCACATCTGCGTGGCGGCCCTGGTGGCCTACGCGGTCACCGGCAACCTGATCGCCTCGATCACGCTGAGCCTGCTGGAGCCCACGGTGCAGGCGGTGGCGTTCTTCTTCCACGAAAAGGCCTGGGAGCGGGCGGCCCGCCGCCGCGCGGCAGCGGCCGGCGATGCGCCCCTGGCGGCTTGAGGCACGGCCATGAACACTGCACCGAATCCACGCCCCCGGCAGGCGGCCGGGCCGTTTCGGCACTGGCTGATCGAGCGGCTGGCCGGCCTGGCCGGCGCGCTGTGATGGTCTGAGCGAGGAAGTAAAAGGAAAGGGAGCCGCCGGGCTGCCGTCGGTCCAGGGTGGGTGGCCCCGCGGACGGGTAAGAGGCGTCTTCGGCGGGTCAGGCCCGGGTGTCGAGCAGCGAGCCCATCATGCGGTCTTCGGTGCGCAACACCTGCAGATTGGCCTTGAACGCATAGGTGGCCGAGATCTGGTCGACCGCATCGGCCTCGAGCGAGGCGCCTTCCTGCGCCGCACGGCCCACATTGGTGGTGGCCACACCGCCTTGCGAGGCCACGGCCTCCTGGTCCACCGTCTGGCGCTTGAACCCGGGCGTGTTCATGTTGGCGACGTTGTTGGCGGAGACATCCATGCGCACCTGGGCGGCGCGCAGGCCGGAGGCGGCGATCGAGGAAACAGAGGCCATGGGAGTGCTCCGGTGGAGGGCGAGGAAGTGCCTGGATTATCCGCCGCAGGTGCAGGAATGACCAGCCCGGCCGTGCAAACGGCTGGGAATGATCGCACGCCCCTGCGCTGGCCTCGGCATGGCTGAGGCGTTGGTTTTTTCACCAGGGCACGCAGGGCCCGGCGTGGCGCGAAACGCTAAAGCGTACACAAGTGTTTCGAAATGAAATGGCGTTGGCCGCACGGCCGGCTCGGCGTTCGGCTGCGCGCCGCAGCGCACGCCGGGCGCGGTATCGAGAGGTATCGAGACAGGCGCCCCGCCAAAGCCCGGTCGGCGCCGTGGCCAAATCCCTTCTAAAACTGAACAAGTAAGTACACATATTGAAATCATCGGCGCGACCGGTGATTCCAAGATGCCTCCAGGCGCTGGCGTGGCGCGCGGCATCGGTTCTGGCCGCGCACCCGCCAGCGCCGCCCGGCCTCGCCGTTTCAACATTCCCATCGCCTTCGGAGGTTTCCATGCAGTCCACCTTGCTCCCCGACGTCCACCCGTCCTCCCCCGCGCGCCGCCGCCTGCTGGCCGGTGGCGCGGCTTCCGCCACCCTGGCGCTGTTCGGCTGCGGCGGAGGGGGCGGCGGCGGTGGCGATGTCTCCGGCGTCGGCAGCACGGCCGATGCGTCGTTCTCCAGCGGCCCCATCAGCGGCTTCGGCTCCATCATCGTCAACAACCTGCGCTACGACGACACCGCCGCGCGCATCCTGGACGATGCCGGCCAGGCCGTCACCACCGCCGCCCTGCGGCTGGGCATGGTGGTGGAGGTGAACGGCTCGGGCATCGCGGTGGACGCCAGCGGGCTGCGCCGCTCCGTGGCCTCGACCATCAGCCTGCGCAGCGAGATCGAGGGGCCCATCACCGCCATCGACACCGCCGCCCGCACCTTCGCCGTGCTGGGCCAGACCGTGCAGTGGGCCGATGCCACGCTCTACAGCGACAACCTGCCCAATGGCGCGGCCAGCCTGGCGGTGGGCCAGGTGGTGCAGGTGTTCGGCCTTCGCAACCCCGACGGGCTGTACAGCGCCACGCTGGTGGTGCGCGACGAGCCCGTGCCCACCCGCTACAAGCTGCGCGGCGTGGTCTCCGCGCTGGACGGCACGGCGCAGACCTTCCGCATCGGCGGCGCGGTGATCGCCTACGGCGCCGTCGCGTCGCAGGCCCCCGGCATCGCCAACGGGCAGTACGCCCGCGTGGAGCTGCAGACGGCGCCCGACGCGTCCGGCCGCTGGGTGGCCTCGGCCCTGCGCACCACCGCCAGCAGCGTGACGCTGCCCAGCGGCAACAACGTGGCGGTCGAACTCAAGGGCTACATCACCGCGTTCACCAGCAACACGGCCTTCAGCGTGAACGGCGTGGCGGTGAACGCCAGCGGCGTGGCCAACCCGCCTGCGGGCCTGGCGCTGGGCCGGCGCGTGGACGTGAAGGGCGTGTTCGTGAGCGGCCAGTTCAACGCGAGCGAGATCGCGCTGGAAGAGGCCGGCAGCCTGGCCAGCCGCAGCTTCGACGTGAAGGGATCGATCCAGCGCGTGATCCCGGCGGCCTCGGTGATCGTGGTGCGCGGAGTGCCGGTCCACTACGCCAGCGCCCGCTTCGAGGGCGGCACCGCGTCCGACCTGGCCGAGAACCGCTCCGTGGAGATCCAGGCGCAGGTGGCCGCCGGCACCTTCGGCCTGGTGGCGCAGACCATTCGGTTCGTCGCTTGAGCATTTGCTATAAGTTAAATAGCAATATGCCCTAGTACTTATTGGTCTGCAGGCCGATCCGGCTGGCGCCGGGGCCAGCACCGCGCGGCATGCCTCAGTCGGCGTGCACGTAGTCCGGATGGCGGGCGCAGATCTCGTCCACCTGGCTGAGCGTGCCCGACAGGTGCGTGCGCAGCGCCTCCTGGGCGCCAGGCGCGTCCCCCTGCGCGATGGCCTCGGCGATGCGGCGGTGGTCGGCCAGCACCGACGCGGCCTTGCCCGCGCTGGGCAGGTGCAGGTGGCGCAGACGGTCCACATGGCCGGAGTGGCTGCGCACCAGCTCCCACAGGCGCGGCACCTCGGCGGCCTCGTACATCAGGCGGTGGAACGCCAGGTCGGCCTGCGAGAACGCCTCGGGCTCCAGGGGGTCGGCGGCGGCCTGCATCACGCCGATCTGGGCCTGCAGGCGCCGGGCGACGGCCTCGCCGCCCTGCAGCGCCAGCGTGCGCACCACCTCCAGCTCGATGGAACGGCGCAGGTAGTGGGCCTGCCGCGCGGCGGCCACGTCGATGCGGCTCACCACCGTGGCGTGCTGCGGAAAGATGTCCACCAGCCCCTCTTCGCCCAGCCGCATCAGCGCATCGCGCACGGGCGTCTGGCTGATGCCGAAGCGCTCGGCCAGCTCGGCGCGGGCCAGCACGGTGCCGGGGGTGAGGTCCAGCGACACGATGGCCGCGCGCAGCTTTTCGAAGATCTGCGGCGCCGCGTGGCGCGACCGGTCGAGGCGGACTTTGTCTCTCACGTTCATAGGCGGCGGATTGTCGCACTGCACGATTTTGACGTACTAATATATTAGTGCTTTAATGCACCGAAACCTGTGATGGAGCCTATGACGACGACCCGCCGTACCCCCGAGTCCCTGCGCAGCGCACGCTGGTTCGCCCCCGACGACCTGCGCTCCTTCGGCCACCGCTCCCGCATCATGCAAATGGGCTACGCGCCCGAAGACTGGGTGGGCAAGCCCATCATCGCCATCGTCAACACGTGGTCGGACATCAACCCCTGCCACGGCCACTTCAAGCAGCGCGTGGAAGACGTCAAGCGCGGCGTGCTGCAGGCAGGCGGCTTTCCCATCGAACTGCCCGCCATCTCGCTGGCCGAGGCCTTCGTCAAGCCCACCACCATGCTCTACCGCAACATGCTGGCCATGGAGACCGAAGAGCTGTTGCGCAGCCATCCGGTCGATGGCGCTGTGCTGATGGGCGGCTGCGACAAGACCGGCCCCGGCCTGCTGATGGGCGCCATCAGCATGGGCCTGCCCTGCGTCTTCGTGCCGGCCGGCCCCATGCTGCGCGGCAACTACAACGGGCAGGTGCTGGGCTCGGGATCGGACGCGTGGAAGCTCTGGGACGAGCGCCGCGCCGGCCAGATCACGCAGACGCAGTGGCTCGGCGTGGAAGGCGGCATCGCCCGCAGCCACGGCACCTGCATGACCATGGGCACGGCCAGCACCATGACGGCGATCGCCGAGGCCATCGGCATGACGCTGCCGGGCGCCTCGTCCATCCCCGCGCCGGACGCCAACCACGTGCGCATGAGCGCCGAGAGCGGCCGCCGCATCGTCGAGATGGTCTGGCAGGACGAAACCCCGGCGAAGCTGCTGAGCCGCGAATCGTTCCTGAACGGCATCAACGTCGCCATGGCCGTGGGCTGCTCCACCAACGCCATCGTCCACCTGGTGGCCATGTCGCGCCGCGCGGGCGCGCACTGCGCCGTCACGCTGGATGACTTCGACGCCGCCAGCCGCCACGTGCCCGTGATTGCCAACGTGCGGCCCAGCGGCGACACCTACCTGATGGAGGACTTCTACTACGCCGGCGGCCTGCCCGGCCTGATGTCGCGCATGCCGCAGCACCTGCACCTCGGTGCGCGCACCGTCACCGGCCGCACGCTGGGCGAGAACATCGAAGGCGCCGCCGTGTTCAACGACGACGTGATCCGCCCATTGGACAACCCCATCTACGCCGAGGGCGCGCTCGCCGTGCTGCGCGGCAACCTCGCGCCCGACGGCGCCGTCATCAAGCCCAGCGCCTGCGCTCCGCACCTGCAGCAGCACACCGGCCCGGCGCTGGTGTTCGACGACTACCCCAGCATGAAGGCCGCGGTGGAAGACCCCGACCTCGACGTGACGGCCGACCACATCCTGGTGCTGCGCAACGCCGGCCCCCAGGGCGGCCCCGGCATGCCCGAATGGGGCATGCTGCCCATCCCCGCGAAGCTGGTGAAGCAGGGCGTGCGCGACATGCTGCGCCTGTCCGATGCGCGCATGAGCGGCACCAGCTACGGCGCCTGCATCCTGCACGCCGCGCCCGAGGCCTACATCGGCGGCCCGCTGGCGCTCGTGAAAACCGGTGACCTCATCACCGTGGACGTGCCCGCGCGCCGCATCCACATGGAGGTGAACGACGAAGAACTCGCCCGCCGCCGCGCCGCCTGGACGCCGCCGCCCGCACGCTACCAGCGCGGCTACGGCTGGATGTTCAGCCGCCACATCCTGCAGGCCGACCAGGGCTGCGACTTCGATTTCCTCGAAACCGGCTTCGGCGCTCCCGTGCCCGAGCCCGAGCCCGACATCTTCTGACCCCCGGAGACATGCCCTTGAACCCCGCCACCCGCGACCGCCTCGCCCACGTCAGCACCGCCACGCTGTGCACCGCCCTCTTCAAGAAGGGGCTGCGCAACCAGTTCCTGCAGAACGTCCACCCCCTGCGCACCGGCCGCGCCAACATGGTGGGCGAGGCCTTCACGCTGCGCTATATCCCGGCGCGCGAAGATCTGAACACCATCGACGTGTTCAAGAACCCCGACCACCCGCAACGCAAGGCCGTGGAAGACTGCCCGCCCGGCGCCGTGCTGGTCATCGACAGCCGCAAAGACGCGCGCGCCGCATCGGCCGGCTCCATCCTCGCCTCGCGCCTCATGAAGCGCGGCGTGGCCGGGCTGGTCACCGACGGCGGCTTTCGCGACACGCCCGAGATCGCCGCGCTCGACATGCCGGCCTACCACCAGCGCCCCTCGGCGCCCACCAACCTCACGCTGCACCAGGCCATCGACATCAACGGGCCCATCGCCTGCGGCGACGTGGCCGTGTTCCCCGGCGACGTGCTGGTGGGCGATGGCGAGGGCGTCATCGTCATCCCAGCGCACCTGGCCGACGAGATCGCCGCTGAAGCCGCCGAGATGACCGCCTTCGAAGACTTCGTGACCGAGAAGGTGCTGGAAGGCCGCTCGATCATCGGCCTGTACCCGCCCACCGACCCCGCCACCCACGGCGACTTCGCCGCCTGGCGCGCCGAGAAAGGCCGCTGACACCCGGCCCACACCGCCCGCACCGCTTTTTTCCGCTTTTCCCCCTTCCCCACATCGCAGCACCACAACGACACCCGGAGACAAACCCCATGCGATTCATCCGCCACACCGCCCTGCTGGCCGCCCTGGCCCTGGCACCCTTCCTTGCGGGCGCCCAGGAATGGCCCACCGCCAAGCCCATCACCTACGTCGTGCCGTTCACGCCCGGCGGCTCCACCGACATCATCGGCCGCGTGCTCGCCAACAAGCTGGGCGAGGCGCTCAAGCAATCGGTGGTGGTGGACAACAAGCCCGGCCAGGCCGGCGGCATTGGCGCCTCTTACGCTGCCAAGGCCCCGCCGGACGGCTACACCCTCTTCGGCGGCACCATCAGCACGCACGCCATCAACGCCAGCCTGTACAAGAACCTGTCGTACAACCCGGTCAAGGACTTCGAGCCCGTGGCCCTGGTGGCCACGCTGCCCAACGTGCTCATCGTCAACCCCGCGCTGGGCGTGAACTCGGTCAAGGAACTGATCGAGCTGCTCAAGAAAGACCCGTCCAAGCGCATGTTCGCGTCGTCGGGTGCGGGCACTTCCACCCACCTGGCGGGCGAGATGTTCGGCGATCTGATCGGCGTGAAGCTCACCCACGTGCCGTACAAGGGCACGCCGCCCGCCCTCACCGACGTGGCCGCCGGCCAGGTGTCGTTCATGTTCGACCAGATGACCGCCGCCCTGCCCCTGGCCAAGGCCGGCCGCGTGAAGCTGCTGGCCGTGACCACCGGCCAGCGCATCGCCCTCGCGCCCGAGCTGCCCACCATGATCGAATCGGGCGTGGCCGGCTTCGAGATGTCGTCCTGGCAGGCCGTGTACGCCCCCAGGGGCACGCCCAAGGCCGTGGTCCAGCGGCTGAACGCCGAGATCGTCAAGGCATTGAAGCAGCCGGACGTGGTGGACAAGCTGCACACGCAGCTGGGCATGGACATCGTGGGCAGCACCCCAGAGGCTCTGGCGGCGCACATGGCCAAGGAGATTCCGCGCTGGGCGGAACTGGTGAAGAAGTCGGGGGCTTCGGCGGATTGAGTTTTTCTGGTGCCCGCTTTGCAACATCATGGCCTGTCCCCACGACGGCCATGCGTGGCTTCATGCCGCTTTCGCGGTGGTCTGGGGCCGGAGCCCCGTCTGCAATGTCAGGCGTTGTTGTCCGAAGCCTGCCGGATCTGGATGTCGCGAACCCGCTTGAGCACGATCTGCTGCAGTGCCGACATGAGCCAGTTCAGGCCCTGGATACCGATTTCCGCGCTGAACGCCTCGCTGGTTTTGGAGTTCTCGTCATGAAAACGCGCGCCATCGCCCATCCACTCCGTGCGAGCGTGTGAAACCGCATTCCGGATGTGCCGGGTGAATGCGATGTTCCCTTCCTGCTCCTTTTTATAAGTGGTCTGTACATTGCGGGCGAATCGACCAAGCTGCCGATCGATTGCCTCAAAGTCCGATGCGTATTGATCGAATATGGTTTCCCGGGGCAGCACGAGGGCGACATACAAGCTTGGCATCAGCAAAGCAATGGGGCCTTCGCCGGACTGCAGCCTGGATTTGACGAACGTATCGCGAAAAGGCATGGCGTCGAACGCCGGGGATTCGAAGTGCCGCTGGTTGAGTGTTTCGGCCCACCAAGTGAGTGCGTAGTAACTGGCGATGAGCAGTTCGTCCTGTTTTTCCATCTTTTCGCTCCTCCCGGGTGCGTTTTGTTTTGGTTAACGGTGTGGCCGTCCTCAGGTGAAAGGCCGCCTCCTGGAACGAGGGCATTGTGGTGCATTGAGCAGGGGAGTAAAAAAACGCTTGGCTTCAATCCCCATGGTCCGCGGAGCCTTGTGGGCCAGCACTCCCGCCGCAAGCATGCGCCCCCACCAAACACCGCTGAAACGCCTGCGCCGCCCTCGGCGGCTCGGGCGACCTTCGCAGCAGACTCACGAACTGGCATTCATAGCGCAGCGCCTCGGGCCGCACGGCCTGCAGGCGGCCCCGGCGCTCGAACGCCTCGGCATAGTGGTCGGGCAGAAAGCCCAGGTAGCGGCCCGAGAGCACCAGCGTGGCGATGGATTCCTGGTCGAAGCCCGTGGCGGTGCGGGTGAGGCGGGCCTGGTGGCTCAGCTCCATGTTGGGCGAGTGGTAGCCCAGGCCGGCGAACGGGTGGGTGCGCACGGCGTCCCAGTCGAGCGCCGAGTGGTCCGCCCCGAACAGCGGGTGGCCCGCGCCGCAGTACAGCAGCATGGTCTCGCCGAACAGGTCGGTGTACAGCAGGCTCTGCGAGGCGCGGTGGGCGGGGATGATGCCCACCTGGTAGGTGCCGTCGATCACGCCGCGCTCGATGGCGTTGATCGAGCCCACGTGCATCTGCAGGTGTACGTCCGGCGCCTGGGCGGTGAAGGCGGCGATGGCCTCGCCGATGCGCGCGGCCGGGTTGCTGGCGGTCTTGTCGAACACGGCGACGGCCAGTTGCCCGCCCATGCGCGAATGGATGCCGTCCACGCTGTCGCGAAAGCCCTGCACTGCGGCCAATAGGCGCAGGGTTTCGTCGTACACGCGCTGGCCTTCCGGGGTGAGCGCGAAGCCCGCGCGGCCGCGCCGGCACAGGGTCATGCCCAAGCGGGTTTCCAGGTCCTTCACGTGGCGGCTCACGGTGCTGGTGCCGATGTTCAGTTCCAGTTCGGCCGCGGCCATGCCGCCGCAATCGACCACGCTCTTGAAGACCTGCAGCAAGCGCAGGTCCATGTCGCTCAGCTGGCCGAGCACCGCGCGTTCGCGCGCGGCCTGGGGCGCCGGGGACGGCAGCGTGGGCGAGGCGGGGGGCGGGGCGTCGTTCGGCATGGCGAGCGGGGTGGGCTTTACTTGCATGAATCGTCAAGTAAACATTGATATTTGTCCATTGGAGGGATTATCGACCGCCGGAACAATGGGGCCACCCGCCCGCTGGCAGGGCCGCCCGCGGCCTGTGCGGCAGCGCCTTGCGCCCCTTTTGTTTTCTTTGTGATTGGACCGACCATGAGCTTCACCGTCCTCGACTCCGCTCCCGAAGCCTCCGCGCCGCGCATGGACGCGGCTTGGCTGGACGCGCACTGGATGCCCTTCACCGCCAACCGGCAGTTCAAGGCCGCGCCGCGCATGATCGTCTCGGGCCAGGGCGCCTACTACACCGACTCCGAAGGCCGCAAGATCTTCGACGGCCTCTCGGGCCTGTGGTGCGCGGGGCTGGGCCATGGCCGCAGGGACGTCGCCGAGGCGATCGGCAAGGCGGCCGCCACGCTCGACTATTCGCCGGCCTTCCAGTTCGGCCACCCGGCGTCGTTCGCGCTGGCCAACAAGATCAAGGAGCTCACGCCCGCAGGGCTCGACTACGTGTTCTTCACCGGCTCGGGCTCGGAGTCGGCCGACACCTCGCTCAAGATGGCGCGCGCCTACTGGCGTGCCAAAGGCCAGGCCGGCAAGACGCGCCTGATCGGCCGCGAGAAGGGCTACCACGGGGTGAACTTTGGCGGCATCTCGGTGGGCGGCATGGTGGGCAACCGCAAGACCTTCGGCCAGGGCGTGGAGGCAGACCACCTGCCGCACACGCAGCCGGCAATGGGCTCGTTCGTGCGTGGCATGGCCGAGGACGGCGGCCGGGCGCTGGCCGACAAGCTGCTGGACGTGATCGCGCTGCACGACGCCTCCAACATCGCGGCGGTGATCGTGGAGCCGTTCTCGGGCTCGGCCGGCGTGGTGATTCCGCCCAAGGGCTACCTGGAGCGCATCCGCGAGATCTGCACGCAGAACAACATCCTGCTGATCTTCGACGAGGTCATCACCGGCTTCGGCCGCTGCGGCGCGTGGACGGGGGCGGAGGCCTTCGGCGTGACGCCCGACATCCTCAACTTCGCCAAGCAGGTGACCAACGGCGCGCAGCCGCTGGGCGGCGTGGTGGCCTCCAAGGAGATCTACGACACCTTCATGGCGCAGGGCGGGCCCGAGTACATGCTCGAATTCCCGCATGGCTATACCTACTCGGCCCACCCCGTGGCCTGCGCCGCCGGCCTGGCGGTGCTCGACATCCTGCAAAAGGAAGACATGCCCGGCCGCGCCAAGGCGCTGGCGCCGTACTTCGAGCAGGCGGTACACAGCTTGAAAGGCGCGCAGCATGTGCTGGACATCCGCAACTACGGCCTGGCCGCGGGCTTCACCATCGCGCCGCTGCCGGGCGAGCCGGCCCGCCGGCCCTACGAGATCGCCATGAACTGCTGGAAGAAGGGCTTTTACGTGCGCTACGGCGGCGACACGATCCAGCTGGCGCCGCCGTTCATCAGCGAACGCGCCGAGATCGACCGGCTGGTGAGCGCCCTGGGCGATGCGCTGGCCGAGACGGCTTGAGCCTCGCTGCCAGCGTTTGCTATTTATTTTGTAGCTGTATGCCCTAGTGGAATATGCACTGGGGGCACTTTTTACCCTGAACTCCATTCCCATGCACCAAGACCAGAACGTCACCGCCACCATCGGCCACCTGATCGACGGCCAGATCGTGGCCGACACCGCTCGCACGCAGCCCGTGTTCAACCCGGCCACGGGCCAGTCGTCCAACAGCGTGGCGCTGGCCTCGCAGGCGACGGTGGAGCAGGCCATCGCTTCGGCCGAAGCAGCCTTTCCGGCCTGGCGCAACACGCCGCCGCTCAAGCGCGCCCGCGTGATGTCCAGGCTCAAGGTGCTGCTGGAAGAGCACGCCGATGAAATCGCCGCCCTCATCACCGCCGAGCACGGCAAGGTACTGAGCGATGCGCACGGCGAGCTACAGCGCGGCATCGAGAATGTGGAATACGCCAGCTACGCGCCCGAACTGCTCAAGGGCGAGCACAGCCGCAACGTGGGCCCGAACATCGACTCGTGGAGCGAGTTCCAGGCGCTGGGCGTCACCGCCGGCATCACGCCGTTCAACTTTCCGGCCATGGTGCCGCTGTGGATGTGGCCCATGGCCATCGCCTGCGGCAACACCTTCGTGCTGAAACCGTCCGAGCGCGACCCGAGCAGCACGCTGTTCATCGCCCAGCTGGCGCTGCAAGCCGGCCTGCCGCCCGGCGTGCTGAACGTGGTCAACGGCGACAAGACGGCGGTGGACACGCTGCTGCGCGACCCGCGCGTGAAGGCGGTGAGCTTCGTGGGCTCCACGCCGATCGCCGAGTACATCTATTCGGAAGGCTGCAAGCATGGCAAGCGCGTGCAGGCCCTGGGCGGCGCCAAGAACCATGCGGTGCTCATGCCCGATGCCGACGTGGACAACGCCGTGAGCGCCCTGATGGGCGCGGCGTATGGCTCGTGCGGCGAGCGCTGCATGGCGATCCCGCTGCTGGTGGCGGTGGGCGATGCGGTGGGCGACGCGGTGATCGCCGGCCTGAAGACC
This sequence comes from Acidovorax sp. SUPP1855, assembly GCF_030158955.1. Taxonomy (NCBI): domain Bacteria; kingdom Pseudomonadati; phylum Pseudomonadota; class Betaproteobacteria; order Burkholderiales; family Comamonadaceae; genus Acidovorax; species Acidovorax sp. SUPP1855. The sequence goes on along the minus strand of NZ_BQXI01000025.1, from coordinate 33,762 downwards.
GAGATCGCCAAGATGAAGGTCGGCCCCGGCACCCAGACCGACAACGGCGGCAACGACATGGGCCCGCTGGTCACCCAGGCGCATTTCGAGAAGGTGAAGGCCTATGTAGACAGCGGTGTGGCCGAAGGCGCGACGCTGGTGGTCGATGGCCGCGGCATGCAGGTGGCCGGCCATGAGGCGGGCTACTTCCTGGGCGCCTGCCTGTTCGACCACGTGAAGCCCGGCATGAAGATCTACCAGGAAGAGATCTTCGGCCCCGTGCTGGGCGTGGTGCGCGTGAAGACGCTGCAGGAAGCCATGCAGCTCATCAACGACCACGAATACGGCAATGGCACCTGCATCTTCACGCGCGACGGCGAGGCGGCCCGCTATTTCACCGACCACATCCAGGTCGGCATGGTGGGCGTGAACGTGCCGCTGCCGGTGCCCGTGGCCTACCACTCGTTCGGCGGGTGGAAGCGCAGTCTGTTCGGCGACCTGCATGCCTACGGTCCCGACGCCGTGCGCTTCTACACCAAGCGCAAGACCATCACGCAGCGCTGGCCCTCGGCCGGCGTGCGCGAAGGCGCGGTGTTCGCCTTCCCGAGCAACCGCTGAGCCCCCAAAGCACAGCGGCCCGGAGCGCGCAAGGCGCCCGGGCCGCCGGGTGGCCTGCCCGGGCGATGACTCCGGTGCAGGCGACGGAGGCGAGCGCGATCAGCGCGGCAGCACGGTCACCGCGTTGCGGGCCTGGTCGGTGCTGAACATCACGCGCAGGTTCTTCGCCGGCACGCCGCGCGACACCAGTTCCTTGCGCACGGCCAGGGCACGGGCCAGGGCGATCTCGCGGGCGTTCTTGGCGGTCTTGCGGTCGGCGTAGCCCTTGATCTCCCAGCGCTGGTTGCCGGCCTTGTCGGCGGTCAGGATGTCGAGCAGCGCGGGCGTGTCGGCCGGCAGTTCGGTCTCCAGGCCCGAGAACTCGGCCACGGTGCCGTCTTCGGGAATGCGCAGCGGCTCGGGTTCGGGTGCTGGCGGGGGCGCGACGGGCGCCGGGGCGGGCGCTGCGGCCGCCTGGGCCGATGCGTCCGCAGCCGCCGTGCTGGCTTCGGTGTTGGACGTGTTGGCGCAGCCGCCCAGGAGCGCGGCGCTGAAAAGAAGACCCAGAAGTTTGCTGTGAGAGGCCATGGAGATTACCTGTTGCTGTGAATGAAAAAAACGGATCGGGGGGAAAGGCCGGGCGGGGCGGCGGGCGGCGAACGGCTTACTGCACCAGCTGCCAGAAGGTCACGCTGGCGAACTTGGCGTCGCTTGCCCAGGGGTCCCAGATGGTCTTGTCGCCCTTGCTGCGGGCGCCTTCCCAGTTGCCCAGCGAGGTGGACATCGCGGGCGGGTAGCTGCCGCGGGTGCGCAGCGTTTCGGTCTTGCCGCCGCGGGTGTAGGCATAGCCGCCGGCGGCCTTGTCGGGGCCCGGGTAGACCACGATGACGTGGCCGTGGCCCGACTCCTTCTTGCCCCCGACGATGACCGCGCCGCCGCGCGCGAGGTCGCCCACCTGCGAAGCGGGCACGGAGCGCCAGTGGCGCTGCCCCTGCAGGTGGTCCATCAGCGCGTTGGCGCTCATGTAGGGCTGGTCGGGCAGGTACTGCTTGATCACGTGCCAGACGGCGTGGCTGCAGGAGTTGGGATGGAGGTCGGCGGCCTGGTCGCAGGCCTGCTTCAGCTTCGCGACCGCGGTGGCGTCTACGGGCATGGGGTCTTGTCCTGGTCCGGGGGCGTCGGGGGCTTGGCGGAGGCGGGCCCGGAGGCTGCCGGCCGGTACAGGCGGTTCTTGGCATCCCACCGCAGGGTGGGCAGGTGGTAGTCGCCGCCCACGGCGGGCGAGCGCACCTGGAGCTGGATCTCGTGCGGCACGCCGTCGCGCCAGCGGCCGGGGACCACGTCCAGTTCCTCGGGCGGGTCCGCGGGAAAGAGGTGGGTCAATTTGCCGACGCAGCGGCCGGTGTCGTCCACCAGCAGGGGCAGCGGAAAGCGCTCCCACGGCGCATCGGGCGGCAGGCCGCGGTAGTGGGCGTCGGTGAACACGGCCAGCAGGCGCACCTTGGCGGCCTTGGCCGGCGCATTCCCGGCGGCGCCGCCCTGCACCAGCGGGCAGGCGCGCACCGCGTCGCGGTAGGGCTCCCAGGCCGCCGGCAGCGACAGGTCCGCGTCGGGGGGCTGGCACTGGGCGGGATCGAGCGCCATGGGGGGTTTCGCCCCGGCGTGGACCGCGGCGGACAGCATGGCGGCCGCCAGCCAGCCGGCCCACGGAAGAACTGCGTTCATGGGTGCATCAAAGAATGGAAATGGAATGTATCGGGTGCCCGAGCCGGCCGCGCCCTCCCGGTCGCGCTTTCCCGGCCATTGGGGGCCCGCAGGCGCGAAGTGTCGCCGCGGAAGCCGCGAAATCGATGTCAAAGGTTCACGAAGATACCAATTGATTCAAAAATAACACGACCCAACACCAACTTTTGGCGTTTTGGGGAGTCCGGCGCGCCGTTCAGCGGCTGCGGACGTGGGCCGAGCGGGGGCTGCGCAGCGTGTCGGCGTCCAGGATCAGGCGCCCCTGGATGCGGCCTTTCATGCGCTTGACGCTGCTGGCCGCATCCAGCATGTGCCGTGCCATCAGTTCGCGCACTTTTTCTGCATCCCGGGCGCGCGCCGCCTGCACGATCTCGCGGTGGAAGTTGGCGTTGGCCTCGCCGAAGCGCCGGTGCTCCGACTTCGGGGTGCGGTTGCCATACACGATGAGCTGGCGCAGCATCTCGTTGATCAGCTCGCAGGTGAAGCGCAGGAACGGATTGGGGTTGGCCGCGGCCAGGATGTCGTGGAAGTTGACGTCCTCGCGGCGCTGGCTCAGCAGGTCCTCGCTGCTGGAGTTGGGATCGCAGCAGGCGATGCTGTGCTCCAGCGCCTCGAAATCGGCCTCGGTCAGGTGCGGCACGGCGCCGGCGGCCAGCTCGGGCTCCAGGAACTGGCGCACGGCGTAGATGTTGTCGATCGTCACGTCCTGGAAGAACAGGTAGTTCTGCAGGAACTGCAGCGTGCGGTCCAGCGACACCTCGGCGATGGTGCCGCCGCCCGAGGGGCCGGTGGAGATGGTCACCAGGCCTTGCACCTCCAGCGACTTGAGCGCCTCGCGGATGGTGCCCTTGCTCACTTCGAACTGCGCCTGCAGCTCGCTCTCGCGCGGCAGGCGGTCGCCCGGGCTCAGGTTCTTTTCGGTGATGAGCCGTTTGATTTCCTGCGCCACCAGGTCGGGGCGCTTCAGGGGCTTGATCGGCTTGCCGGCGGGCGGTTTCGTGGCCATGGGTGCGTTGCTGGGTTGAAGACGGGGCAAGGCGCAGCGCGGTGCCTGGCACCCGGCTGTCGCTTCCGTGGTGCAGTGTATGCACCAGGGCCGTGCAGCGGCGGGTCGGGCAGGGTTTACGTGCACGCGATTTGTTCTATTTATCACTATAAATAGGAAAAACACGTGGCACGCCGCGTGCTTTGCAAAAAGCCGTGCCCTGGCCTGCAGGCCGGCCGACCCAACCCCCACAGGAGCCCCTTCATGCACCGTCGTCAAGTCTTGCAACTCTCCGCACTGGGCGCGCTGCCCGCATCGCTGGGCCTGGCGCGCAGCGCCTGGGCGCAGTCCGCCGGCGCCATCCAGTTCGGCTGCCCGGTGCCTATGTCGGGCGCCTTCGCCGCCAACGGAAAGTTCGCCGACCTGGGCATGAAGCTGGCCATCGAGCAGTACGGCTCGGCCCTCAAGCGCCCCCTGGCCTACACGGTGCTGGACACCGAGGGCAAGCCCGCCACGGCCGTGCGCAAGGTGCAGGAGTCGTCGCAGCAGCAGGGCACGCGCTTTTTCGCGGGCGGCATCCTGTCGTCCGAATCGCTGGCCATGGGCAAGGAGGCCGAGAAGGCGGGCGGCATCTTCATCACCACGGCCGGGGCCGACGAGATCACCGGCAAGGACTGCAACAGCGCCACGTTCCGCTGGTCGGTGCCGACCTTCGGGGCCATCGAGCAGACGGTGCGCCCGCTGGCCGACGCGCTGCCCAAGGCCAAGCGCTGGTACACCATCACGCCGCAGTACGTGTTCGGCGACGGCCTGCTGTCGGCCGCCAAGAACGTCTTCAAGGAAAAGGGCCTGGAGCACGTGGGCAACAGCTACCACTCGCTGGCCGAGAAGGAGTTCAGCGGCTACCTGACCAACGCCATGGCCGCCAAGCCCGACGTGCTGCTGCTGCTGAACTTCGGCTCGCAGTCGTCGGATGCGCTGCGCCAGGCGGTGAGCTTCGGCATGCACAAGAACATGACCATCCTGATCGCCTGGGCCTCGGGGCTGGAGCAGTTCGAGTCGCTGGGCGCGGACCTGTGCGACGGCGTGTATTTCGGCGCGCAGTACTGGCACACCGCCGATGCCCCGCTGAACCTGGAGCTGGTCAAGCGCAGCAACGACAAGTTCAAGTCCAATCCCAACTACAGCCTGGCGGGCTCGTACATCTGCACCAAGCTGCTGATCGACGGCATCCTCAAGGCCGGCACGGTGGACCAGAAGGCGGTGATCGCCGCGCTGGAGGGCATGAAGTACGCGGGCCTCACGGGAGAGGAAGAGATCCGCAAGGGCGACCACCAGGTGCTCAAGAACTACTACCTGCTCAAGGGCAAGCCCAAGGCCAGGATGGCCAACAAGGACGACTACGTGGACGTGGTGAGTTCGGGCAAGTCGTTCCTGCCGCTGGACCAGACCGGCTGCAGGCTGGGCTGACCGCTCGCTCCCGCCTTCCTGCGCCCCGCGCCTTGGCCCTTCACCGTCCGCCCCGCAGCCGCGGGGCCAAAGCCTTGACTGCCCCACTTCCATGAGCATCTACCTGCTACAGGTCATCAACGGGATCGGCATCGGCATGCTGTATTTCCTGCTGGCCGTCGGCCTGTCCATCGTGTTCGGCCTGCTGCGCTTCGTGAACTTCGCGCATGGCGCCTTCTACCTGCTGGGCGCGTATTTCTGCTACCAGATGACGCGCTGGGGCCTGAGCTTCTGGCTCGCGCTGGCCGTGGTGCCGCTCGTGGTGGGCGCGCTCGGCTGGCTGACCGAAAAGCTCGTGCTGCGCCACGTGTACGCCAAGCCGCACGAGTTCCACATCCTGGTCACCGTGGGCCTGGCGCTGGCGATCCAGGAACTGGTCATCCTGCAGTGGGGGCCGCTGGGCGACAGCGTGGCGGTGCCTGACCTGCTGCAGGGCGTGGTGATGTGGGGCAGCTTCGTGTATCCCAAGTACCGCCTGTTCGTGATCGGTTTCACCGCCGTGCTGGCCGTGGGCCTGTGGTACGTGCTCGAAGGCACGCGCCTGGGCAGCGCGGTGCGCGCGGGCAGCGAATCGACCGAGATGGTGTCGCTGCTTGGCATCAACGTGTTCCGCATCTTCAGCCTGGTGTTCGCGCTGGGTGCGGCCACCGCCGCCATCGCGGGCGTGCTGGCCGCGCCGATCCGCGGCGCCGAGCCCTTCATGGGCATCGAGGCGCTGGGCGTGGCCTTCGTGGTCGTGGTGGTGGGCGGCATGGGCAGCTTCGGCGGGGCGCTGGTCGGTGGCCTGCTGATCGGCATCGTGCAGAGCGTGATGAGCACGGTGTGGCCCGAGGGCGCGCGCCTGATGATCTACATCGCCATGGCCGCCGTGCTGCTGCTGCGCCCGCATGGCCTGCTGGGCCGCAAAGGATGAACACCGCCATGACGATCTTGCGCAAACACTTCCACCTGCTGCTGGCCCTGGCCTTCGTGCTGGCGATGCCGCTCACCATGCAGTCGGGCTCGCTCGCCAGCGAGGTGCTGATCTACGGCCTGGCGGCCATGGGCTGCAACCTGCTGCTGGGCCACACGGGGCTGCTGTCCTTCGGGCAGGGCATCTTCTTCGGGCTGGGCAGCTACACCATCGCCCTCACGCTCACGCGGTGGCCGCTGCCCATGCCGCTCGCGCTGGCGCTCGCCGTGGCGGCGGGCGCGCTGGGCGCGGCCCTGGTGGGCTGGGTGGCCATCCGCCAGCGCGGCACCTACTTCGTGATGCTGACGCTCGCGTTCGCGCAGATGTTCTATTTCCTGGCCTATTCCCTGCCCAGCCTCACGGGCGGGGACAACGGCCTGATGGACATTCCGCACCCCTCGCTGGCCGTGGGCGGGTTCACGCTGTGGCCACTGCAGTCGCCCTGGCAGTACTACGGCTTCGTGGCGGTGGTGTTCCTGCTGGCCTTCTGGCTGCTGCAGAAGGTGTCGGCGTCGATCTTCGGGCGCACCTTGCTGGCCGTGCGCGACAACGAGGAGCGCGCGGGCGCCATCGGCTACAACCTGCGGCTGCTCAAGCTGCAGGCGTTCGTGATCTCGGGCGCGGTAACGGGCCTGGCCGGCGCGCTGCACGCCATGATGACCGGCATCGCCCCGCTGGCGAGTGCCGAGTACCACACGAGCGAGATGATCCTGGTGATGACGGTGATCGGCGGCACCGGCAACCTGCTGGCCTCGCTGCTGGGATCGGCCTTCTACCTCATCGTGGGCGACTGGCTCTCCACCTTGTGGCCGCGCTGGCTGCTGCTGCTGGGCGTGGTGCTGATGGCGGTGAGCCTGGGCATGCAGCGCGGCCTGTGGGGCCTGCTGGAATCCGCATGGGGGCGCCTGCGCGGCCTCCAGGGCGGCGCGAACGCCACCGCCGCCGGCACGGGAGACAAAGCATGACCGCCGCACCCATCCTGCTGGAAGCCATCGGCGTGGAAAAGCGCTACGACAAGTTCGCCGCGCTCTCGGGCGTGGACCTGAAGGTGCGTGCGAACACCGTGCATTCGGTGATCGGCCCCAACGGCGCGGGCAAGACCACGCTGTTTCACATGCTCACCGGCACCAAGGGCGTGAGCGGCGGGCGCATCGTGTTCGACGGCCACGACGTGACGCGCGAGCCCGACCACCGGCGCGTGCAGCGCGGCATGGCCCGCTCGTTCCAGGTCACCAGCCTGTTCCTCACCCTGCCCGTGCGCGAGAACCTGCGCCTGGCCGCGCAGGGCATCGCGCCCGCGCAGGCCCTCAACTGCTGGAGCGCGCCCGTGGGTGCCCGCTCCCGTGCCGACGTGGTGGCCAGCGTGCTGGCACGCCTGGGCCTGGAGCGCCATGCGGACACGCCGGTCGGCAACCTCTCGCACGGGCAGCAGCGGCGGCTGGAGGTGGGCATGGCACTGGCGGCGGGGCCGAAAGCCATCTTCCTGGACGAGCCCACCTCGGGCATGGGCATCGACGACCTGGACGACATGAAGCGGCTGATCCAGGGCCTCAAGGACGAGCACACCGTGGTGCTCATCGAGCACAACATGAACATCGTGATGGACATCTCCGACACCGTCACCGTGATGCAGCAGGGCCGCGTGCTGGCCGAGGGGCACCCGCACGCCATCCGCAGCGACGAGCGGGTGCGCAGCGCCTATCTGGGCAACATGATCACCGGGGGCAAGGCATGACGATCCTGCAGATCGAAGGGCTGCACGCCCACTACGGCAAGAGCCATGTGCTGCAGGGCGTGGACCTGCACGTGAACGATGGCGAACTGGTCACGCTGCTCGGGCGCAACGGCGCAGGCAAGACCACCACGCTCAAGGCCATCTGCGGTGTGGTGCCGCCCAGCCAGGGGCGTATCCGCTTCGCCGGCGACGACGTGCAGGGCCTGCCCGCGCACCGCATCGCCCAGCGCGGCGTGTGCCTGGTGCCGGAGCACCGGGGCATCTTCCGGCTGCTGACGGTGGAAGAGAACCTGCTGCTGGGCCTGCGCAAGCAGTCGCCCTGGCAACTGGCCGACATCTACCGCATCTTTCCGCGCCTCAAAGAGCGGCGCCGCAACGGCGGCGGGCAGCTGTCGGGCGGTGAGCAGCAGATGCTGGCCATCGGCCGCGCGCTGATGAACGCGCCGCGCCTGCTCATGCTCGACGAGCCCGTCGAGGGCCTGGCCCCCGTGATCGTCGAGGAGATCGTGGCGCAGCTCCAAGCCATCAAGGCCGCTGGCGTGGCCATCCTGCTGGTGGAGCAGAACCTGGAGGTCTGCACCCAGCTGGCCGACCGCCACTACATCATCGAGCAGGGCGCCATCGTGCACGAGGCCGGCAACGCCGCGTTCCTGGCCGACGAGGCCACCAAAGACCGCTACCTGGGCGTGGGCCTGGCCTGAGCCCCCTTGTTCGAAACCGGCTTTCTGCTTCTGCTTTCTCTTTCAGGATCACCACCGTGGACATGAAGACCCTCCCCCCTGCCCTGCAGCCCCGCGTGAACGGCGCGCGCCTGTGGCAATCGCTGATGGACCTGGCGCGCATCGGCGCCACGCCCAAGGGCGGCGTGTGCCGGCTGGCGCTCACGGCGCTGGACGGCGAAGGCCGCGACCTTTTCGTGCGCTGGGCGCGCGAGGCCGGCTGCAGCGTGCGCATCGACGCCATCGGCAACCTCTTCGCGCGCCGCGCGGGCCGCAACGATGCCCTGCCCCCGGTGATGACCGGCAGCCACATCGACACGCAGCCCACGGGGGGCAAGTTCGATGGCAACTACGGCGTGCTGGCCGGCCTGGAAGTGGTGCGCAGCCTCAACGACGCCGGCATCGCCACCGAGGCGCCGATCGAGGTGGCGGTGTGGACCAATGAGGAAGGCTCGCGCTTCGTGCCCGTGATGATGGGCTCGGGCGTTTTCGCCGGGGCCTTCACGCTCGAACATGCACTGGCCCAGCGCGATGCGCAGGGCACCAGCGTGGCCGAGGCGCTGGCCGCCATCGGGTATGCCGGCACGGCGGGCCCCACGCCCGCGGTGGGCGCGTATTTCGAGGCGCACATCGAGCAGGGGCCGGTGCTGGAGGCCAACGACTGCGTGATCGGCGTGGTGCAGGGCGCGCTGGGCCAGCGCTGGTACGACGTGACCGTGCAGGGCATGGAGGCCCACGCCGGTCCCACGCCGATGGAGTTGCGCCGCGACGCGCTGCTGGCGGCGAGCCGCCTGGTGGCCGAAGTCAATCGCATCGCGCTCGACAACGCCCCGCACGCGCGCGGCACGGTGGGCGTGCTGGACGTCTTCCCCAGCTCGCGCAACGTCATCCCCGGCAGCGTGCGCATGACCGTGGACCTGCGTGCCGCCGACGACGCGGTGCTGCTGCAGATGGATGCGGCCCTGCGCGCCGCCTGCGAGCGCATCGGCGCGGCCCACCGCACGCCGGTGGCCGTGGAGCAGGCCGTGTACTTTCCGCCGCAGCCCTTCGACCCGGCACTGGTCGAAGGCGTGCGCGCCGATGCCCAGGCCCTGGGCTACACCGCCATGGACGTGGTGAGCGGCGCCGGGCACGACGCCGTGTACCTGGCGCGCCTGGCGCCCACCGCCATGGTCTTCGTGCCGTGCGCGGACGGCATCAGCCACAACGAGATCGAAGATGCCAAGCCCGAGCACCTGGAGGCCGGCTGCAACGTGCTGCTGCAGGCCATGCTGCGCAGCGCGGGGGTGGCGGCATGAAGATCCTGATCGCGCGGCTCAACCACGAGACCAACACCTTCTCGCCCGTGCCCACGCCGCTGGAGGCCTTTTCGCCTGCCTATGGCGCGCAGGCGCTGCAGGAGAACGAGGGCATGCGCACGGCCATGGCAGCGTTCATCGACCTGGCCAAGGGGCTGGGCGCCACGCTGGTCACGCCCGTGTCGGCCATGGCCAACCCCAGCGGGCCGGTGCATGCCGCGGCCTACGACGAACTGACCCGCCGCATCGTGGACGCCGCCCCGGGCTGCGATGCCATCCTGCTGGACCTGCACGGCGCCATGGTGGCTGAGAACAGCCCCGACGGTGAAGGCGACCTGCTGGAGCGCGTGCGGGCCGCTGCACCGGGCGTGCCCGTCGGCGTGGCGCTGGACCTGCATGGCAACATCACGCCCAAGATGGTCGCCAACGCCGACGTGATGGTGGGCTTCAAGACCTACCCGCACATCGACATGTACGAAACCGGCGAACACGCCGGGCGCCTGCTGCTGGCCATGCTGCACGGCCAGGCGCGCTACACCGTGCGCTGGCACCCGCTGCCCATGATGGGCCACACGCTGCGCAGCACCACGCTGCAGGGCGCCATGCTGCGCGCGGTGGACGCGGCCCGCGCGGCCGAGGCGGGCGGCATTCCGGCGGTGACGGTGTTCGCCGGCTTTTCGCTCGCCGACATCGAGGCGCCGTGCATGAGCGTGGTGGTCACGGCCCCGGCCGACGATCCCGAACCGGCCCAGGCGGCCGCCGACCGCATCGCCGCCGCCATCTGGAGCGAGCGCGCCGAGTTCGTCTACGACAGCGAGCCGCTAGACCAGTCCCTGCAGCGCGCGCAGGCCCTGGCCGTGGGCGCGGACCGCCCGGTACTGTTGCTGGACCACAGCGACAACTGCATGTCCGGCGGCACCTGCGATGCCATGGACGTGCTGCAGGCGGCGCTCGCCAACGGCCTGGAGGACATCGCCGTGGGCCCGCTGTGCGATCCCGAGGCGGTCGCCGAGCTGGTGGCGGCCGGCGTCGGCGCGCGCGTCGCCGTGCGGCTGGGCAACAAGGTGCCGCTCACGCAGCTCGGCGTGGCCAAGGCGCCCGTGGCAGTCGAGGGCACGGTGGTGGCCATCAGCGATGGCGAATACACCGTGACCGGCCCCATCTACACCGGCCAGCGCTGCGCCATGGGGCGCACGGTGCTGTTCGATACCGGCGCGGCGCGCATCGTGGTGACCGAGCGCACGCACGAGCCGTGGGACCTGGGCGTTTTCTCCTGCGTGGGCCTGGACCCCACGGCCCACCGCTTCGTGCTGCTCAAGTCGCGCATGTACTGCCGCCCGGTGTTCGTGCCGCTGTCGCACGCGCTGGTCGAGTGCGACAGCCCCACGGGGGTGACGAGCTCCAACTACGCGCTGTTCCCGTTCAGGAACGTGCGCCGGCCGGTGTTCCCGCTCGATCCGGCCTGAGCGGCGCGTTGCGTGTTGGGACGGGCGGCGGGGCGCCGCAGGTCACGGGTGTTTCACCCGGATTAAGCACAATTGCGTACCAGGGTCTGGATGGCGGGCTGACTACAATCGCACACCCTAAGAACCTACAACCGCCCCGAAGCGCCCTGGCGGCGCGGCCTGGCACTCTTCCAGAGCTGGAGACCTTGATGTCCGAGACCCCACCGGTGAACCCGACGCCCGACAAACGTGCTTTGCTGCGGCGTGCCGCCCTCGAGTACCACGAGTTTCCCAAGCCCGGCAAGATCGCGATCGCCGCCACCAAGCAGATGGTCAACCAGCACGACCTGGCCCTGGCCTACTCGCCCGGCGTCGCAGCCCCCTGCGAGGAGATCGTCAAGGACCCCAACGCCGCCTTCAGGTACACGAGCCGCGGCAATCTGGTGGGTGTGGTCACCAACGGCACGGCGGTTCTCGGACTGGGCGACATCGGCGCGCTGGCTTCCAAGCCCGTCATGGAAGGCAAGGGCGTTCTGTTCAAGAAGTTCGCCGGCGTGGACGTGTTCGACATCGAGATCAACGAGAAGGACCCGGTCAAGCTCGTCGAGGTCATCGCCGCGCTGGAGCCGACCTTCGGCGCCATCAACCTGGAAGACATCAAGGCGCCCGAGTGCTTCTACGTGGAGCGCGAGTTGCGCAAGCGGCTGAACATCCCCGTCTTCCACGACGACCAGCACGGCACCGCCATCACGGTGGCCGCCGCCATGCTCAACGCCCTGAAGGTGGTGAACAAGGACATCGGTTCCGTGCGCCTCGTCACCTCGGGCGCGGGTGCCGCAGCACTCGCCTGCCTGAACCTGTTGCTAAAGGTGGGCCTGAAGCGCGAGAACGTGTTCGTCACCGACCTGGCCGGCGTGGTCTACGAGGGCCGCACCGAGCTGATGGACGAGGACAAGATCCTGTTCGCCCAGAAGACCGAAGCCCGCAGCCTGTCCGAAGTCATTGAGGGCGCCGACGTGTTCCTGGGCCTCTCCGCTGGCGGCGTGCTCAAGCCCGCCATGGTGGCCAAGATGGCCGCGCGCCCGGTCATCTTCGCGCTGGCCAACCCCAATCCCGAGATCACGCCCGAAGACGCCCACGCCGTGCGCGGCGACGTCGTGATGGCGACCGGCCGCACGGACTACCCGAACCAGGTCAACAACGTCCTGTGCTTTCCTTACATCTTCCGCGGCGCGCTGGACTGCGGCGCGACGACGATCACGCTGGAGATGGAAATCGCCGCCGTGCACGCCATCGCCGAGCTGGCCCAGGCCGAGCAGAGCGAGGTGGTGGCCGCCGCGTACGTGGGCGAGCCGCTGGCCTTCGGCCCCGAATACCTGATCCCCAAGCCGTTCGACCCGCGGCTGATGATGAAGATCGCCCCGGCCGTGGCCCAGGCCGCCGCCGACAGCGGCGTGGCCCTGCGCCCGATCACCGACATGGACGCGTACCGCGACCATCTGCAGACCTTCGTGTATGCCTCCGGCACCACGATGAAGCCCATCTTCACCGCCGCCAAGACGGCCGCCAAGAAGCGCGTGGCCTATGCCGAGGGCGAGGAAGAACGCGTGCTGCGCGCCGCGCAGATCGTGGTGGACGAGAAGATCGCACGGCCCACGCTCATCGGGCGCCCGTCCATCATCGCGCAGCGCATCGAGAAGTTCGGCCTGCGCCTGAAGGAAGGCGTGGACTACGACGTGGTCAACGTCGAGAACGACCACCGCTACCGCGACTTCTGGCAGACCTACCACCGCATGACCGAGCGCAAGGGCATCACCGTGCCCATCGCCAAGATCGAGATGCGCCGCCGCCTGGCGCTGATCGGCTCCATGCTGTTGCACAAGGGCGAGGTCGATGGCCTCATCGTTGGCACCTGGGGCCACACGGCGCTGCACCTGAACTACATCGACCAGGTGATCGGCAAGCGCGCCGGCGTGAACACCTACGCCTGCATGAACGGCCTGCTGCTGCCCGACCGGCAAGTGTTCCTGGTGGACACGCACGTCAACTACGACCCGACGGCCGAGCAATTGGCCGAGATCACCGTCATGGCGGCCGAAGAGATGATGCGCTTCGGCATCAAGCCCAAGGCCGCGCTGCTGTCGCACTCCAACTTCGGCAGCAGCAACCAGCCGAGCGCCGTCAAGATGCGCCAGACCCTTGACCTGCTGCGCATCCAGGCGCCGTGGCTCGAAGTGGATGGCGAGATGCACGGCGATGTCGCCCTGGATGCGGCCCAGCGCGCCATGGTCATGCCCCACAGCACGCTCGCCGGCAGCGCCAACCTGCTGGTCCTGCCCAACATTGATGCGGCCAACATTTCCTACAACCTGCTCAAGACGGCGGCCGGCGGCGGCATCGCCATCGGCCCTGTGCTGCTGGGCGCGGCGGAACCGGTGCACATCCTGACAGCCAGCGCCACCGTGCGCCGCATCGTCAACATGACGGCACTCACGGTGGCTGATGCAAATGCCTCCCGGTAGAGCGGTGATGACGTAGCAAGCGCTAACTTTTAGACGCGTTTGGCCTTGAAAGCGCCTGCCCATTTATTGGGCAGGCGCTTGCTTTTTGGGGGCGATTAAGTCAAACTAACGGCTCGAAATTTCGGGTAAACCCGTAGTTTCTGAAAGGTGTAGTTGATGCTGAAGGCTATCGCCATCCAGGCGTACAAGACAGGTCTTGCGTGCGTACTGGGTGCCGCGTTCGTTCTGGTCCCGACCACGGGACAGGCCCGAAAACCCCCGTCTTCCGACGGAGTGACCACCATCGCACTGGCCGAGTTGCCCCCGCAAGGGCGGGCGACTTACGGGCTCATCCGCGAAGGTGGACCATTTCCTTACGACAAGGATGGTTCGGTGTTCGGCAATCGCGAACGGTTGCTGCCCCCGGAAAAACGGGGCTATTACCGCGAATACACCGTCAGAACGCCGGGTGCGAAGAACCGTGGTGCCCGGCGCATCGTGTGCGGAGGAGCGCCCCGCGTTCCCGATGCCTGCTACTACACCGGCGACCACTACGCGAGCTTTCGAAAAATTGTTGAATGACGCTGGACGCCAAAAGCGCTCGCCGGCATTGCCGCGATCGGTTGCCCGCCTGTCGGCCCCCCGCCTTGGTGGCGGGCCGCTGGACCGAACTTCCGGATATTCCTCATTGGTGACTACATAAAGAAAGAGCAGCGGAGATGGAAATGCCACTTCGTAACGATCAGGAAAACCCATTGCGTGGCGTGCGCCCCAACATCGTGCAGTCTATTCGCGCTTTTCGCGTGCAAGACCTGCAAGAGTCGGCCAAGGCGCTCGGCCAACACTTCCTGTACGCCAACCTTGCACACGCACAAACCAAACAGGACGTGCTGGACCTGATCGCAGGCCAGTTCATGTTCCCGGCGCACTTCGGAAAGAATTTCGACGCGCTGTACGACTGCATGACGGACCCATTGCATAAATCGGGCCCGCAACCGGGCTTCATCGTGGTGCTGGAGCAGATCCCGACCACGGTGAAGTTCGACAAGGAAGCACGCGAGCAGTTGCTCGACATCTTCCGGGAAGCGGCGGACTACTGGAGCGATCGAAAGATACCGTTCCGGTGTTTCTATTCTTTTCTGTAGCCCGTTCTGCATCCACCAGCCAGGCAGAACGGGCGAACGAGGCTAACGAGACCGCCGCAGCGCAGCCCATTGAAATCGCAGTCGATCCTTCCGCGGAAAAAATGCCGACCGACAAGCTCGTCGACGTATCGCCCCTAGCGCTGCGCATGAGCAGCCCGTTCAACGCGGGTTATTGGCTTGCCGCCGCCTGATCCCAGGCGGTAGTGCGCAGCAGGCGAGGCCCTCAGGCCAATGCTTGCCGCGCTTGACCCTTTTCAGTGCAGGGGGCCGGGTGGCCCGGTCCCCGCATTGCACCGCCTGCGCTCAGGCAGGGTGCAGTGACTGAGCCAGGGCCACGTACTCGTGCACCGGCACTTCCTCGGCCCGGCGTTGGGTATCGAAGGTGCCCGGGAAGGCGCGCTCCTGCAACCAGCGGCCCAGCGTGTGCCGCAGCAGCTTGCGGCGTTGGCTGAAGGCCACCTGCACCAGTTCGGACAGCAGGGCGGGTGATACGGGGGCCGGCGAGGCATGGGGCACCATGCGCACGACGGCGCTGTCCACGCGCGGCGGCGGATCGAAGCTCTCCGGCGGCACGAACAGCACATCCTCCATCGCATAGCGCCACTGCAGCATGACCGACAGCCGCCCGTAGTCGCCCGTGGAGGGGCTCGCCACCATGCGGTCGATCACTTCCTTTTGCAGCATGAAATGCTGGTCTTCGATGACATGCACCTGCTCCAGCAGATGGAACAGGATGGGCGTGGAGATGTTGTACGGCAGGTTGCCGACCACGCGCACCTTGGGCACGCTCAGCGATTGGGCGACCTGGGCGAAGTCCACCTTCAGCACGTCGGATTCGATCACGTCCAGCTGGCCGTGCAGGCGCAGCCGCGCTGCCAGGTCGCGGTCCAGCTCGATCACGGTAAGGCGCCCCAGGCGCTCGACCAGCGGCTGCGTGAGGGCGGCCAGGCCGGGACCGATCTCCACCATGGGCTGGCCCGGCTCGGGGCCGATGGCGCGCACGATGGCATCGATGATGCCGTGGTCCGACAGGAAATGCTGGCCGAAGCGCTTGCGCGGGATGTGCTTCATGGCGCTGCGCGGCGAAGGCGCTTGGGCAGGCGGCGCGTCATTGCGGCGGATCGCGGTATTCCACATACGCGCGGGCCCGGGCTTCCTGTGCCCAGGTGGCGTAGGCCTCGTCCAGCTTCTTTTCGCGCACCACGTCGCGCACCATGTCGCGCTGTTCGCGCTGGGTGAGCTTGGCCTCGCGGCGCTCCAGCAACTGGATCAGGTGCACGCCGAACCGCGTGACGATGGGCTCGCTGATCTCGCCGGGCTTGAGCGCATTGAGCGCTTCCTCGAACTCGGGCACGTAGCGGCCCGGGCTGGCCCATCCGAGGTCGCCGCCCTGCTTGGAGCTGCCGTCCTGCGAGTTCTCGCGCGCGAGCGTGGCGAAGTCCGCCTGGCCTGCCAGGATGCGCCGGCGGTAGTCGGCCAGCCGTGCGGCCGCCGCGGTCTCGGTCAGCTGCGGATTGGCACGCAGCAAGATGTGCCGCGCATGGCTTTGCACCGCCACGGTGGGGGCGGCGGCATTGGTCTTTTCCACCACTTTCAGCACGTGGAACCCGGCCGGCGACCGCACGGGGCCGACGATGCCGCCCACGGGCGTCTGCTGGGTCGAGCGCACGAAAAGCTCGGGGTAGCGATCGGCGGGGCGCAGGCCCAGCAGGCCGCCGGAGGCGCCCTCGGCCGCATCGGAGAACTCGCGCGCCACCTGGCCGAAATCGTCGCCGGCGCGCACCTTGTCGGCCGCCTGCTGCGCGCGCAGACGGCGCTGCTCCACCACCTCGGGGCTGGCGTTCTCGGGCACGAGCACCAGGATGTGGCCCAGGTTCAGTTCGACCTTGGCCGGATCGGAGGCGGACTGCTGCTCGCGCAGGTACTGGTCCACGTCCAGGTCGCTCACGCGCACCCGGGCTTCGACGTCGCGCTCGCGCAGGCGCTGCACCAGCAGCTGGTTGCGCAGTTCTTCGCGGAAGCGGTCCTTGCTGATGCCGTCGATCGCGAGGCGGCGGTGCATTTCCTCCAGGCTCACGTTGTTCTGGCGCGCCACCGACTGCTCGGCCTGGGAGACGGCGATGTCGTCCACCTTGATGCCGCTCTCGTTGGCCATCTGCACCTGGATCTTTTCATTGATCACGCGCTCGAGCACTTCGCGCGCCACCACGTCGCGGGACGGGCGCTCGCCGCCCTGGGCGGCCAGCTGCTGCTCGACGCGGGCCACGCGGGTCTGCACCTCGTTGTTGGTGATGGGCGCGGTGTTGACCACGGCCACGATGTAGTCGGCCTGGCGGATGCCGCTGCGGTCCGCGCCGGTGCGGGCGTCCGGCACGGTGACGGGCGGCAGGGCGCGCGAGGACAGCCCGGTACCGCCGGTGCCGCTGGCAGCGCCCGAGGCGCGCAGTCCTTGCGCGGAGGCGCCCGCGGGTGCGAGGGAGGCCAGGGTGGCCAGGCACACCAGGCCCAGGGTGAAAGCGCGATGGTTCATGTGGTTGGCAGGTGTCGGGTTAGTCGTAATTGGTGAAGCGGCTGGGCGTGCTGGTCTGCTCGCGCAGGTACTGGTAGCGCGGAATGTTCTGCTTCAGGCTGGTGAGGGGGTTGGATCCGAGCGAGAGGCGGGAAAAGCCCACGAACTCGATCTGGAACAGCAGCCGGGTGTTGGCGGTGGTCACGCTGCTTTGCAGGCGCTCGAGCACCACGCGGCCGACCCAGCAGCAGCTGTCGTATTCGAAGCCCACCACGGTGTCCACCAGCTTGCGGTCCTGCATGCTGTAGTTCAGGCGGCCCACGGTGTACCAGCGGCCGGGGCCCTGCCCGCGGCCCGGGCCGAGGTCCTGGCCCTTGTCGCCCCACAGGTCGTTGATGGGCCATTGCCAGCCCACGTCGATCTGCTCGCTGGTGCCGCGCTGCAGGCGGTAGGCGGCGCTGATGACGCGGTAGGCGCTGGGGTTGTAGCGCGCGCCCACGGTGGAGCGGATGGAGCGGCCCGTCTTGGGGTTGTACTGCACCGTGGAGTCGAAGCCCCACTGCTTCGTCCAGTTCAGGCCCGCGCCCAGCAGCACGTCCGACAGCCGTTCGCTGACGGTGGACTCGCCGGGCAGCACGACCTTCTGGTCGGAGAACCGCACCCGCTGGGCGATGCCGAAGCGGGCCGCCTCGGCGCCGTCGTCCGGGTCCAGCAGCCGCGTGGTCACGCCCAGGGTGAGCAGGTTGTTGTCGGCCAGGCGGTCGTTGCCGCCATAGCCGTTCTCGGTGTAGATGGTGGCGAAGTTGAAGTCGTTCGCCGCTGTGTCGTACACTGGCAGCAGGCTCTGGTCGCGGTAGGGCGTGTAGGTGTAGAAGGCGCGCGGCTCCAGCGTCTGCAGGAAGTTGCGGCCGAAGTAGCGCGCATCGCGCTCAAACACCAGGCCGCTGTCCAGGCTGAACGTGGGCAGCGTGCGCTGCGCGTTGCGCTGGCCGTTGGCCAGCGGGCTGTCGAACTGGTATTGCGTGGCGTGCAGCTGTACGCGCGGGGTCACGAAGCCGGCCGGCGCGAGGAACGGCCGGCTGATCTGCGCCATGGCGTAGCTGCGCTGGGCGTTGGGCTGGCCGGTCAGGGAGCGGTCCGCATGGAAGCTGGTGTAGTCGGCCTCCACGCTGGCATCCAGGCCGTAGGGCAGCATGGTGGGGTTGTAGCCCCAGCGCAGCTGCGGCATGCGGTCGTAGGGCGGCACGATGGGCGCGCTCACGTCCTGCAGCGTCTGCCACTTGAGCGTGCGCAGGCTGAGCGACATGTCGTCCTTGCCCCACGACAGCGTGGCGTCGCCGGGCAGCAGGCGCTGGGTGAGCTGGGTCATGCCGGTTACGTTGCGCGTGAAGTCGCGCCAGTAGTTGTCGTCGCTGACCCGGCTCACGTCCATGTTGAAGTGCAGGCCGCCCAGCGGCGTGTCGAACGTGCCGCTGTGCTTGAGGCCGTAGCCCCAGCGGTCGCGGTCGCGCAGCTTGTCGGCCGGCATGTAGTCGCCGCGCAGCTCGCCCCGGTAGGTGGGCTCCAGGTAGCGGAATTCGCCGCCCAGGTTCACGCCGCGCTTGGACATGACGGTGGGCGTGATGGTGGCGTCGCGGTTGGGCGCGATGTTCCAGTAGTAGGGCTGCGCGTACTCGACGCCGCTCACGTTGTCGATGGCCACGGTGGGGGGCAGCAGCCCCGACTTGCGGCGGTCGGACAGGGGGAACGTGATGTGCGGGATCGGCAGGACGGGCAGGCCCTTGAACTCCAGCACCGCGCCGTCGGCCGTGCCCACCTGCTCTTCGTTGTCGATGCGGATCGACCGCGCGCGCAGCACCCAGTCGGGCTGCCAGGTGGCTTCGTCGTTCTTCTGGCAGGTGGTGTAGGTGGCGTTGTGCACCACCGAGCGGTCGCGGTCGATGAAGTCCACGCGGCTGGCCTCGCCGTGGGCGCCGTTCATCAGGAAGCGATAGTTGGCGGCATCGAAGTAGCCCGAGAAGGCGTCGACCCGCAGTTCCAGCTCCGAGCCCTCGTACACGTTGCCCGCGCGGTTGATGCGCACCTGGCCGCGCGCCTTGGCGAGGTCGTCGGGCACCACGTATTCCAGCCGGTCGGCGTGGATGATGGTGTCGCCGCGGCGCAGTTCGGCATTGCCTTCGACGATGGCGTTGATGTCCGGCTGGCCGGTCACGCTGTCGCCCTTCACGAAGATCGGCAGCTGCGGGCGCACGGCTTCGGGGATCTTCTCCTGCAGCAGGGGGCTGGCGCGCAGGGCGGGTGCCGCCTCGGGCACGGCCGGCGCGCCGGGCTCCGCCTCCGACTGGGCGAGCGCTGCCAGGGGCGCGCCGCACAGCATCCAGGCGATCAGGCGGGCCACCGCGCGGCGCTCGAACGCGGGCGCCGAGGGACGGCGGGCCGCAGCGCCGCGGCGGGCGGGCAGGAAGGGGGGCGTCGGTCGGAACGGATCGGGCAAGGAAGGGATGTCCATGGAATCAGCCGGTCGGCGGCGCGGAGCAGGCACCGCAGGCCACCCGGTCCGGGCAGGCCGGGTTTGTAAAATCGGATTATCCATGAGCCACCCTCCTTCCCCCATCGTGGCCGATCCGGCCCCGGCCGGCGCTGCGGCTGCCGCTCCCGCCTTTCCCGCCGTCGCCTGGCCCGACGCCGCCCGCCGCACCGCGTTCGAGGCCTGGCTGGCGTCGCTGGCGGCCACGCACGGCCTGCGCCCCGCGAGCGTGCGCCCCGCCTCGGCGGACGCGAGCTTTCGCCGCTACCTGCGCATCGATGCCGCCGACGGCACCAGCCGCATCGTGATGGACGCCCCGCCGGACAAGGAGGACTGCCGCCCCTTCGCCCACGTGCAGCGCCTGATGGCCGGCGCGGGCCTGCACGTGCCCGAGGTGCTGGCCTGGGACGAACCCCACGGCTTCATGCTGCTGTCCGACCTGGGCGCGCAGACGGTCATCGAGCGGCTCGACCCCGCGGCGCCCGAGGCGGCGCACGCCTGGTACCTGCAGGCCAGCGACGTGCTGCTGCAGTGGCAGCAGGCCTCGCGCCCCGGCGTGCTGCCGCCCTACGACGAGGCCCTGCTGCGGCGCGAACTGGCCCTTTTTCCCGACTGGTACCTGGCGCGCCACCGCGGCGTGGCGCTCACCGAGGCGCAGCAGGGCGTGCTCGCCAAGACCTTCGACGTGCTGGTCGCCAACAATCTGGAAGCCCCCAGCGTGTTCGTGCACCGCGACTTCATGATGCGCAACCTCATGGCGCCCCCGGCGGGCGGGCCGCTGGGCGTGCTGGATTTTCAGGATGCGGTGCACGGCCCCATCACCTACGACATCGCCAGCCTGCTGCGCGATGCGTTCATCAGCTGGGAAGAGGATTTCGTCATCGACATTACCGTGCGTTACTGGGAAAAGGCGCGAAAGTCGGGATTGGTCGGTGCGGCGAGCGCCAGCGGCTGGGGCGCGGACTTCGGCGAGTTCTACCGCGCGGTCGAATGGATGGGCCTGCAGCGGCACCTGAAGGTGGCCGGCATCTTCGCGCGGATCACGCTGCGCGACGGCAAGCCCAAGTACCTGGCGGACACGCCGCGTTTCATCGGCTACATCCGCTCGACGGCCAGCCGCTACCGCGAGCTCAAGCCGCTGCTGCGGCTGGTGGACGAGATCGAAGGCACGCAGGAAGCCACCGGCTTCGCTTTCGGAAGAGTTTGAGTCAAAACCGCTACCGCCGCAATCAATACTAGGGCGTGTAGCTATAAAAATAGTAGCAAATGCCCCGTTTCCATTGCCCCTTGCCCCTGGCGGGCGGCGCCGCGCTGGCGCTGCCGCCCTCGGCCGCGCGCCACGTGCAGGTGCTGCGCCTGCAGCCCGGCGACGCGATCACGCTGTTCGACGGGCGCGGGGGCGAATACGCCGCCACCATCACCCGCATGGGCCGCTCCGATGTGGACGTGGAGGTCGGCGCGCACGACCCCGTGGAGCGCGAGGCCGCGCGCGCCGTGCACCTGGTGGTGGGCATGCCGGCCAACGAGCGCATGGACTGGCTCGTGGAGAAAGCCGCCGAACTGGGCGCGGCCAGCATCCAGCCCGTGGCCGCCGCGCGCAGCGTGCTGAAACTGTCGGGCGAGCGCGCGCAAAAGCGCCAGGCCCACTGGCAGGCGATCGCCGTGGCGGCCTGCGAGCAGTGCGGGCGCAACCGGGTGCCCGAGGTGCATGCCCCGCTGGCCCTGGCCGACTGGCTGCGCGCGCAGGCGGCCGAGGCCCACGCGGCGGAGGGCGGCCTGGCGCGCCTCGTGCTGTCGCTGCAGGGTGGCTCCCGCCCGCTGCGCGAGGCGGTCGGCAGCGCCGGCCGCGTGCAGGTGCTGCATGGCCCCGAGGGCGGGCTGACCGCGCAGGAGGAAGACCTGGCGCTGGCCCACGGCTTCGCGCCGGCCAGCCTGGGGGCGCGCGTGCTGCGGGCCGAGACCGCTTCGGTCGCCGCGCTGGCGCAGCTGGCCTTCGAATGACGACGGAACACTGAACAGGACGGCATGGAGAGCACTGTGTTGGCGGCCGAGGCGCCGTGGCCCCAGGGGGCGGAGAACGAGGGCGGGCTGTTCGACTTTTTCCGGGATGCCGATGCGGCGGGCGATTCGGCCCTGCTGTGGCGCATTGCGCGCGAGCAGGCCGTCACCCAGGCGCTGAGCGGGCTGTTCCACGGCCCGGCGGCACTGGTGCAGCTGCGGCTGTGGGCCTTCCTGCAACTGGCGCGCCAGGGCGAGGCCACGCTGGCGCGCGAGCGCATCGACGAGATCTTCCACGCCCTGCGCCCGGAGGCGCTGGACACCGTGCTCAAGCGCTTTCGCGACGTGGGCCTGCTGGCCTGGGACGACAGCGCCCGCACCTATGCGCTGCCGCCGCTCGCGCAGCGCGTGGCCGGCCTGCTGGCGCCCCTGGCCAGCGACGGCGGCGGGGACGAGGACGGCGGCGAGCTGGCCGCGCTGCTCGGCCAGGTGGTGGGCGCCAACCAGCTCGGCGCGCTCGATGCGGGCCAGGTGCAGCTGCTGCAGGCGCAGCTCACCCGGCTGCACGGCGAATTCGCCGATGCCATCGCCAGCGGGTCGGAGTTCCGCCTGCGCGCCGCGCGCCAGCGCTACGACCGCGCGGCGGTGCTGATCGACCGCGCCTCCGAGGCCATCACCGCCATCATCGGCCACGCGCACGGCCACATCGCGCTGGAGCGCGCCGCGCGCGGGCTGGGGCAGGCCCAGTCGCGGCTGCTGGCCATGGCCAGCCAGTTCAACCGCGCGCTGCAGCAGGTGGACCGCCAGCGCGTGACCCTGGGCACCACCGGCATCACCAGCACCGACGTCAAGCGCTGGCTGCAGACCGTGCGCTCGCCCCATGCGCTGCTGGACGGCGCCCTGGGCGTGCCCGCGGGCCTGTCGGCCCTGGCCCCGCACGAGCTGCTGGACGTGACCGAGGCCGAGTTCGAACGCGACCGCCCCGTCGCCGGCCCGGCCGAGGAATTGCCTGGCGCGCAGCCGGCGCCGGCCGGCAACCTCACCGCCGTGGCCTTGCCGAGCGAGCTGGGCGACCTGTCGGCCCTGCTGCAGGCCTGGTCGATCGAAGGGGACGGCGAGGCAGCGCCGCACGGCGTTGCCGCGGCGCTGCTGGGCGCCACGCCCGCTGATGCCCGTTACGCCCAGGTCGCCTACAAGGCCCAGCTGCTGCCCCTGCTGGGCGACCCCCAGGCCGGCGTGCTGCCGGGCGCCACCGGCGCGCTGGCGCGCCTGCCCTGGCGCGTGCAGTGGGAGGCCGCCACCGAGGCCATCGACCATCCCCAGGTGGAGCTGCTGAGCCAGGGCCGCATGGTGCCCGCCACCGCCGTGCCGGCCGACGCACCGGCCAAGGCCGCCACCGCGCCCGATCCTTCGCCGAACCCCGGCCCCGAGACCCTTTGAAGACCCCCATGGACGATGCCGCCCTGCTGATTGCCGAACTCCTCACGCGCCGCTGGCTGCCGCGCAGCCACCCGCGCGTCAAGCGCGCGCTGGTCGATGCCGAACTCTTCGCCCTGGTCGAGCAGCGCCTGGCCCAGGTGGGCCTGCGCTTCATGGACAGCATCTACGCCGACCACGTGAGCGTGGCCCTGCTGCCGCCCGCGCAGACCGCCGTGCTGGGCGAGGCCGGCGTCAACGCCAACAACAACCTGGACCTGCCGCGCGACGCGCAGGCGCTGCTGGTGGTGCTGTGGGCGCTGATCGTTTTACCGAAGCGCGAGCGCCAGACCAGCCGCGTGGAGCAGGCCGACGAGGGCCAGAACGACATGTTCCCCGGCGCCAAGCCGCTGCCGTCCGCGCGGCTGGTGAGCCCCGTGCTGTCGTACAAGACCCTGCTGGAGGACTACGGCAACCAGCTGGGCAAGAAGATGCGGCTCGATGCCAACCTCAAGCTGCTGGAGCGCCACGGCTTCATCCTGCGCCGCCAGGACGAGATCGCCGAAGGCCCGCTGCTGGACGTGCTGCTCGATTACGACGTGATGGCCCCGCGCATCCTCGACGGCGCCCTGGCCGACGTGCTGGCGCGCGAGCGCAGCGAGGCCGCCGCTGCCACGCCGGGTGCTGCCGCGCCCGCCACGGACCCCACCCCGGCGCCCGCCGCCTGACCGACGACGAACCCCGCGCCCCCATGTTCCACCTGCAAACCCTCGAACTCGTCCACTGGGACTACTGCCAGCGCGTGGCCCTGCCGCTCGATGCGTCCATCATCACCATCGCCGGGCCCAACGGCTCGGGCAAGACCACGCTGCTCGATGCCATGCGCACCCTGCTGGGCCTGCGCTGCTCGGCCCCGCGCGACTACCGCACCTACGCGCGCCACGCCGGCGCGCAGACCGCCTGGCTGCGCGCCGTGGTGGACAACCGGCCCCAGGGCCGCCAGACCTCCAGCCGCCCGTTCGCGCGGCGCCTGCTGTACGGCGACCAGGTCACGCTGGCCTGCCGCATCGACCGCAACGGCGGCGACTGGCAGCGCCGCTACTGCCTGCTCGACGGCGACGTGGGCATCGAACAACTGCGCGACACGCCCGAGAAAGACCTCGGGTTCATGGGCGTGGAGGCCTGGGGCCGCGTGCTGGGCGCGGCGGGCCTGTCGCCCGCCATCGCCCGCGTGCTCTCGCTGGAGCAGGGCCAGACCGACCGCCTGTGCGAATTCAGCCCGCGCGAGCTGCTGCGCCTGGTGTTCGACGTGTTCGGCGACCAGCAGGTGCTCGATGCCTACGACCAGGCGCGCGAGCACCAGCAGCAGCTCGTGCGCGAGATGGCCCAGGCCGAGCGCGAGCTCGACCACGGCCGCGCGCAACTGGCCGAGCTGCAGAACCGCGTGGCCAGCTACCAGAGCTGGCAGTTCAAGGTGGCCGAGCGCGAGCGCCTGGCCACCGAGGTGCTGCCCGTGCTGGCCTGGCACGGCGAGCGCGAGGCCCTGGCCAAGCAGGCGCGCGAGCTGCGCCGCCAAAAGACCCAGCACCGCAGCGCCCTGGCCGACCAGGCCGTGCAGAACAAGCGCCTGCTCACCCTGATCGAGGAAAGCGCCCGCGCCCAGTCCGACGCCACCCGGCTGCTGGCCGAGCGCGACGAGGCCCGCACCGCGCTGGACGACGCCACGCGCCACGAATCGCCGCTGGAGCAACTCGCCAAGCGCGAACAGGAGCTGCTGGCGCTGGTGGACAAGGGTAGCAACGCTGACGAGCTGCAGTCCCACCTGGCCCGGCTGCAGGCCGAAGAGGCCGAGGCGCAGGACGAGCGATCGGCCCTGCAGCAGCGGCGCAAGCTCGCGCAGCAGGCCCTCCAGGCCCTGGAAGGCCAGCACCTGCCGCCGCTGCCGCACGAGGTGCAGCAGTTCCGCAAGCGCCTGGTGGCCCAGGGCATCGGCCACCGGTTCGTGGCCGAGGTGGTCGAGGTGGCCGACGAGCAATGGCGCGCCGCCATCGAAGGCGTGCTGCGCGGCCACCGCTGGGTGGTGCTGCTCGACAAGGACAGCGACTTGGCCGAGGCCTACGAGATCGGCGAGCGCGAGCGCTACCGCCACTACCTCGTCGGCCCGGGCGAGAAGGCCCTGAAGGGCGATCCGGGCACGCTGCTGTCCCACGTGCGCTTCACCGCGCCCGTGCCGCGCTGGCTGGTACAGCAGATGCAGCAGCTGCGCTGCGTGGCCGATCCGCGCGAGGGCAAGCGCCTGGGCGGCACCTGGATCACGCCGCAGGCCTACATGCACGACGGGCGCGGCGCTCGCTCCATGTGGGTGGAGCCGCGCGAGCACCAATTCGGCGCCGCGGCCGTGCATGCCCGCCGCGCCGCCGCCGAGCGCGACGCGGCCCAGATCGATGCGCAGCTCGCGCCCGTGCTGGACCGCGTGCTGGCGCTCAAGCGGCAGATCACCGACACCCGCCGCGCGCTCGAAGGCCACAGCGCCGCCGAAGAGCTGGCGCGCCGCAGCGACGAGTTCGCCCAGGCGCGCGAGGTGCTGCCCGCGGCCAGGCAGGCACGCATCGCCGCCGCCCAGCGCTGGCAGCGCCTGGACACCGAGGCCACCCGCGCCCACGACCGCCACCGCGCCTTCGCCGACGAGCACCAGCGGCTGGAGCAGCAGCTGCAGCGCGCCCGCAGCGACAGCGACCGCGCCGCGCACGAATGGACCGCCCGCCGGCGCAACCACGTGGCCGCGGCGGGGCACAGCCAGCGCCAGCGCCACGGCTTTCCGCCGCGCTGGATCGCCCCGGCCACGCGCCAGGCGCTGGTGGACGAATACGTCAACGACACCCAGGCCCGCCTGCGGCTGCAGTCCGTGGAGCAGGAGCTGGAGCACAACACCTGGGAGCAGGACGCCACGGTGGAGGAGCGCCACCGCCGCATGGAGACCACCGTGCGCGAGCAGACCCTGAGCCTGTCGGACCACCAAGCCAAGAATGCCCAGGCCGGCACCGCCGTGCACAACGCGCGCGAGAGCTACATCGAGGTGCTGCGCAGCACCGTGCGCCGCTACCGCAAGAACATCCAGGAGCTGGGCGCCCTCGCCGGCGTGGAGGTGGCGGCCGACCTGCCGCTGCTGGAGAACGACGACACCGTGCTCGCGCAGGCGGGCCTGAAGGTGCACTTCGCGTTCGACGGCAAGGGCAGCATCGGCATGAACGACGGCGAGGCCTCGGGCGGCCAGCAGGTCATCAAGTCGCTCATCCTGCTCGTGGGCCTGCTCAAGGACGAGGAAAGCGGCTCGGGCGGCTTCGTGTTCATCGACGAGCCCTTCGCCCACCTGGACGTGCGCAACATCCAGCTGGTCGGCCACTTCCTGCGCTCCACCCAGGCGCAGTACGTGCTGACCACGCCCATCACCCACAACCTGGAAGTCTTCGAACCCGCCGAGATCACCCTGGTGACCAGCAAGAAGCCCCAGGGCTCGCGCTGGGCCCCGCCCATCGCGGTGGCCAAGCGGCGCGGCGTGCCGGTGCTGGAGCCGGTGCCCGCATGAAAGATGCCATTGCCATGGCCCAAGACCCCGCCGATGCCCTGCAAATCCGGAGGCTTTTGCCTGCGCAGTGGAAGGACGCCCATCCGGTGATGGCGCAACTGCGCGCGCTGGACGAGGCCGAGTTCCTGCGGCGCGTGCGCCAGCAGTCGTGCGCCGGCTATGAACTCGTGGGCGCCTACCAGGGCGGCGCCTTGGTCGGGGTCATGGGAATGCGGCCCGTGCAGACCCTGGCGCGCGGTGCCTACCTGCATGTCGATGACCTCGTGGTGGATGCCGCCGTGCGGGGCAGCGGCGCAGGCCGGGCGCTGATGGCCTATGCCGAAGCCGATGCGCAGGCGCGCGCCATGGTCGTGGTGTTCCTGGACGCACGGCCCGAGGCCATCGCGTTCTACGAGCGCGGGGGCTACGCGCTCCACCCGGCACCGTCGATGAAGAAACGGCTCGCGGCCGCTCCCTGACAGCGACAGGGCAGGGCCCGCGTTGCAACGCGGAGCAAGAGGGATGGGTATAAACCCTCCCATGCCGGGTGGCCGCGCAGGCGACAGGACTCCTAGAATTCCGCAGGCACCATCGGTGCTGGCCCACCCGGCGGCGTCGTGGGCCGCCCGATGGCCGGCCTGGCCTGCGACCCACTCCGAGGAGATCCCTTGCCGCCACGGCTTGCGAGATGGCGCGACCGCGCCCTGTTCCGTACCCCCTCCCGCGTGCTCGATGGGCTGCTGGGCACCGAGCGGCGCCTGCGCGTGCGCTCGGCCATGGCGGGGTTGGCGGGGCTGCTCATGCTGTGCTGCGTGGCGGCGATGCACATCGTGGCCCGGGCGGGCATCGCGGAAGTGCAATGGGTCAACACGTGGACGGTGTTTTGCGTCTCGGGCCTGATCGGGGTGTTCGCGCTGATCCGCAGCGGGGTGTCGCGGCGCTTTCGCGACCCTTCGCTCACGCTGTTCCAGATGCTCTATGCCGTGGCCTGCAACGCCGCGGCCTTCGTGATCGCGGGGCCGGCGCGGGGCATCACGCTGCCGATCCTGGCGGTGATCCTGATGTTCGGGATCTTCGGGCTGTCCACGCGGCAGATGGTGGGGGTGCTGTTCTATTCGCTGGCGGCGTTCGGGGCCGGGGGCGTGCTGCTGGAACTGCGCGAGGACCTGCACCAGGGCCCCGCGATGGCCGCCGCCTACGGGATCATGATTTTCGTGGTGCTGCTGGGCAGCACCTTCCTCACCACGCGGGTGCAGGCCACGCGCCAGCAGCTGCGCCAGCAAAAGCACGATCTGGCCGAGGCGCTGGAGCACATCCGCGAGCTGGCCACGCACGACGAGCTGACCGGGCTGCTCGACCGCCGCCACATGATCGAGCTGATGCGGCTGGAGCAGCGCCGCACCGCGCGCAGCGGGCATTCGCTGGTGCTGGTGCAGCTGGACCTGGACCATTTCAAGGCCATCAACGACACCCATGGCCATGCGGCGGGCGACCGCGCGCTGCAGGCCTTCGCCCGCTCGGTGAAAGCCAGCGTGCGCGACTCCGACGTGCTCTCGCGCTGGGGCGGCGAGGAGTTCGTGCTGATGCTGTGCAACACCCAGCCGGCCGATGCCAGCGCGCTGCTGGAGCGGGTGCGCCGCACCGTCTCGGCGCTGCGGCTCACGCACCCGGGCTCGGAGGCGATCCACCTGACCGTCTCCATCGGCCTGGCGCAGCACGTGGTGGGCGAGTCGATCGAGCAGACGCTGGAGCGGGCGGACCGCGCGCTCTATGCGGCCAAGGCGCAGGGGCGCGACCGGGCGGTCTGGGCGGCCCCGTGCGAGGAAGGGGCGGGGGCGGCCGGGGCCGCAGGTACGATCCCCGGATGACCACGCGCTACGAGACCCTGCCCCTGCCCGAAACCTACCGCGAGGCCTTCGGCGTGGAGCCGCCGGACACGCGCGGCGAACGCTACGTGAAGCCCCGCAAGCCCGGCTTCTTCATCCGCGCCGTGGCGCCCCCGCCGGGCACGCCAGGGCCGGCGCCGACCGATGCCCCGCCGGGCGATGCCGAATCGGCGGCCGGGGCAGATCCCGATGCCGCTCCCGATGCGGACGGCGCCCCCCGGCTGGCACGCGAACTGGTGCACGCCCAGTGGGGGCTGGTGCCGCACTGGGTGAAATCGGCCTCCGACGGGCGGCTGCGCGCCCCCAAGCTGGTGAACGCGCGCTCCGAGACGGTTTCCACCGCCACGCCGTTCCGCGAGGCGTGGCTGAAAGGCCAGCGCTGCATCGTGCCCATGGCGGCGTTTTTCGAGGACGACTGGCGCAGCGGCAAGGCCGTGCCCACGCGCATCGCGCGCGTGGATGGCCTGCCGATGGCCGCGGCGGGCCTGTGGGCCCGCTGGACCGGCCCCGAGGGCGAGGAGCTGGTCAGCTACACCGTGCTCACCGTGAACGCCAACAGCCATGCGCTGATCCACCGCTACCAGCCGCCCGGCAGCGAAAAGCGCATGCCGGCCCTGCTCAACGAGGGCGCCTACGGTGCCTGGCTGTCGGCCCGGCCGGAGAAGGCGCGGGAGTTCATGCGCCAGTACCCGGCCAACTGGCTGCTGGCCAACCCGGTGGAAAGCAAGGCTGACAAGGGGCCTCCCGCTTTCCTGTGACCCGGCCCAGCACGATGCCTGCAAGTTGCTATTAAAAATATAGCAATATGCCCTAGTGGTTATTGTGCTGGCGCCCGATTTTGCTCCAGGCCGCTGGTGCGGGGGCAGCGGGCGTCCAGCCATTGCTGCAAGGCCGCGAACACCGGCGCGGCGTGCTCGGGGCTTTCCTTGAACAGCTCGTGGTACGCCAGGGCGAACTCCTGCGCATGCACCACGCCCGGCGGAGCGGCCCGGGCGAAGGCCCGGCTGCCGGCGGGGTTGACCAGCCGGTCGGCGCCCGCCCACATCAGCAGCGTGGGCACGCTCCACTGCGCGGCGCGGGCCACGACGGCCGGGCCGGTGTAGGCGATGAAGCGCGCGAGTCCGGCGCCGACGCGGTCGTGGCAGCGCGGGTCGGCGCGGTAGGCCGCGACGACGGCAGGGTCGTGGGACAGGTGCGTGGGGTCGATCCCGGTGGCCAGGCGCAGGTTCGGCAGCACGCGGGGCAGGGTGGCCACCAGGAACTTCTGCGTCCAGCTCAGGCCCGGGTCCAGCGCGGGGGAGGAAAGCACCAGCGCATCCACGGGGCGCAGCGCCTGCGCCACGAAGTCCGCCGCCACCAGCCCACCCAGGCTGTGCCCCAGCAGCACCAGCGGCTGGCCGGGCGGCATCCGAGCCCGCGTCGCATCGACGATGTCGGCCAGGTCCACCATCAGCCGGTTCGGCGGCGTGAGGGCGCCGCGCAGCCCGCCCGATTCGCCATGGCCGTACTGGTCGTAGCCGCGCACGGCAAAACCCCAGGCGTTCAGCCGACGGGCGAGCCGGTTGTACCGGCCCACGTGCTCGCCCAGGCCGTGCACCAGCAGCACGGTGGCGCGCGCGTCGGCATGGGGCAGCGGCCAGTCCTGCAGGGCGAGGTTCTCGCCATCGGCGGCGGTGAAGGGGCTGAGGGTGGAGGGGGCGTCGGGATCGACCATGCGAAAGGGAGCGGGCTTGTCGGAAAAAAGGCGCGCCATGGTGGCGCGCCCGGGAAAAGGGGTGGGCGCGGCCACGGTGGCAGTGCGCAGCGGCTTCAGGCGGCCGCGGCCGGCGCGGCCGCCGTGCCGTCCTGCGCGCCGGCGGGCGGCAGGCTGGCGATGACCTGCGCCACGGCGGCGGTGAGCTTCTTGGCGTAGGGCACGTGCAGGAACTCGTTGGGGCCGTGCGCGTTGCTCTTGGGGCCCAGCACGCCGCAGACCATCATCTGCGCCTTCGGAAAGCCCTGGCTCAACATGTTCATGAGCGGAATGGTGCCGCCCTGGCCGATGTAGCCGCACGGCGCGCCGAAGTGGGCCTGGCTGGCGGCGTTGAGCGCGCCCTCGAACCACGGCGCGGTGTCGGGCGCGTTCCAGCCGCTGGCCGCGCCGCCGCCCTCGAAGGTGACCTTGGCCTGGTAGGGAGCGTTGTCCTCCAGCAGCGCCTTCATCTCCTGCACGCACTGCGCGGCGTCCACCAGCGGGGGCAGGCGCAGGCTGAGCTTGAAGGCGGTGTAGGGGCGCAGCACGTTGCCCGCGTCCTTCAGGGCCGGAAAACCCTCGGCGCCGGTCACGCTGAGCGTGGGCTCCCAGGTGCGCTTGAGCAGGGCCTGCACCGGGTCGGTGGTGGTGGGCAGCGCGAAGGTGGTGGAGCCGCCGCAGTCGTAGTGCGCCCAGGGAAAGCGCTTGTACACCTCTTCGCCCAGGATGCCGGCGGTGGCGCGGGCCTGCGCCAGGCGGTCGGTGGGCACCTCGCAGTGGAAGCTGGCGGGCAGCAGGCGGCCGGTGGCACTGTCCTCGAGCCGGTCCAGCACCTGCCGCATGATGCGGAACGACGAGGGCACGAGGCCCGACGAATCGCCCGAGTGGATGCCCTCGGTGAGGATCTCCACCTTGAGCGTGCCGCTGGCCATGCCGCGCAGGCTGGTGGTGAGCCACAGCTGGTCGTAGTTGCCGGCGCCGCTATCGAGGCAGATCACCAGGGCCACGCTTCCTAAGCGCGTGCGCAGCAGGTCGATGTAGGGCAGCAGGTCACCCGAGCCGCTTTCCTCGCAGGTCTCGATCAGGCCGACGATGCGCGGGTGCGGCACGTTCTGGCGCTTGAGCTCCTGCACGGCGGCGATGCTGGCATACACCGCGTAGCCGTCGTCGGCGCCGCCGCGGCCGTAGAGCTTGCCGTCCTCGTACTTGGGCGTCCAGGGCCCCAGGTCCTTGCGCCAGCCCTCGAACTCGGGCTGCTTGTCCAGGTGGCCGTACATCAGCACGGTCTGGCTCGACTGGGGCTGCGTGGCGGCCACCTCGAAGAACAGCACCGGCGTGCGGCCGGGCAGGTGCACGATCTCGAGCGTGAGGCCTGCCACCTTCTGCGCTTCGACCCAGTTCGCGGCATTGCGCAGCACGCGGTCCAGGTATCCGAGCTGCTCCCAGTCGGGGGCGAAGCCGGGCGACTTGGCGGGGATCTCGATGTATTCGGTGAGCTGGCGCAGGATGTCGCCGTCCCATTGGCGGCTGACGTGGGCCAGGGCTTCGGCGGGTTGCAGGAGGTCGGGGGCGGTGCGGGCGTTCATGGCGGTTCCTCGGGGGCGGTCCAGGAAAAGATCCTGCCACCGGCCGCGGCATCCGGCGGGCGCGCCGGTGCGTTGCAGTTCACCGCTCCGGTGGAGGAAGGGTTTCCGGATTGTCGTGCAGTGCGGAGGCGGGCACCACCCCGCGCAGATCGCCCGCGACGGCAACGCGGTTGCGTCCGCTGCGCTTGGCCTCGTACATGGCGCGGTCGGCGGCGGCGATCAGCATGTCCCAGCTGTCGCCCTCCTCGATGCGTCCGCCGAACACGCCGATGCTCAGGGTGACCGGCACGGTGTGCCCGCTCAGGTCGAAGCGCGTCTGCTCGATCGCCCGGCACAGCTGGATCGCCAGCTGCCGCGCGCCGTGCAGCGGCGTGTCGGGCAGCACCACGAGGAACTCCTCGCCGCCGTAGCGCCCGATCATGTCCTGCGCCCGCAGGCGCTCGCCCATGGCATCGACCACGCGGCACAGCACCTGGTCGCCCACGAGGTGGCCCAGCCCGTCGTTGATGCGCTTGAAGTGGTCGATGTCCACCATCATGAGCGACAGCGGCTCGCGCGTGCGGATGGCCCGGGCGATGTCGCGGTCCAGGGCGGCGATGGCCGCGCGGCGGTTGGCCACGCCCGTGAGCGGGTCGCGCGCGGCCATGCGGCGGTTGGTGTCGTCGGCGCGGTCGCGCGCCATGAAGATGAAGCCGAATGACGAGGCCTGCACGGCGATGAAGGTGGACAGGAACGTGGCGTGCTGCAGCCAGCCGCCCTGCAGCAGCCCGTTCAGCGGCATGGCGCCCGTGGCCGCGGCCACGGCGCGCACCACCAGCACCGACATCTGCAGCACGATGCCCAGCGCCACCAGGCCTGCGCCGCGCCCGGGCGACGGAAAGCGCCACAGCGTCCACAGCACCAGGGCCAACTGCGCGGGAAAGACCACGCCCGCCAGCACCAGGCGCATTTCGTAGTCCTGCAGGAACGCGAGGAAGAGCGCCAGCGTGAGCACGACCGGCCCGATCAGCCGCCCCCAGGGCAGCGGGCGGCGGTGGAACTGGCACACGGCCGCCAGCAGGCAGGCGAACACGCTGGACAGCAGGCCGTTGGCGACCACGATGGAGAGCATGTCCGGCACGCGGCCGCGCAGGGCCAGCAGCACGTAAGCCAGCGACTGCAGCACCAGGGCGGCGGCCCACAGGCCCAGGCCATCGCGGCGGCGCTCGTGGCCGACCAGCACCAGGCAGGCGGCCATGACGACGGAACCGATGACGGTCATCGCCAGCAGCGTGGGCAGATCGATGGCAAAAGTGGGCATGTCGGGTGCGGTGGGGCGTGCCGGCCAGGGCAGCTCGGGGGCCGCAGCATATACCACCGCACCGGCCGGCCGGTTGGCCCGGGTGGAATGGCTGGGCGCGGCAGCGCAGTGCCAGCGGCGCCGCCGTTGGCGCGCCGCTTGGCGCGGGGGCGCGTTCCGCTCAGCCCGCGGCGAGGGCGGGGCGCGCGGGCCGAGCGAGCGGCGTGGCCTGCGCCGTGGTCAGGCGGAACACCTGCACGGCATCCGCCAGCTGCGAGGCCTGGTCGCGCAGGCTTTGCGCCGCCGCGGCCGATTCCTCCACCAGCGCGGCGTTCTGCTGCGTCACCTGGTCGAGCTGATTGACGGCCGTGTTGACCGTGACGATGCCGTTCGGGAACCTCTCAAAACTTCCGAATTTGCAAGGCTTGAACGCCGTAACTCGTGATTTGTAAGCGCGCCAAGTGGCTGAGACAGGGGTTTTGAGAGGTTCCCTGCAGGCGGGACGACACCAGCCGGTCGCCCACACCGTCGGGAGCCTCTCACAACCCCATGTTTGACGAATCCGAACAGGAATGAGTGGGCGCCAGCAGCCGTTTGAGCGTGATGAGGCCCAGCAGCGGTCTGCGCCTGGGTGCATGAGGGGCCTTGCAGGCCCG
>NZ_BQXI01000024.1:0-85818 GCF_030158955.1 Acidovorax sp. SUPP1855 | reverse complement strand
TCTTGTGTTGGCGCGAGGCCTCAGCGAACAGGTCGAACTTCAGGGCGCTACGGGGAGTGATCATGGCAAAGGATGGAGCACGCGTTCTCGATCAACAAGGGACCGGATGGGTTTTGAGAGGTTCCCGGATGTCTACGGCACGCCGCCAGACCGCAAGGACCGCCTTCTTTCCCTTCTGCTCGAACTCACCCAAGGAACCGCGCCATGACCGTGCACCCCAGCTATCTCATCTTGGGACTGGCCATCGCTTTGGAGGTGGTGGGCACCACCGCGCTCAAGGCGTCGGATGGATTTACCCGTCTGGTGCCCAGCCTGATCACCGGGGTGGCGTATGCCGCCTCTTTCTATGCACTCTCGCTGGCCTTGAAGACGATTCCGGTGGGGGTCGCCTATGCCATCTGGTCGGGCGTTGGCATCGTGCTGATTTCGGTGGTGGGCTGGGTGGTGTTTCGGCAGCGGCTCGATGCGCCGGCGATGGTCGGCCTGGGGCTGATCATCGCGGGGGTGCTGGTGGTCAATCTCTTTTCCAAGAGCACGGGGCATTGAATCGTGATGGCCCGTTCCGACATGGATTCCGCGCTTTTCAGCGACCAGGTTTTTTCGCGCGGTGCGCTGGTGGCGGCCCTCGCAGGCCCGCATGGCCCGCTGGCGTTCGAGCACTGCCGGTTCGACGGAGAAGACCTTTCCGGCCTGGACCTGGGCGGTGCCCGGTTTCTGGATTGCACCTTCGCCGAGACCCGCTTCGAGAAGGCGATGCTGGCGGATTCGCGCTGGCTCGATTGCAAGGCGCGGCAAGCGGATTTCAGCTTGGCCGATCTGTCCGGCGCCCGGCTGTGCAGCAGCGATTTCAACAACACGCGTTGGACCGGCACCAAGCTGGCGGGCGTGCTGTTCACCGAGGCCAAGCTGACGGGGGCGCATTTCAATCAGGCGAGTACCTTGGGGCTGGAGTTTCACCAGTGCCGACTGGTGGGCGCGGACCTGCGCGGCCTTTCGTTCCGCAAGCGCAGCCTGGAGCAATTGGATCTGTCCGAAGCCGACCTGGCTGGATGCGATTTCCGCGACGCGGTCTTCGAGGGTGGCAGCCTGCGGGATGCGAACCTGAAGAATGCACGCTTCGATGGCGCGGACCTGCGTTCGGTGGACCTGGGCGGCCTGACGGTGACCACCGTGGCCCAATCGTTCAAGGGTGCGATGCTGTCGATGGATCAGGCCGCTGCACTCATCGGTGGCCTGGGCGTCCGCGTGGGCTGAACGGGCAGGGCGGGCCATCAGCGCTTTTGGCAAGCCATCGAATGCGCGCCAGCCTCCTGCTCGCGCCTTGCCTGTGGAACTGGCTTGCCGACTGAATTCGCTGGTTTTCGCGCGGCAGGACATTCACGGACGGCGCATGCCACTCAACGCGGGCAGCGGCCACGGGGGCCGGTGCATGGCAGTGGACCCGGCTGAATGCCCCTGGCGTGGCGGTGGTGCAAAAAAGCCATGAGCCCTGCCGTGCCAGCGGCTGCCAGGAGCAGCAGCGCCACATAGACGCCAAGCGCATGTTCGAACGCCACGGTGTCGTTCCATGAACGTGCGATACCGAGAAACGAGGCGTACAGCCACGAGATCGAAGACACGGTGGCAAACCCGGTCAGCAACAGCACCCGGCCCAGAGGCCACTGCAGGAAGACCGTGCCCTGCTGCATGTATGGAAACGCGAAATGATGCATGAGCATTCCGTTCAGCGTCAACACGCACACGGTGAGCACCTTCATCCAGAGTTTCTCGTTGGCCAGATACCCGGGGTACTGTGCTTGGCCGACGTAGAGAAAGCCCAGCCCGGTCACCCACAGCACGCCCAACGCCACCGTCATCGTTCGCTTGGTATGAAGCAGGTTCTCCCACTGCTGCGCTGAAATCGGGCGGTGGACGGAGCGAAGAAATCGGAAGTCATACTCCAGCATCTTTCCCACGGCAACGGCCATGGCGAGCAGGTGAACGAAGACGAGCGCATTCTTGAGGAGCATGGGGTGACGCACGGGGCGCCTTGAGAGGTGTCGCAGCGTGAGTGCCCCAACGGTCCGTCTTTGGTTGCCTGCAGGTCCACAGAATTTGCAAAGGACACCTGACGGCTTCCATCAGCCCACTTGTTCGCGGCGTCCCATCGCGCCCCATGGCGCCTTTGCTGATGCCCTGTCGCACAGGGCTGGCTTTTCTCGACTGGCTGCGCGACGCGTTGGCGGGTCAACCAGAATGATCGCCGTTTGTGATCAGAGCTTGCGCAGCCGCTGCAGTGCCTGGCGCAGCGTGTCGTCCTGCTTCGCAAAGCAAAACCGCACCACGCGCTGGTCGAACCCGTCGCCATAGAAAGCCGACAGCGGGATCGCCGCCACGCCCACCTCGCGGGTCAGCCACTGGCAGAAGTCGGACTCGTTCAGATCGCTCACCGCCGAGATGTCCACGCACTGGAAGTAGCTTCCCGTGCTGGGCAGCAACCGAAGGCGAGAGCCTTCCAGCCCCTGGCGGAACAGGTCGCGCTTGGCCTGGTAGAACGCGGGCAGTTGCAGGTAGGGCGCCGGGTCCTGCAGATAGGCCGCCAGGCCGTGCTGCATCGGCGTGTTCACGGTGAACACGTTGAACTGGTGCACCTTGCGAAACTCCGCCGTCAGCGCGGCCGGAGCCGCGACGGTGCCGACCTTCCAGCCGGTGACGTGGAAGGTCTTGCCGAAGCTCGACACGATGAACGCGCGTGCTGCCAGGCCGGGAAAGCGTGCCGCGCTCTCGTGCTGCGCGCCGTCGAACACCATGTGCTCGTACACCTCGTCGCTGATGAGCAGCACATCGGTGGGGGCGAGCAGTTCTTCCAGCGTGCGCATGTCCTCGGCCGTCCAGATGGTGGCGCTGGGGTTGTGCGGGCTGTTGATGATGAGCGCGCGCGTGCGCGGCGTGATGGCCGCGGCGATCTTGCCAAAATCGGGCCGGAAACTGCCCGGCGTGAGCGGCACCCGCACCACCATGCCGCCTGCCAGTTCCACATTGGGGGCGTAGCTGTCGTAGCAGGGGTCGAGCACGATCACTTCGTCACCCGCATGCACCGTCGCCAGGATGGCGGTCAGGATCGCCTGCGTGGCGCCAGCGGTGATGGTGATTTCCGTGTTGGCGTCATACCGGCGGGCATGGAGCGCTTCTATCTTGGCAGCCACGGCTTCGCGCAGCGCAGGCACGCCTGCCATGGGCGGGTACTGGTTGTGCCCGGTGCGCATGGCGCGGTCCACGGCATCGATCAGCGCTGAGTCGCAGTGGAAGTCCGGAAAGCCCTGGCCCAGGTTCACGGCGCCATGCTCGGCCGCCAGGGCCGACATCACCGTGAAGATGGTGGTGCCCACCTGGGGCAGTTTGCTGGGAAAGGCGGGTGTGCGCGGTGCGATGTCGGTGGAGGTCATGGCGCGAGGGGCTGGCTGGAAAGACGGTCTGGGAAAAAAGCGGGTTCGATGCGGAGCGAAAGCCACTCGGTATGCGGGCGGTGCGGGTTCAGAGTTCGTAGTCGTTCACGTGGCCGGTCATGGCCCGGGCGATGAGTTCGCGGTTCAGGCGGTCGCTCAGCAACTCGGCGAACTTGTAGACGAAGTTGCGCAGGTAGGCGCCACGCTTAAACGCCACGCGTGCCACGCTCTGGCCGAAGAGGTGACCCACGGGCCGCACCACCAGGTCGCCCAGTGGGTCGTCGCGCATCGCCATCTCGGCCACGATGCCGATGCCCAGGCCCAGGCGCACGTAGGTCTTGATCACGTCGGAGTCGATGGCCTCCAGCACGATGCGCGGCTGCAGCTTGCGGGCGGCGAACGCCTGGTCGATCTTGCCCCGGCCGGTGAACGACGGGTGGTAGGTGATGAGGGCTTCGTGCGCGATGTCGTCCAGGCCCAGGCGCTCCTTTTGCGCCAGCGGATGGGCGGTGGGCATCACCAGCACATGCTGCCATTCATAGCAGGGCAGGGTGACCAGATCGGGATAGTCGGCCAGCGACTCCGTGGCCATGCCGATCTCGGCCACCTCGTCGATCACCATGCGCGCCACCTCGTGCGGCGTGGCCTGGTGCAGGCTGATGTTCACCTTGGGGTACGCTTCACGCAGCTTGGCCACGGGCAGGGGCAGCACGTAGCGCGCCTGCGTGTGGGTGGTGGCGATACTGAGGGTGCCGCTGTCCTGCGCACTGAACTGCTCGCCGATGCGCTTGAGGTTGCCGACCTCGCGCATGATCAACTCGATGCTCTTGAGCACGTGCTGGCCCGGCTCGGTGATGCGCTTGAGCCGCTTGCCGTGGCGCGCGAAGATGTCCACGCCCAATTCCTCTTCCAGTTCGATGATGGCCTTGGACACGCCGGGCTGCGAGGTGTGCAGCGCCTTGGCGGCTTCGGTCAGGTTGAGGTTGCGGCGCGCGGCTTCCTGAACGAAGCGGAATTGGTGCAGATTCATATCGTATCGCTGCTAAAGAAGGCGATCATTATGCTGCAGCCGTCTAAGGAAGAACAGCGGCTGTCCAATTTTTGAAAGGGCCCGGGTGGCGTCAGTCATGCGACCTTCCCGCCTGGATGTCCGCGTCAGGCCGAGCCGGCGATCTCCGCCATCAATGCGGTCATGCGCGGGTCCTCACCGATGGCGCCCTGGACTTCGAAATGCACGTCGGGGTGCGTGGCGCGCAGGGTCTGTACCAGGAGCGGAAGGTCTTCGCGGGCGTGCTTGCCCGTGCCCAGGAACATCGGCACCACCGTCACATGCCGGGCACCTTCGTCCACCAGCGACTGCACGGCCTGCGCGAGGTCAGGTGTGGTCAATTCGAGATAGGCGCAGCGCACCCGCAGTTCGGGGCGATGCTGCTGCAGGTGGGCCTGAACGGCCTCCATGGGGGCGCGCCACAGCGGGTCGCGCGAACCATGGGCGAACAGCACGACGCCTCGGGGTGGAGTAGCAGTCAACGCGTGCGCTCCTCGGGTCACCGGCGCAGCACCAGCCAGCCGAAGGCGGCCAGCGAAAGCACCGAATAGATCAATCCCGGCGCCGCCGCAGTGAGCCAGGGCGACCAGTTCTGCAGGTTGCCCGCATAGCCGAAGACGTTGTTCAGCAGGAAGAAGCTGATGCCAGCCATCACCCCGCCGAACACGTAGCCCGCGATGCCGCCGGAGCGGAAATGCAGGTAGGCGAAGGGCAGCGACAGCACCACCATCACCAGGCAGCTGAGCGGGTAGAACACCTTGCGCCAGAACTCGATCTCATAGCGCTGCGCCGACTGGCCGTTGGCCTCCAGATGGCGGATGTACTGGAACAGGTCGATGGTGGCCATGCGGTCGGGCTTGAGCAGCGCCGCGGACACCATGTCGGCGCTGATGCGCGTGGGCCAGCGCAGTTCGGCCTCCTGCAGGCGCTCGACTCGTGCCTCCGCCTCACCGCTGCGATGGAACACGCTGCGCTTGACCTGTTTCAGCTCCCATAGGTCGTTGCCGACCGTGCCGCTGGCGGCCTGCAGGGTGGAGGCCACCCGGCCGTTCGCATCGAATTCGAACACGCGGATGTTGAGCATGCCGCCATCGGGGCTGAGCGCACGCACGTTCACCGCCATCGAATGGGTGCCCTGGCGCTCCTTGAGCCAGGCGCCCGTCGCGCCGGTGGTCAGTTGCCCCAAGTGCCGCGCCTTGACCAGCTGCGCCGCGCGGTCGGTCATCGGTGCGATGTAATCGCCGACGGCGAAGGTCAGCATGACGAACCCCAGGCCCAGCACCAGCAGCGTGCGCAGCGCGCGCCAGGGCCCCAGGCCGCTGGTGCGCATGATGGTGAACTCCGAGCTTTGCGCCAGCCGCGCCATCACGAAGATCGTGCCGATCAGCACCGTGATCGGCAGCAGCTCGTAGAGGTGGCTGGGAATGCTGAGCGCGACGAACAGCATGGCATGGGACAGCTGGTAGCCGTCCGGCCCCGTGCGGCCCACCCAACGCAGTTCATCGACCATGTCGAAGAAAAAGAACAGCGCGAGAAAGCCCAGCGTGACGAAAGCCACGGCCGACAGGGCTTCGCGGTAGATCAGGCGGCGGATGGTTTTCATGCGCGGCCTCCGCGGCGCCACAGCATGCTGGGCGACCAGCGATGGTGGCGCGCCGTCAGCAGCGCCAGGCCCAGGGCCAGCGTGCCGCCGTGCAGCAGCAGCATGAACGGCACCACGCCCAGCCGTCCGGAACTGATCCAGCTTTGTCCCAGGGTCATGAGGTTGTAGTAGACGACAAAGGCGAACAGCGCCAGCACCAGGCTGCTGCTGCGACCGGCGCGGGGGTTCACGCTGGCCAGCGCGAGCCCCATCACCACGAAATTGAGGGCGGCCACCGCCAGGCCGAAACGCCAGCCCAGTTCGGCGCGGAAGGCCGGCTCGGCCGAGGCCAGCAGGGCAGGGGTGGAGATGGTCTTGACGGCCTGCTCATCCTGCGCGCCCGGGGGCGCCGATCCGATGCGGGTGCCGTACTCGATGAACTCGCTCACCTTGAGCCCGGGCTTGTCCACGGTGGTCTCCAGGCGCTGGCCGTCGCTCAGCAGCACCATGCGCTCGCCGTTGCGCGTCTCCAGCCGGGCGCTGCGGGCGGATGTCACGGTCTCGCGGCCGCGCTCGGTCGAGGCGATGAAAACGTTGCTGGCCTGTTCGTTGTCCGGGCTTTCCCGGTCGATGAAGAACACGCGGCTGCCGTTGGCGGACTCCTGGAATTCACCGGGCGCGATGCGGTCCACATCCCCGCGCTGTTCGTACTGCACTTTGAGGGCCTGGATCTGCTGGTTGGCCCAGGGCCAGATCACCAGGGCCAGGGTCGCGATGACCAGCATCACGGGCCAGGCAAAGCGCAGCAGCGGGGTGAGCAGGTTGATGAGCCCGCGGCCGCTGGCGAACCAGATCACCATCTCGCTGTCGCGGTACATGCGCGAGAGCGTCCCGACCACGGCCACGAACAGGCTCAAGCTCAGGATGGTGGGCAACTGCCCAAGCACGGTGAAGCCCATGACGAGCATCACGTCGGAGGGATTGACGCTGCCGCGCGAGGCCTGGCCGAGCGTGCGGATCAGCATCATGGTCATGACCACGGTGACCAGCACCACCAGGGTCGCGCCGAAGCTGCGCGCCAGCTCCTTGCGAATGGATGAATCGAATAACATTGGCTCGAAGGAAAACACCGATTATGAACTTCGATCTGAAGACCCTGAGCCTTGACGGCGCCGCCGCCGAGAAATGCGACCTGCTGGCCATTGTGGTGGCCGACGGCGCGAAACCCGCCGGCGGTGCGTTGCCCAGCCTGATCGCCCATGCCCTCAAGAACGGCGACTTCGACACCAAGGCCGGCAAGAGCCTGCAGCTGTACCAGATGCCCGCCGTGGCCGCTCGCCGCGTGGTGCTGCTGGGCGGTGGCGACGGCTCCGCGCGCGCCACGCGCCAGGCCATCCTGGCCGCGGCCTCTTTGCTCAAATCCCCCCAGGTCAAGCGCGCCGCGGTGTGCTTCGCCGCGCCCCCCGCCAGCGGGGCCGTCTGCGCCGCCGTGCAGGCGCTGGCCGAAGCCACCTACATCTATACCGCCACCAAATCCAAGACCGAGCCCCGCGTGCTGTCGCGCGTGGTGCTCGGCGTGGCGGACGCCGCTGCCGCCAGGTCCGAGTTCGCGCGTGGCGCAGCGTTGGTGTCGGGCATCGAATACGCCCGCGAGTGGGCCAACCGCCCGGCCAACCATGCCACGCCCACGCTGCTGGCGGGCGCTGCGAAGGCACTGGCCAAGTTCCCCTCCATCCAGTGCAAGGTGATGGGCCCCGCAGAAGCCGCCAAGCTGGGCATGGGTGCGTTTCTGGCGGTGGCGCGCGGCTCGGAAGAGCCGCTGCGCTTCATCGAGTTGCGCTATGACGGCGGCGTTCGCGGGCAGGCGCCCACGGTGCTGATCGGCAAGGGCATCACCTTCGACACGGGCGGCATTTCGATCAAACCCGCGGCCGAGATGGACGAGATGAAGTTCGACATGGGCGGCGCAGCCAGTGTGCTGGGCGTGTTCCGAGCACTGGCCGAACTCAAGCCCTCCGTCAACGTGGTGGGCCTCATTCCCGCATGCGAGAACATGCCCGATGGCCGTGCGGTCAAGCCCGGCGACGTGGTCACCAGCATGAGCGGCCAGACCATCGAAGTGCTGAACACCGACGCCGAAGGCCGGCTGGTGCTGTGCGATGCCATTACCTACGCCGCGCGCTTCAAGCCGGCGGCGATGGTGGACATCGCCACCCTGACCGGCGCCTGCGTGGTCGCGTTGGGCGGCCTGCGCAGCGGCCTGTTCGCCACCGACGACGCGCTCGCGCAAAGCCTGCAGGCGGCTGGCGATGCGGCGCTCGACCCGTGCTGGCGCATGCCGCTGGACGACGAATATGGCGAGGGGCTCAAAAGCAACTTCGCCGACATGGGGAATGTGGCCGGGCGGGCTGGCGGCGCCATCACGGCGGCCAAGTTCCTGCAGCGTTTCGTGGGCGACACCCCGTGGGCGCACCTGGACATTGCCGGCACGGCCTGGAAGGGTGGCGCCGCCAAGGGCGCCACGGGCCGGCCGGTCGGCCTGCTGGTGCAATACCTGCTCGATGCGGCGGCGCAACCCCGGGCCAAGGCGCCGGCGCGCAAGCCGGTGGCCAAGGCCGCGCGCGCGCCGCGCGTGTCGGCCCGCTGATCGCGCCCACCGCTTGGCCATGACGGAAATCGCTTTCCACTTCAACGCGCCGGACAAGCTGGCCTATGCCTGCCGCTTCGCGCGCAAGGTGCTGCGCAGCGATGCCCGGCTGGTCATCACGGGGCCGGAGTCCGCGCTCGACGGCCTGGACCGCGCGCTCTGGGCGATGGCCCCGCAGGATTTCGTTGCCCACTGCAACGAGCGCGACGGCGAAGACCTGCGCGAGGCCTCGCCCGTGCTGCTGGCGCAGGACCTGCGCCTGGCGACCCACCATGAAGTGCTGCTGAACCTGGGCGGTGCGGTGCCGCCAGGTTTCGAGCGGTTCGGCAAACTGGTGGAAGTGGTGAGCGCGCACGACGAGGCCGACCGCAGCGGTGCGCGCGACCGGTGGCGCCACTATGCGTCGCGGGGCTACCAGATCGTGCGGCACGACCTCGTGCTGAAAGGCGCGTGATGTCTTCCCCACCCAAGGCGCCCCCTAGATTTGTGCCCACGCTCACCGATGTGGTGCAGCTTTCGGACGGCGTACCCGGCGTGGGGCAGCCGAGCCCCGCGGTGCCGGGTGCTGGGGCCCCTGCAGTGCCCGCGGTTTCGCCGTCGTTCGTCAAGCCTCCCGTGGTCGCCGGGTTGCCGCCCCGGCCGGTCCTGTCGCCTGTCATGGCGCTGGCCATGGCGCGGTCTGCCACGCCGCCCGTTCCCCCGGCGGCGGCCCGCACCCCCGCGCCTTTGCCGGCCCCCGCGCCCATGGACTTGGCCCTGCCGGCTGCCGGGCTGAAGGACATCGAAGAGGTGGTGATCCACCGTGTCATGCAGCGCGTCGACGTGGTGCTGGACCAGCGGCTGCGCGAGGCGATCGCCACCGTGGTCATGGAGCAGACCCGCTCCATGGTGCCCCGGCTGCGCGAAGAAGTGGAGTCGGTGGTGCGCCATGCGGTGTACGAAGCCGTGGCCGAGGAGCTGGCTGGACACCCCGGAGCGTCCTCCGTTTGACCTCCTTCGGGGGGGCGGTGGGTCAGTGACAGGGTATTCCCCTGTGGTTTCTGCCGCATGTCATCGTGTTCCCTAGTGATCTGGCCCATAAATTGCGATATGTTTCCGGCGTTGAGACACAACAATATTTCTCAGCGCTCACCCCTTAATGGAGATTCATATGCAACTGAAGTTGAAACTGACCGTGGTTGCCGCTATCGCGGCTTTTGCCGGCGCGGCCTCTGCACAAGAGCAGGTGGTCAAGATCGGTCACGTGGGACCGGTTTCCGGCCCACAAGCCCACTACGGCAAGGACAACGAAAAC
Organism: Acidovorax sp. SUPP1855; assembly: GCF_030158955.1. Lineage (NCBI taxonomy): Bacteria > Pseudomonadati > Pseudomonadota > Betaproteobacteria > Burkholderiales > Comamonadaceae > Acidovorax > Acidovorax sp. SUPP1855. The sequence continues at coordinate 75,822 of NZ_BQXI01000024.1, read as the reverse complement.
GGCGCCCGCATGGCAGTTGAAGAACTGAATGCCCAAGGCGTCACGATTGGCGGCAAGAAGATCAAGTTCGAACTGCAGGCGGAAGACGATGCTGCAGATCCGAAGCAAGGCACCGCCGCTGCACAGAAGCTGTGCGATGCAAAGGTTGCTGGCGTGGTGGGCCATTTGAATTCCGGCACGACCATCCCTGCCTCCAAGGTGTACAACGACTGCGGCATTCCGCACGTCACCGGCGCCGCCACCAACCCCAACCTGACCAAGTCAGGCTACAAGACGACGTTCCGCATCATCGCCAACGACAACGCCCTGGGCGCTGGCCTGGCGTTCTACGCGGCCGACACGCTGAAGCTCAAGACCGTGGCCATCGTCGATGACCGCACGGCCTACGGCCAGGGCGTTGCCGACGTGTTCAAGAAGACGGCGGCCGCCAAGGGCATGAAGGTGGTGGACGAGCAGTTCACGACCGACAAGGCCACCGACTTCATGGCCATTCTGACGGCCATCAAGTCCAAGAACCCCGATGCGGTGTTCTACGGCGGCATGGACCCCCAGGCCGGCCCGATGCTGCGCCAGATGGAACAGCTGGGCATGGGCAACGTGAAGTACTTCGGTGGCGACGGCATCTGTACCGCTGAAGTGGCCAAGCTGGCCGCCGGCGCCAAGACGCTGAACAACGTGGTCTGCGCCGAAGGCGGCGCTTCGCTGGCCAAGATGCCTGGCGGCACCGCATGGCGCGCCAAGTACGACGCCAAGTACCCCAACCAGTTCCAGGTGTACAGCCCCTACACCTACGACGCCACCATGCTGCTGGTCGATGCCATGAAGCGTGCCAACTCGTGGGATCCGAAGGTCTACATCCCCGAACTGCAAAAGTCCAACTACAAGGGCGTGACGGCCAACATCGCCTTCGAACCCAATGGCGAACTGAAGAACCCTGCCATCACCCTGTACGTGTACAAGGACGGCAAGAAGACGCCTCTGAACTGAGCGCGCAGCGGCACCGCCGGTTGAAAGACCGGTGGTCCGCGCCAAGCAAAAGGCCTCCGGTTCGGAGGCCTTTTTTCATGGTGCGGCCGAAACGGGTCGCACTCGATTCCGGTGTGGCCGGGGGATGGGCGCTTCAGCGCCGGACCTGCAGCGCGCCCGGGTTCACGATGTTGGTGGGCGTGCCCCGGATGTAGTTGACGACGTTGTCGAACGCGGCCCCGAAGTACAGCTCATAGCTGTCCTGCTCCACGTAGCCGATGTGCGGCGTGCAGATGCAGTTCTCCAGCCGCAGCAGGGCATGGCCCTGCAGGATGGGCTCGCTCTCGAACACGTCCACGGCGGCCATGCCGGGGCGGCCGCGGTTCAGGGCGGCGATCAGGGCGTCGGCCTCGATCAGTTCGGCGCGCGAGGTGTTCACCAGCAGCGCGGTGGGCTTCATGCACGACAGGTCTTCCAGCCGGATGATTCCGCGCGTCTCGTCGTTCAGGCGCAGGTGCAGCGAGATGACGTCGCACTGGGCGAAGAACTCCTCGCGCGTGGTCGCCACCTGCAGCGCGTCGCTCAGGGCCTGGGCGCGTGAGGCCTCGCGGCCCCACACCCGCACGTTCATGCCGAAGGCCCGGCCGTAGCCGGCGACGATCTGCCCGATGCGCCCATAGCCCCACAGGCCCAGCGTCTTGCCCCGCAGCACGGTGCCGACGCCGAAGTTGGGCGGCATCGACGCCGCGCGCAGGCCCGACTGCTGCCAGGCGCCATGCTTGAGGTTGGAGATGTACTGGGGCAGCCGGCGCATCGCGGCCATGATGAGCGCCCAGGTCAGTTCAGCCGGCGCCACCGGCGATCCCACGCCTTCGGCCACCGCGATGCCGCGCTCGGTGCAGGCCGTCACGTCCACGTGCGGGCCGATCTTGCCGGTCTGCGCGATGAGTTTGAGGCGCGGCAGCTTCTCGACCAGCTGGCGCGAGATGTGGGTGCGTTCGCGCACCAGCACGATGATGTCCGCGTCCTTCAGGCGCACCGAAAGCTGGCCCAGCCCCTTGACGGTGTTGGTATACACCTTGGCGTTGTAGGGGTCCAGGCGTGCGGCGCAATGCAGCTTGCGCACTGCGTCCTGGTAGTCGTCGAGAATGACAATGTTCATGTTGTCCGTAAAACCCGCAAGCTGCGGGGCAGGGCCTGTGGGGGGCCCTGCCGCAGAAATCGAAAGAATCGTGCCGCGCGGCCTGCCGGGCCCGGGCGGTGCCGGCGGGGCAGGGCGCTTGGCCCAGCCGCACATTGTCGTTGATGCGCGCGGCCGCGTCGCCGCGCAAGCCCGCTCAAAGCGCCGGTGCGGGACACGCGGTTACAAAAGTCTCCGTCCTGGCACCATTGCCGCACCTCGGCGGGCCATGGGCAGACCGGGTCGCCCACGCGACCGGCCGTAGGGGGCATCCCCGATGCCGGGCCCGGGGCAGGTCACTAGGCTGCAAGCGAAAGGAACCGAATCGCCCATGCCTGCCCACCACGCCTTCTGGCCCCGCCGCCTGCCGCACGCGCTCACGCCGCCCGCCACTTCCCTCTGGGACAACCTGGCGATCAGCGCCCGCCGCTACCCGGACAAGCCGGCACTGGTGTTCTTCGGGCGCACGCTGACCTACCGCGCGCTCGCCGACGGTGCCGAGCGGATGGCAGCGCACCTGCATGCCCTGGGCGTGCGGCAGGGCGACCGCGTCTTGCTGTGCATGCAGAACTGTCCGCAACTGGTGCTGGCGCACTTCGCCATCCTGCGGGCCAACGCGGTCGTCGTGCCGGTCAATCCGATGAACCGGGCGCAGGAACTCACCCACTACATCACCGACCCCGACGCACGCGTGGCCATCACCACGGCCGACCTGGCCCCCGAGCTGGTGCAGGCCAGCGATGCGCTGGCGCCGGGCGCGGGCCTGGCCCACCTGGTGGTGGCGCAGTTCACCGATGCGTTCTCGCCCGAGGAGGCCGGCGCCGACGCGATTCCGCCGGCGTGGCGCGACTGGCTCTGCACCCGCCACCCGCTGCCGGTCCTGGCCGGCGGCCAGGTGTATGCCTGGACGGATGCGCTGGCCTGCACGGCGCCCGCCCCGGATCTCACGGTCGGGCCCGAAGACCTGGCCGTGCTGCCCTACACCAGCGGCACCACCGGCCTGCCCAAGGGCTGCATGCACCCGCACCGCAGCCTGATGCACAACGCCGTGGCCAGCAGCCTGTGGGGCACCGCCACGCCCGAGAGCGTGACGCTGGCCGTCGTGCCCATGTTCCACATCACCGGCATGGTCAGCGTGATGCATTCCTGTATCTACGTGGGGGCCACCCTGGTGCTCATGCCGCGCTGGGACCGGGATCTGGCCGGGCGGCTCATCTCCCGCTACCGCGTGAGCAACTGGACCAACATTCCCACGATGGTGATCGACCTCATGGGCAGCCCGAACTTCGGCCAGTACGACCTGTCCAGCCTGGTGTACATCGGCGGCGGCGGCGCGGCCATGCCGCAGGCGGTGGCGCAGCGGCTGTTCGAGCAGTACGGCCTGCGCTACACCGAGGGCTACGGCCTCACCGAGACCGCCGCGCCCTCCCACACCAACCCGCCGGACCACCCCAAGCAGCAGTGCCTGGGCATTCCGTTCATCAGCACCGATGCCCGCATCATTGACCCCGACACACTGCAGGAACTGCCCGCCGGCGAGCAGGGTGAGATCGTGATCCACGGCCCGGGTGTTTTCAGCGGCTACTGGAAGCTGCCCGGGCCCACGGCCTCGGCCTTCATCGACCTGGACGGCAAGCGGTTCTTCCGCTCGGGCGATCTGGGGCGGGTGGACGACGAGGGGTATTTCTTCCTGACCGACCGGCTCAAGCGGATGATCAACGCCAGCGGCTTCAAGGTCTGGCCGGCCGAGGTGGAAGCGCTCATGTTCCGCCACCCGGCGATCCAGGAGGCCTGCATCATCGCCGCGCGCGACAGCTACCGCGGCGAAACGGTCAAGGCCGTGGTGGTGGTGCGCCAGGAGCACCGCGGGCAGGTGACCGGCGAAGACATCATCGCCTGGTGCCGAGACCACATGGCCGTGTACAAGGTGCCCCGCGTGGTGCAACTGGTGGACGCGCTGCCCAAGAGCGGCAGCGGCAAGGTGATGTGGCGTGCCTTGCAGGAGGCCGAGCTGGCCAGCCCTGCCGCCGCCTGACGGGCCGCGCCGCGCCTATTGCGCCGCGTGCGCGGCAATGAGCTCCGCCAGGTCCCGCTCCAGCAGGGCGGGATCGCCCAGCTGCAGCTCGATCACGCGGCGCAGGTGGGTCACGCTGTCCAGGTCCATCGTGCGGCACTGCAGGCCGGCATGCGGGCCTTCGATGTGCACGATGTCGCCGGTCATGGCGATGTGGTCGTTGTCGGCCGACAAGGCGATCACCAACTGGCACGGCGCGCCGGCTGGCAGTTGGGCGGCCGCGGGCTCGGCACCCAGGGCGAGCAGCGCGCCTTGCAGCGACAGGTCCAGCACCTGCACGTCGAACGTGCCCAGGCCGGTGGTGAGCAGCGCGGGTGCATCGAAAGCCACACGGACGTAGTGGCGGCGTTCATGGGGCATGGCGGATTCCTGGAATGGCGAAGGCCCCGCCATGCTACTGCACGGTGGTGATGCCGCCAGCGGATGGCTGGCACTTTTGCGCCAGGTTCCAGGGGCGGGCCGGGTTAAGCTTGGCCGCCTATGGCGCACATCACCTTCTCCCCTCCGTACCTGCCACCGGACCAAGTGGCAAGCCATCTGCGCAGCGCCGGCTATGCCGTGCTGCGGCCTGCCGACACCGCAGCGTGGATCGGTTGCCCGCTGGGCGAGCTCCAGGCGCTGCACGCCGACTGGAGCGGCCTGCCGCCCGATGAGTTCCTGAAGGACGGCGGGCGGTACCGCCGCCGCCGCCACGCGAGCTTCGTCGCCGATGGCGACAGCGTGCAGGCGGTGCCCCACCGCGCGCACTGGCAGCCGGTGGAATACAACGCGCTGCACGGCGGCATGCAGCGGATGTTCGCGCCGATGCTGGACACCACCGTGGCCCGCCCGGCGTGGCGGCAATTGATCGCCGCGCTGGCCCGCGTGTCGCAGCAGGCCCTGGCCACGCAGCCCGAGCGCTGGTTCGTCGAGGCGCACCAGTTCCGCATCGACACCACCGACGGCATCGGCCGTCCCACGCCGGAGGGCGCGCACCGCGACGGCGTGGACCTAGTGGCGGTTTTCCTCGTCGGCCGCGAGCGGGTCAAGGGCGGCGAGACGCGTATATTCGAAGCGTCCGGGCCCAGCGGGCAGCGCTTCACGCTCAGCGAGCCCTGGTCGCTGATGCTGCTGGACGATGCGCGCATGATCCACGAGACCACGCCCATCCAGCCGCTGGCCGACGGTGGTTTCCGCGACACGCTGGTCGTGACCTGCCGGCGCGGAGGCTTCCAGGACGCGCCGGCCTGAAGGCCATGACTTGATGCGGATCAACGGCCGGCCAACCGGTCGCCGCGACACTGGGGCCTGAAGCGGGCAACCGATCGCGCAGGCGATCCCCCCGGCCCAGGCCCTGCCTGATCCATCAACCGAAGGAGAAGTAACCATGTTCAAGCACATCCTGATTCCCGTGGACGGCTCGCCGACCTCCATGACCGCCGTATCCAAGGCCGCCGGCCTGGCCAAGGCGTTCGGTGCGGCCGTGACCGCCGTGTACGTGGTGGACCCGTACCCGTTCACGGGTGTGGGCGCGGACTTTGCCTATGGCCAGTCGCAGTACCTGAGCGCTGCGACGGCCGAGGCCAACGTGGCGCTGGACGGCGTCAAGAAGGCCATGCAGGAAGCCGGCGTGCCGGTGACGGCGGTGGTGGGCGAGGGCCATGCAGTGCACGACGGCATCCTGCGTGCGCTGGAGACCAGCCAGGCCGACCTGATCGTGATGGGCTCGCATGGCCGCCGCGGCCTGGAAAAGCTGGTGCTGGGCAGCGTGACGCAGCGCGTGCTGGGCGCGGTGCACGTGCCCGTGCTGGTGGTGCGCGACTGATCGCCAGTCGATGCCCTGGGGGCCGGCGTTGACCCGGCCCTCAAAGCAAAACGGCTCCATCGGGAGCCGTTTTGCATTGGGCGCGTTGCCTGCAGGCAGCAGGGGGCACAAGGCCCGTGCCGCACCTATTCGATCTTCGCGCCGGAGGCTTCCACGATGCCCTTCCACTTCGCGTAGTCGGTCTTGAGCAGCGTGGAGAACTGCGCGGCCGACAGCGACTCGGGCTCGGCGCCCTGGGCCTGGATGGCGGCCTGCATCTCGGGCGATGCCAGCAGCTTGTTGACCTCGGCGTTCACCGTGGTCACCACGTTGGCGGGCGTGCCGGCCGGCGCGAAGATGCCGTACCACGAACTCACGTCGAAGCCCTTGTAGCCCGACTCGGCCACGGTGGGCACGTCCGGCAGCGACGAGCTGCGCTTGGCCGAGGTGACGGCCAGCGGGCGCAGCTTGCCCGACTTGATCTGGCCCATCGCCGAGGGCACCGAGGACACCAGCAGGTCCACATTGCCCGCCAGCGCGTCCATCAGTGCGGGGTTGGAGCCCTTGTACGGGATGTGGCTCAGCTTGATGCCTGCGGCCTTTTCGAACAGGTCGCCGGCCAGGTGGATGGTGGTGCCGTTGCCGGGTGAGCCGTAGGTGATCTTGCCGGGTTCGGCGCGGGCGGCGGCCACCACGTCGGCCAGGGTCTTGAAGCGGGAGTTGGCGCCGGTGGCGATGATCACCGGCGTGTAGGCCACGTGGGCCACGGCGACCAGGTCCTTGGTCGGGTCCCAGGGCAGGTTCTTGTAGAGCCAGGGCGCGACGACCAGGTTGTCCTTCTGGCCCATCACCAGGTCGTAGCCGGTGGGGGCGGCCTTCACGGCCTCGGTGATGCCGATGGTGCCGCCGGCGCCCGCGCGGTTGTCGGGCACCACGGTCCACTTGGTCACCTCGGTCAGCTTGGTGGCCACCAGGCGCGAGAGGATGTCGGTGCCGCCGCCGGGCGGGAAGGGCACGATCAGGCGCACTGGCTTGGTGGGGTAGGTGGCGGCGGGAGGGGGCGTCTGCGCCTGGGCGGTGGCGCCCAGCGCCAGGGCGAGCGCGGTGAAGGAAAGCAGGCTGCGGATCATCGGTCGTGTCTCCATTTTTTGCAGGGGAAGTTCAAGCCAGTCGATGCAAGGCAAAAATGGCCTTCAGCGCAATATTATCTAGGGCATATTGCTATTGAAAGCATAGCGTTTGCACGGGGGTGGCCCTCAGGCGTCGCGCACGTCGGCCACGGGCGTTTCGCCGAAGTCGGCACGCTCCAGCCAGGCCAGCACGCGCGCCGCCGCATCGGCGGGCGAGGTGAGCTGGCCGCCCGCCTTGAGGTTGGCGAAGTTCTGCACGTCAGGGAAGTCGGCGGCGCTCGCATCGCGCAAGTGGGCCTGCATGTCGGTGTCGATCACGCCGGGCGCGAGCGAGCACACCTTGGCGCCGTTCGGCTTGGCGGCCTCGTCCAGCGCCAGGCAGCGGGTGAAGTGGTCCATGCCCGCCTTGGCGGCGCAATAGGCGGCCTGCGAGGCCATCGCGCGGCGCCCCAGGCCCGAGGAGATGTTCAGCACCTTGCGCGGCACCGGCCAGTTCTCGGTGGCGCCCAGGAAGGCGCCGCTCAGCTGCATCGGGGCCTCCAGCCCGACGCGCAGCGCGTGCGCCAGGTCGGCCGGGTCGCTGCCCGAGAGCGGTGCGATGCGCGGCACCACGCCGGCGTTGTTGATGAGGGTGGCGCTGGCGTACTCGCCGGCCGGCACGTTGGCCAGCCAGGTGCGCAGGCGGGCCGCAGCGTGCAGGCCCTGGGACAGGTCCTGCTCCCACTGCTCGAGCGTGGCGCCGGCCTGTGCGGCTTCGGCGGCGAGCTCGGGATGGGCGTTGCGGGACAGGGTGAGCAGCGCGTGGCCGGGCTGCAGCAGCTGGCGGGCCATCGCCAGGCCCATGCCGCGCGAGGAGCCGGTCAAGATCGTGAGGTGTTTTGGCATCCGGCGATGGTACTGCGTGGACTGCGGGCGTGGCCGGCGGGGGCTTCGAGGGCGCACCGATTTCCGCGGCTCAGCATGCTATTAAAAATATAGCGATATGCCCTGGTGTTGATTGTGCTGGTGGCCCGAAACACTAAAAGGGCGTGGGGCACGAAAACGCCATGGGCTGCCCGGTGCGCGGATGCGTGAACGCCACCTGGCGCGCATGCAGCAGCAGGCGCGGCGCGCGGGCCTGCACCGCCCCTGGCGCATACAGCGCATCGCCCAGGATCGGGTGGCCGATGGCCGCCAGGTGCACGCGCAGCTGGTGGGTGCGGCCGGTCACGGGCTGCAGTTCGACGCGGGTGGTGTGGGCGGCGGTGTCGTGGGCGATCACGCGCCAGTGGGTCAGGCTCGGCTTGCCCTGTGCGGCGTCGATCACGCGCAGCGGGCGGCGCTCCCAGTCGGCGGCGATCGGCAGGTCGATCGCGTGCCAGCCGCCGGCGGTCCCATCGGCGGCGGACGGCGCGGGTGCGAGGCCCTGCACCACGGCCTCGTAGCGCTTGTCCACCTGCCGTGCGGCGAAGGCGTCGCCCAGCGTGCGCTGGGCCGTCGCATGCCGCGCCATGAGCACGATGCCGGAGGTCGCCTGGTCCAGCCGGTGCACCACCAGGGCGTCCGGCCAGTGCTGCAGCGCACGGGCGCTCAGGCAGTCCTGCTTGTCGGGGCCGCGCCCCGGCACGCACAGCAGACCCGAGGGCTTGGCCAGCACCAGCAGGTCGTCGTCGGCGTACAGGCAATCGGGCGGCGGTGCGGCTTTCCCGGCGCCTGGCACCGCCTCAGTGGCGTCCGCCATCGGCCGGGTCATCGGGGCCCTTGGCCGCGCCATGCACCAGCTGGTGCACGGTGGCGCAAAGCTCTTCCACGTCGTTGGGCTTGTGGATGAGGGCGCTGGCGCCTTCGGCCAGGGCCGATTGTTCGATCTCCGCGGTGACGTGGCCCGAGGCCAGGGCCACCGGCAGGTCAGGGCGGATGCGCTTGGCCTCGCGCACCAGGTCCACGCCGCAATAGCCGGGCATGTTGTAGTCGGTCACCAGCAGGTCGTAGTTGCGCGGGTCGGCGCGCAGGGCCTCGGTGGCTTCGTGCGGATCGGTGAACCCGGTCACCTGGTAGCCGCGGCGGCGCAGCAGGCGCCGCACGAGGAAGACCAGCGCCTCGTCGTCGTCCACGTACATCACGTGGCGCGTGCGCTCGTCCGCGCTCTGCACGGGCGGCGGGGCGGCGGGCTGGGGGGCGTGCGGCGGCGCGCTCGGTGCCGAATCCGGCGCCACGGGGAAGTACAGCGTGAAGCGGCTGCCTTCGCCGGGAGCGCTGTGCACGTCCACCGCGCCGCCGTGCGTGCGCATCACGCCGTGCACCACGGCCAGGCCCAGGCCGGTGCCCTGGCCCACGGGCTTGGTGGTGAAGAAGGGCTCGAAGATGCGCTGCTGCGTGGCCGCGTCGATGCCCGGGCCGTTGTCCACCACGGTGAGCGCGACGTACTCGCCCAGGGGCAGGCCCAGGCGCTCGCACAGCCGCAGGTCGGGCTCCAGGGCCGAGGCCTCCATGCTGACGATGCCGCGCGCCTCGCCGATCGCATGGATGGCGTTGGTGCACAGGTTGAGCAGCGCCTGCTCGACCTGGGTGGCGTCGGCCAGCACGGGCGGCAGCCCCGCATCCAGGCGCATGCGCAGCTCGATGGCGGGCGGCAGGGTCACGCGCAGCAGCCGCTCGGTGTCGTGCATGGCGTCGTGCACGCTCACGGCGGTGCGCTGCGGCGGTTCGTTGCGGCTGAAGGTGAGGATCTGGCGCACCAGGTCGCGCGCGCGGCGGCCGGCCTTGTCGATCTCGCGCAGGCTCTCCAGCACGGGCGAGGCGGCGTCGCAGTCGGCCTTGGCCAGCTCGACGTTGCCCAGGATGGCGCTCAGGATGTTGTTGAAGTCGTGGGCGATGCCACCGGCCATGGTGCCCACGGCCTGCATCTTGTGCGACTCGCGCAGCTGCGCTTCCAGCTCGCTGCGGTGGGCTTCGGCCTTCTTGCGGCCGGTGAGGTCGCGCGCGAAGACGGTGGTGGTCTCGCCCTCGGCATGGCGCTCGAACGACATGCTCACCTCCACCGCCAGCTCCTTGCCGCTGGCGGTGCAGGCCACCATCTCGCCCAGCACGGCCTGCGTGGTGAGCTGCGCGAACGCCAGCGCCTGCGCCGCATCGGGCAGGAAGCGGTCGAGCCGGCTGCCCATGGCGTCGGCCGTGGCGCACTGGAACAGCGCGGCCGCCGTGGGGTTGAAGACGGTGATGCGCTGGTGCTGGTCCACGCACAGGATGGCATCGAGGGCGGAGTTGATCACCGCCTCCAGCCGCCGCTCGCTGGCGTGCAGCTGGGCATTGCGCTCCTGCAGGGCCTGGGCGCTTTGCTGCAGCGCCTGGCGCTCGGTGAGCAGCGGTCCCTGGTCGATCACGGCGCACAGGAATTGCAGCACCGGCGGGCCGCTTTCCTGGGGCGCCTCGATGCGCGCGATGTGCAGGTCGCCGGTGATGGTGCCGCCCGAGCCCACGGGAAACACCACCTCGGTGGCCTCGCTGTGGCCGAGTTCGCGCGCCTGCGCGAAGGCCTCGCGCACGCGTTCGGCGTCGGCCGCGCTCACGAACGGCATGAGCGAGGTGACGGGACGGTCGGCCTCGGTGGGCTGGAAGGAGCGGTGCGCCATGGAGTTGGCCTGCACCACCATGTCATGTTCGTCGAGCACCATGAGCGACAGCGGCACGCTGGCGAACAGCGTCTCGAAGCGCTCCGAGGCGCTTTCCGCCGCGGCCTGGCTGTAGCGCAGCACCTTGTTCTGCACCTCCAGCTCGGCCTGATAGGCGCGCAATTCGCCGATCAGCGCGGCCACGGGGCCCTCGGCCCGGCTCGCGGGCGCGCGGCGCTCGGGCGGAATGGGCGCGGGCGGGTTCTCCGAGCCCGGGGGCAGGAGCAGGGAAAGATCAGGACGGCTCATGGGCGGGGCAGCGACGGCAGGCAGAGCGGCAGCGGCGCCAGCGCCGCACGGAAGGGGCTCAGTGTACGCCCGCCCCTGGGTGCCGGCCAGCCGGTGGCCTGCTGCAGGAAGTGCCTTTCACGCGGCGGCGCGGCGAAGCCCCTTCCGGCCATCGGAAAGCGTCCACCGGGCCGGTGGCGCCACGCCGCGGTTCAGCGCGGCACGGTGCCCGGCGCGTCGTTCACCTGCCGCAGCGGCGTGAGCAGGAAGGCCAGCGCCGCCACCGCCACCAGCGCGCCGCCGCAGGCCGCGAACAGCTGGGCCAGCGTGATGCCCTTCATGGCCCAGCCCGTGGCGGCGGCGGAGATCGGCGCCAGCCCCATGAAGATGAACATGAACAGCGCCATCGCCCGGCCGATGAGTGCCGGCGGCACCCGCTGCTGGATCCACGTGAAGATGCGCACCTGCATGAAGCCGCCCAGCAGGCCGATGGCCAGCATGAGCGCAACCCCTTGCCAGAGGGCGCCGATCACGCCCATGGGCATGAAGAGCAGGCCGATGGTGGCGTCGAACGCCAGCAGCGTCATCCCCAGGCTGCCCCAGCGCAGGCGCGGCAGCATGCCCGAGGCCACCATGCCCGCGAGCGTGCCGGCACCGTGGGCGCCCACCAGCGCGCCGAACGCGGCGGCGCCCAGGTGGGGCAGGCTGCTCGCCAGCACCGGCATGGCGATGTGCAGCGGCCCCATGATGAGGATGGCCACGGCGCTCCAGTAGAGAAAGCAGGTGCGCAATTCGCGGTCTCGCCAGAAATGCGCCAGGCCTTGCGCCACCGAAGCCAGCACTGCCGGTGCAGCCGTGCCCGGCGCGGCCGGTGGCGTGGAGGCGGTGGAGCCCTCGGTGTGGCCGGAGGGGGCCTGCGCTGCAGCCAGCAGCCGCACCTTCGACAGGGTCCAGGCCGACACGCCGAAGCTGAGCGCATCGAGCCCGAAGGCAATGCCGATGCCCGTCGCGTTGGCCATGGCGCCGGTGCCGGTGCCGTCGGCGCGACTGCCATCGCCGAACAGGGCGATCAGCAGCCCGGCCAACAGCGGCCCCAGGAACATCGTGAGCTGCCGCAGGCCCATGCTGATGCCGTTGGCCGCCTGCAACTGCGTGCGCGGCACCACGTGCGGCAGCATGGCCGTGCCGGCCGGGATGCTGAAGGCGGTGGCCAGGCCGATGGCCAGCGACAGTGCATAGACCATCCACAGCGTGAGCGCACCCGTCAGCATCAGCCCGCTGAGCAGGCCCAGCAAGGCCAGGTTGGCGTATTTGGTGCGCATCAGCACCTGCTTGGGCGAGTGGCGGTCCACCAGGGCGCCGCCGATCAGGATGAACAGCGCGCGCGGCACGCTCATGAGTGCCAGCACCGTCCCGAGCACCAGCGTGTCGCCGGTCATCTGCAGCACGAGCCAGGGCAGGGCGATGAGCGTGAACTGGTCGCCCAGCAGGGTGAAGGCCGTGCCGCTGACCATCCAGCGGAAGTTGGAGTCCTGCAGCAATGCGGCGCGCGGGTGTTGGGGCGAAGGGGTCATGGGTCGGTCCGTTGGCTGCGCAGGGGCAGCGATGGGGGCCGACTGTGAAGCCTCACGTAGCGTGAGGGTCAAGCCTTTTTTCAGGGCGATGGCGCGGCGGTCGGCAGGCGCGGCACGGCGTGCAGGTAGTTGCGCACGGGCTCGCTCAAGGGAGAGCCGGCGCGCAGCAGGGGCTCGCTGGCCGATGCGCGCATCAGCTTGGCGCGCAGTTCGGCGTCGTTGCGGCAAAGGGTGGCGAAGAGGGTGTCCCAGTGCGCAGCAGCATCCCTCGCCTGGGGGTGGCCCGGGGGAATGCCCTGGTCCAGCAACTGCTGCACTTCCTGCTCCAGCTGCTGCCATTGCGTGTGGTGTACCTGGCCCAGCCGGCGCAGGTCGTCGCGGTCCATGTAGCGCAGCAGCAGGTCCATGCGCAAATGGATGGCGCCTTCGATGTACCGGATCATGTCGCCCGGGGGCGCATGGTTGCGGCCCTGGGTGCTGGGCTCGGTGCGGAACATGTGGCCCCAGCGTTCCAGCAGGTCCATGTCGCCGTCCATCCAGTGCAGCATCAGCGCCATCCATCGGTAGGCCAGCGCCTGGACCGCGGGCGCATCGATCGGCAGGCCCTTGTCCATGGCCTGGCGCACCTGGTCCCTGACAACCAGCCAGTCCGCTTCGATGCGGTGCCAATGGGAGAAGATGTGCTTGAGCTCGGCCGCGCTGAAGTATTTGCCGTAGGTGGCCATGAGCGCCAGCGCCTGCAGCCAGTCGCCCATGTCGGGCTCGGCGCCGGCCTCCAGCCCGTCGCGCAGCAGCGACAGGCGGCCGCGCAGCTCGGTGGCCTGCGCGATCTGCTGGTCCAGCGCACGGATCTGCTGCCCGATGATCTGCTCGGGCGCCATGCCGTCGCCTGCCAGCAGGGCCGCGATGTCGCTGAGCGGCAGGCCCATCTGGCGCAGCGTCTGGATGCCGTGCAGCCGCTGCACGTCGGACGGGCTGTAGAGGCGGTAACCCGCCTCGGACCGGCCCGAGGGCTTGAGCAAACCCACCTCGTCGTAATGGTGCAGCGTGCGCACCGTGAGGCCGGTGCGCCGGGCCAGCTCGCCGACCTGGAGCAGCATGGATGGCGGGGCCTCGGACGGGTCAGCGGACCGAGATCAGTTCGATTTCGAAGTTCAGCGTGGCGTTGGGGGGAATGACACCGCCCGCGCCGCGCTCGCCGTAGGCGATGGCCGGCGGGCAGGTCAGCTTGGCCTTGCCGCCCGGCTTCATGCGCTGCACGCCTTCGGTCCAGCAGGGAATGACGCGGTTGAGCGGAAACTCGGTGGGCTCGCCGCGCTTGTAGGAGCTGTCGAACTCCTTGCCGTCCGGCAGCGTGCCCTTGTAGTGCACCTTGACGGTGTCCGTGGCCTTGGGCGAGGTGCCGGTGCCTTCTTTCAGCGACTCGTACACCAGCCCGCTGGGCAGGGTGACGGGGGCGGTCTGCGCCATGGCGGCGGGAACGATCACAAGCCCGGCAAGCAGGGCGCACAAGGAATTTCGCACGAAAGCATCTCCTGAAAAAAGGTAGCCCGCGATCTTAAAGAGTCTGCCCGCGGCCCTGTAACCCCATGTTGGAGGGCCAGGCCGGCCGGGCCCATGGCGCGGCCGGCCTGGCCCTCGCCGTCACGCGTAGTCGCTCACCGGAATGCAGCTGCACGACAGGTTGCGGTCGCCCCAGACGTTGTCCACGCGGCCGACCGGCGACCAGTACTTGCTGCGGCGCAAGGCGTCCACCGGAAAGGCCGCGGTCTCGCGGGCGTAGGGCCGCGTCCATTCCGGGGCGAGCAGGCTCTCGGCCGTGTGGGGCGCGTGCTTGAGCGGGTTGTCGTCCTGCGGCCAGGCGCCGGATTCGATCTGGCGGATCTCTTCGCGGATGGCGATCATCGCGTCGATGAAGCGGTCCAGCTCGGACAGCGTTTCGCTTTCGGTGGGCTCCACCATGAGCGTGTTGGGCACCGGGAACGACAGCGTGGGCGCATGGAAGCCGTAGTCGATCAGTCGCTTGGCCACGTCCTCGGCCATCACGCCGTTGGTTTCCTTCAGGCCCCGCAGGTCCAGGATGCACTCGTGGGCCACGTGGCCGTTGGCGCTCGCGTACAGCGTGGGGTAGTGGTCCTTCAGGCGTGCGCTGATGTAGTTGGCCGACAGGATGGCCGTCTCGGTCGCGGCCTGCAGGCCCTCGGCGCCCATCATGCGGATGTACATCCAGCTGATCGGCAGCACGGCGGCATTGCCCAGCGGGGCGGAGCTGACCGCGCCCACGCCGTTGGCGGCGTTCGCGTCGGCGCCCAGGGCGCCTTGCGCGGCCGCGGTGCGGTGGCCTGGCAGGTAGGGCACCAGGTCGGCCACCACGCACACGGGGCCGACGCCGGGGCCGCCGCCGCCGTGCGGGATGCAGAAGGTCTTGTGCAGGTTCAGGTGGCTCACGTCGCCGCCGAACTCGCCGGGGGCGGCCACGCCCACCAGGGCGTTCATGTTGGCGCCGTCCACGTACACGCGCCCGCCGTGCTGGTGCACCAGCGCGCACAGTTCCTTCACCTGTGTCTCGAACACGCCGTGCGTGCTGGGGTAGGTGATCATCACGCAGGCCAGGTGCGCACTGTGCTGCTCGCACTTGGCGCGCAGGTCGGCCAGGTCCACGTTGCCTTTGGCATCGCAGGCCGTCACCACCACCTGCATGCCCACCATCTGGGCGCTGGCGGGGTTGGTGCCGTGCGCGCTGCTGGGGATCAGGCAGATGTTGCGGTGGCCCTCGCCCTGGGCCGCGTGGTAGGCCTTGATGGCCAGCAGGCCGGCGTATTCGCCCTGCGAGCCCGCGTTGGGCTGCAGGCTGATGCCGGCGTAGCCCGTGGCCTCGCATAGCCAGGCACGCAGTTGCTCGTCGAGCAGACGGTAGCCCCGCTGCTGGTTGGCCGGGGCGAAGGGGTGCACGTTGGCAAATTCGGGCCAGGTGATGGGGATCATCTCGCTGGTCGCGTTCAGCTTCATGGTGCAGCTGCCCAGCGGGATCATGCTGCGGTCCAGCGCCAGGTCCTTGTCGGACAACTGGCGGATGTAGCGCAGCATGCCGGTCTCGGAGTGGTGGGTGTTGAACACCGGGTGCGTGAGGAAGGCGCTGGTGCGGCGCAGCCCCGTGGGGATCAGCGGCTCCACGCCCTTTTCGAAGGCGGCGAAGGTGGGCAGCGCCTGGCCGTCCCGGGCGAACACCTTCCACAGCAGCTCGATGTCGGCACGCGTGGTGGTCTCGTCCAGCGAGATGCACAGGTAGTTCTCGAAATAAACGCGCAGGTTGGCGCCCAGCGAGACGGCACGGGCCGCGATGGCTTGCGTCGCGCCTTCGGTGTGCAGCGACAGCGTGTCGAAGGCGGCCTGCGGGCGCAGCGGCGCACCCAGTTGCTCCAGCCCCTTGGCCAGGATGGCGGTGTAGGCGGCCACGCGCTGGGCGATGCGCATCAGGCCCTGGGGCCCGTGGTAGACGGCGTACATGCTGGCCACCACGGCGGGCAGCACCTGGGCCGTGCAGATGTTGGAGGTGGCCTTTTCGCGGCGGATGTGCTGCTCGCGCGTCTGCAGCGCCAGGCGGTAGGCGGGCTTGCCGTGCACGTCCACGCTCACGCCGACCAGGCGGCCGGGCAGGGAGCGCTTGTACTCGTCGCGGCAGGCCATGAAGGCGGCGTGCGGGCCGCCCGCGCCCATGGGCATGCCGAAGCGCTGCGTGGTGCCCACCACGATGTCGGCGCCCCATTCGCCGGGCGGCGTGATGAGGGTGAGGGCCAGCAGGTCGGCCGCGGCGATGAAGGCCGCGCCCTTGCCATGCGCCTTGGCGGCATCGGCCGCCAGGTCGTCGATGCGGCCGCTGGTGGCGGGGTACTGCGCCAGCACGGCGAAGTAGTCGCCGTCCAGCGCGTCATTCCACTCGGCCAGCGAATTGGCCAGCACCACCTCGATGCCCAGCGGCGCGGCGCGCGTCTGGATCACCTCGATGGTCTGCGGGTGCGCGTCGCCGGCCACGATGAAGCGCGTGCTTTTCGATTTGACCGAGCGCTTGGCCAGCGTCATGGCCTCGGCCGCCGCGGTGGCCTCGTCCAGCATGGAGGCGTTGGCGATGGGCATGGCCGTGAGGTCGCACACCATGGTCTGGAAGTTGACCAGCGCCTCCATGCGGCCCTGCGAGATCTCGGCCTGGTACGGCGTGTAGGCCGTGTACCAGGCGGGGTTCTCCAGGATGTTGCGCAGGATGACGCCGGGCGTGTGCGTGCCGTGGTAGCCCTGGCCGATGAAGCTGCGCAGCACCTGGTTCTGTGCGGCGATGGCCTTCAGTTCGGCCAGTGCCGCGGCTTCCGTCGTGGCGGGCGGCAGGTCCATGGCCCGGCTGCGCGCGATGGAGCGCGGCACGATGCCGTCCACCAGCGCGCGGCGCGAGGCCTCGCCGATGGCGGAGAGCATGTGCTGTTCGTCCGCCCCGTCGATGCCGATGTGGCGGGGCAGGAACTCGGTGGCGTTTTCAAGCGCGCCAAGCGGCAGGGCGGATTGCATCAGCATGGAAGAGGACCGTGGACGGAAAAAGAAAGGGGAAGGAAAAGGCTCAGGCGTTCTTGGCGAAATCGGTGTAGGCCGTTTCGTCCATCAGGCCGGACAACTGGGCCGGCTCGGACAGCTTGACCTTGAAGAACCAGCCGGCGTTCAAGGGATCGGAGTTGGCGAGCGAGGGGTCGGCGCGCAGCGCCTCGTTCACTTCCACCACCTCGCCCGAGACGGGCATGTACACATCGGCGGCGGCCTTGACGGACTCGACCACGCCGGCCACTTCGCCCTGCGAGAAGGTCTTGCCGACTTCGGGCAGGTCCACAAACACCACGTCGCCCAGGGCATCCTGGGCATGGACGGTGATGCCGACCACGGCGGCGTTGGCATCGGCGGCGTCGATCCACTCGTGATCGCGGGAGTATTGAACGGTCATGGGGGCTCCTGAAAAATGAAGAAAAGGAATCTGGAATGTAGCGGTGGCCGCCGCCTTGGCGGTGGCCCCGGCTGCCCGTTTCAGCCGCGGTAGTAGCGGGGCGCCACGAAAGGCATCGCGCACACCTGCATGGGCACCGGCTTGCCGCGCACGATGGCCTGCACGCGGGTGCCGATGGCGGCCAGCGCCGGGGGCACATAGGCCATGGCGATGGGCTGGTTCACGCTCGGGCCCAGCAGGCCGCTGGTGACCTCGCCGAGGGCCTCGCCCTCGGCGCTTTGCAGCGGGGTGTGTTCGCGCACGGGCACGCGCTCCAGTGCCGTGAGGCCCACGCGCTTGCGCGCCAGGGTGGCCGGGTCGTCGATCTGCGCCAGCACCTTGGCCGCGCCGGGAAAGCCGCCGGCCCGCGCACCGCCCGTGCGGCGCACCTTCTGGATGGCCCAGTTCAGGCCGGCTTCGGGGGGCGTGGTGCTGGTGTCGATGTCGTTGCCGTACAGGCACAGGCCCGCTTCCAGGCGCAGCGAGTTGCGCGCGCCCAGGCCGATCGGCTTCACCTCGGGCTGCGCGAGCAGGGCGCGCGCCAGCGCCTCGGCCTGCGATGCGGGCACCGAGATCTCGAACCCGTCCTCGCCCGTGTACCCGCTGCGGGTGACGAAGGCATCGCAGCCCGCAATCTCGTAGCGCCCGCCGGTCATGAAGACGAGTTGCTCGATGCCGGGCGCCAGCCGCGACAGCGCCGCGACGGCCTGCGGGCCCTGCAGCGCCAGCAGCGCATGGTCGGGCATGGGGGCGACCTCGCAGCGCTGGCCGATGCGGGCCTGGATGTGCGCGATGTCGCCGGCCTTGCAGGCGCCGTTCACGATCACGAAGATGTCGCGCTCGCCCTGCTTGATGAACATCAGGTCGTCGATGATGCCGCCCTCGTCGTTCAGCAGCAGGCCGTAGCGCTGCTTGCCCACGGGCAGGTCGATCACGTCCACGGGAATGAGGGATTCGAAGGCGGCCGCGGCATCGCTGCCCACCAGGCGCAGCTGGCCCATGTGCGACACGTCGAACAGGCCGGCGGCCTGGCGCGTGTGCAGATGCTCCGCCATCAGGCCGGCGGTGTACTGCACGGGCATGGAATAGCCGGCGAACGGCACCATGCGGGCCCCGAGTTCGAGGTGCAGGGCATTCAGCGGGGTGGTGAGCAGGACGGCGTCGGCGGCGGACATGGCAATCTCCAGCAAGGGCAAATGGGAACGCGGCCCCATGGCCACGCCTTTGCCCCGCTGTCCGCTTTACCTGAGAGATTCACCCACGTGCCAAGGCGGCGCGGGGCTTGCTCCTTCGGTGGGCCCGCGCACGCGGCGGACCTCTCTCCAGCAAGGGGAACGCCCGCATCCCTGCGGGCGTTTTGCCAGTCCTTTTGCCTGAGCGTTCGGGGTCACCCTGCGCCTTCGGCGGCGCCGGCATTCCCGGTGACGGGGCGGCGCTCTCTCCTGACCGGGCGGATTCTAACTGCAGCGCCGGTGCGCGCCGGGCGATCCGACCGCGGTGTGCGCGGGGGCTTGCCGTGTTCGAGCAAGCCAATGCCCTCTAAAAAAGCCAAGTGCCCCGGCGAACGGTAATCCGCCGGGGCCCTGCCTGTTTCGTGCGCCCCGGTAAGGGCGCCTTGATGAATGAAGTGTGCCGCGCGCTCGCTGGATGGATTTTCTGAATTTCTTAAAAAATGACCTTTATGCAGAAAATTCTTCTGAAATGTGGAAATTTGAAGAACAATGTAGTGCATGGACCGCCTCGACAGAAAAATCCTCTCCGTCCTGCAGGCCGACGCCCGAGCCAGCCTGCAGGAGATCGGCAACGCCGTGGGCCTGAGCCCGTCGCCCTGCTGGGGCCGCATCAAGAAGATGGAGGAGGCGGGCGTGATCGAGGGCTACACCGTGCGCCTGAACCCCAAGGCGCTCGATCTGAACGACACGGTGCTGGTCCAGGTCACGCTCGACAGCCATTCGGACAACACGCTGGAGAAGTTCGGCGAAACCCTGGCCAGCATTCCCGAGGTCATCGAGGCGCACCTGGTGTCGGGCGACTACGACTACCTGCTGCGCGTGGTGGTCAAGGACACGCGCGATTACGAGCGGCTGCTGCGCGAGAAGCTCTACAAGATCAAGGGTATTCGCCACAGCCGGTCGAGCTTCGTGCTGCGCACGCTCAAGCGGGCCGACCTGCCCTTGTTCGCGCAGTGACGGTTAAGGGGCTGCGCGGTGCTCCAGGGCGCTACGGCCAGCGGATTTTGCTGAAAAGTGCCGCTTGCCCTAGTTCTTATTGTCTTGGTTACTATTAATTTTGTAGCAATGGGGTGAAGCGTTGGCGCCGTGTCGCATCAAGCCGCGATGCGCACGGCGCCGTCCTCATCTTGCGGCACCCAGACGATGCGGTCCATGTCCACCCCCATCGCGCGCGCCTGGGCCAGCAGGCGGGGCCGCACGCCGCGGGGCAGGGTGGGAGTGCGCGAGAGGATCCACAGGTAGTCGAGGCTCGCGCCCACGACCATGGCCCAGCGATAGTCCTCGTCCAGCGCCACCACGTGGTAGCCGCCATAGAAGGGGCCGAAGAACGACACCTTGAGCGAGGCCTGGTCGGGGCGGCCGATGAACACCGCCCGGCCGCGCGATTCTCGCCAGCGCTTGCGAGCCGGATCGAACCCGCGGTTGAGCACCTGCACCGATCCGTCCGGCCCCCGGCTGTAGTGGGCGCTGGTCTGGACCAGGCCCTTTTCGAAGCGGTGGTCGATGCGGGCCAGTTCGTACCAGTGCCCGGCATAGCGGTCCACGTTGAAATCCTCCACCACCTCGACGCCACGCGGGGCCCGCACGGATGCGCTGGCCGAGAATGCCAGCGCTGCCCCCACGGCGGCTGCGCCCACGGCCAGAGGCCAGAGCGGGCGACGGTGGGTGCGGTAGCGTGGGGCGGGGGAACGGGCCATGGGGTCTCCTGCTTCGATGGCGTGGTGGGTTTTGATACTGCGCTGCAGTGCGCGGCGCGGAAAGGCCAGACAGTCTCGCCCGCAGGTCAGGGCAACCCTGTAGGCGCGTTCCTGCAAAGGCCGTCGGAATCCCCACGAAAAAGGGCCTGCAAAGCAGGCCCTTCGGGTCGCCCTGGCGTGGGCGGGCGAGGCATTACATGCCGGAGTAGTTCGGGCCGCCGCCCCCTTCAGGCGTGACCCAGACGATGTTCTGCGTCGGGTCCTTGATGTCGCAGGTCTTGCAGTGCACGCAGTTCTGCGCGTTGATCTGCAGCCGCTGGGCATCGCCCCCCTTGGCCTCGTCGGGCACGAACTCGTACACGGCGGCGGGGCAGTAGCGCGCCTCGGGGCCGGCGTACTTGGCGAGGTTGATGTTGACCGGCACGCTCGGGTCCTTGAGCGTCAGGTGTGCCGGCTGGTTCTCGGCATGGTTGGTGTTGCTGATGAACACGCTGGACAGCCGGTCGAAGGTGAGCTTGCCGTCGGGCTTGGGGTACACGATGGGCTTGCACTCGGCAGCGGGCTTCAGGTAGGCGTGGTCGGGCTTGTCGCGGTGCAGCGTCCAGGGAATGTTGCCCTTGAGCACGAACTGCTCGATGCCGTTCATGAGCGTGGCGGTGGCCAGGCCCTTCTTGAACCACGCCTTGAAGTTGCGCGCCTTGTTCAGCTCGGCGTAGAGCCAGCTCTTTTCGAACGCCTCGGGGTAGGCCGTGAGTTCGTCGTGCTGGCGCCCCGCGTGCACCGCGTCGTAGGCCGCTTCGGCCGCCAGCATGCCGGTCTTGATGGCCGCGTGGCTGCCCTTGATGCGGCTCACGTTGAGGTAGCCCGCCTCGCAGCCCACCAGCGCGCCGCCCGGGAACACCGTCTTGGGCAGCGACAGCAGGCCGCCTGCCGTGATGGCGCGTGCGCCGTAACCGATGCGCTTGGCCGGCTTGATGCCCTTGGCCTCGTCGCCTTCCAGGTAGTAGCGGATGTTGGGGTGGGTCTTCCAGCGCTGGAATTCCTCGAACGGGCTCAGGTAGGGGTTGGAGTAGTCCAGGCCGGTGATGAAGCCCAGCGTGACCTTGTTGTCCTCGGCGTGGTACAGGAACGCGCCGCCGTAGGTGTCGCTGTCCATGGGCCAGCCGGCCGTGTGCATGACGAAGCCGGGCTGGTGGCGCTTGGGGTCGATTTCCCAGAGTTCCTTCACGCCGATGCCGTAGGCCTGCGGGTCGCGCCCCTGGTCCAGCTTGAAGCGGCTGATGAGCTGGCGGCCCAGGTGGCCGCGCGCGCCCTCGGCGAAGATCGTGTACTTGGCGTGCAGCTCCATGCCCAGCTGGAAGTCGGCGGTGGGCTCGCCTTCCTTGCTCACGCCCAGGTTGCCGGTGGCCACGCCCTTGACCGAGCCGTCTTCGTTGTAGAGCACTTCGGCGGCCGGAAAGCCGGGGAAGATCTCCACGCCCAGGTTTTCGGCCTGGGTGGTGAGCCAGCGCACCACGTTGCCCAGGCTCACGATGTAGTTGCCGTGGTTCTGAAAGCACTGCGGCAGCAGGAAATTGGGGGTGCGCCAGGACGACTTTTCACCCAGGAAGATCATGGCGTCGTCGGTGACGGGCTGGTTGAGCGGCGCGCCCAGTTCCTTCCAGTTGGGGATCAGCTCGGTCAGCGCCTTCGGGTCCATGATGGCGCCCGACAGGATGTGCGCGCCGGTCTCGGAGCCCTTTTCCAGCACCACGACCGAGATGTCCTGGCCTTTTTCGGTGGCGAGCTGCTTGAGCCGGATGGCGGTGGCCAGGCCGCCGGGGCCGCCGCCGACGACCACCACGTCGTACTCCATGGCTTCGCGGGGGCCGTGTTGGGCGAGGATTTCTTCTGGGGTCATGGGTGTCTCGTGGTGGTTTGATAATGGGTGATCCGCCGCGGGCGACTGGCCTGCGCGCAGTCCGTCGGTCGGACAGATTGTATTCACGGAAAACCGACAATCGAACGATCGTTCTATTTTCTGACAAGAGAGACATCCCATGGCTTACAGCATCGATTTGGAAGGGCGCGTCGCCTTCGTGACCGGGGCATCGAGCGGGCTCGGCGCCCAGTTCGCCCGCACGCTGGCCGCCGCCGGGGCGGGCGTGGTGCTGGCCAGCCGGCGCGTGGAAAAGCTCAAGGAGCTGCGCGCACGCATCGAAGGCGAAGGCGGCGACGCCCATGTGATCGAGCTGGACGTGACCGACCACGACTCCATCAAGGCGGCGGTGGCCCACGCCGAGACGGAGATGGGCTCCATCGACATCCTGGTCAACAACTCGGGCGTCTCCACCACCCAGCGCCTGCAGGACGTGGAGCCCGAGGATTTCGACTTCATCTTCGACACCAACGTGAAGGGCGCCTTCTTCGTGGCGCAGGAGGTCGGCAAGCGCATGCTGGCGCGTTCGCGCGGGGCGGCGCCGGGCAGCTTCACCGGCGGGCGCATCATCAACATCGCCTCGATGGCCGGCCTCAAGGTGCTGCCGCAGATCGGCGCGTACTGCATGAGCAAGGCGGCCGTGGTGCACATGACGCGGGCCATGGCGCTCGAATGGGGCCGCTTCGGCATCACGGTGAACGCCCTGTGCCCGGGCTACATCGACACCGAGATCAACCACCACCACTGGCAGACCGAGCAGGGCCGCAAGCTCCTGGACATGCTCCCGCGCAAGCGCGTGGGCCAGCCCAAGGACCTAGACGCGCTCATCGTCATGCTGGCCAGCGACCAGAGCCACTTCGTGAACGGCGCGGTGATCGCCGCCGACGACGGTTTCGCGGTCTGACCGCCGGCCGATGCTGACTGGAATCCTGGCAGGGCTCGCCGCGGGCGCGCTCTGGGGGCTGGTGTTCGTCGCGCCGCGCATGGCGGCCGGGTTCGCGTCGGTGGACCTCACCGCCGGCCGCTTCGTGGCCTATGGCGCCATGGCCGTGGGCATGCTGCTGTGGGGCCTGCGCCCCGGCACGCGCCGGGCGGTGCGCTGGCCCACCGCCCGCCAGGCCGGGGCCGCCCTGGGCCTGAGCGTGCTGGGCTTCACCGGCTACTACCTGCTGCTGGTGCTGGCGATCCGCGATGCGGGGGTGGAGGTGCCGGCCCTCATCATCGGCACCATTCCAATATGGGTGATGCTGCTGGGCAAACCGAAGGGGCTGCGCTGGGCGGCCCTGGTGCCGGGGCTGGCCCTGACCCTGGCGGGCCTGGCGCTGATGGCGTTCGCGCCGCACGGCGAGGGCGGATCGCCGGCGGCGGGCGGCGGGGCGTATTGGTGGCGTGGCATCGGCATCGTGCTGGTGGCACTGGTCTTCTGGACGGCGTTCGCCATCCTCAATTCGACCTGGGTGCAGCGCCACCCGGATGTGGGCGCAACCCAATGGGCCAACTGGCTGGGCGTGGCCACGGGCCTGGGAGGATTGCTGCTGTGGGGGGTGAAGGGCACGCCTCTGGCAGAACTGGCGGCGCAGCCAGGTTTCGGCGCCTTCGTGCTGGTCTGCCTTGCGATCGGGCTGGGCGCGACCTGGCTGGCCACCATCCTCTGGAACGTTGCCAGCCAGCGCCTGTCCGCCAGCCTGTGCGGCCAGTTGATCGTGAGCGAGACCCTGTTCGCTCTCGTCTATTCGTTCGCCTGGGACGGCCACTGGCCGGCGCCTGCCCAATGGGCCGCGTGCGCCATGTTCACTCTGGGCATTCTGGCCACCATCCAGGCCCACCGCTGAGTCCTGCCCGGCCCCGCCAAGCGTCCGTGGATTCGGGCCGGGTTATGCGCGGTTTTCATATTGCGCATCCCAATCGGCATGGCGAAAGGGCGCCCTCCCAAAACATTGCTGGGTAGACTGATTAATAAATAGTTAATCAAAAAAGGGGGTGGTGATGGCAGCACAGTCGTGGCATCGGGAGGTTTCCGAATGTTTCTCCAATGAGACCTGCAAGAACAGAATCTTCAGCAAAATCAAGTCCGCGGCGACGGAATTGGGTTTCGAGCGATGCGCGTATACCCTCTACATTCCCGTCCCCATCTCCTGCCCGCAGGTGGTCCAGGTGGACGATTTTCCGGAAGCGTGGCAAAGGCGATATTCCGTCGCCGAATACCACCATATCGACCCCACCGTGGCCCATTGCCGCAAATCCGAGCGGCCCGTGGTCTGGAGCGACGAGCTTTTCGCCTCGGCGCCCGAGCTGTGGCGTGAAGCGCAGTCCCATGGGCTGAAAGTCGGCTGGTCACAGGCCAACCAGAGCGCGGGCAGCCTGCGCGGCGTTCTGACCCTGGTGCGCTACCGTGTTCCCCTGGCGGAGGAGGAGCTCAAGGCGAACGAGCCCCGCATGTCGTTCCTTGCAAGCGCCTCGTACGAAGCCATGGGCCGTGCCATGAAAGCCTTGCACGGCACCCGCCAGAAGGCGTTCCTGACCCCGCGCGAACTGGAAGCCCTCAAATGGACGGCCGACGGGAAAACCATGGCGGATATTGCGCAGATTCTGGACGTGTCCGAAAACACGGTGCGGTTTCACCTCAAGAACGCCACCGCCAAACTGCAGACGCCCAACAAGACGGCGGCCGCCGTCAAGGCGGCGTTGCTGGGCTGGCTCGACTGACGCCAATTAACCGAAAGACCCCGGAAAGCGCTTCGGATATGTAATAAAAAGCGACCGGCGGGGTGTTTCGATTCGTAGATTGCTATTTTTTTAATAGCGCGCGTCCGCGCGCTTTCCGGCATTTACTGCACTCCATCCAAAGGGTTGTGAGGGGCCCATCGGCAATATTCATCGCGGCCATAGCCAAACCCCTCTTGTGAGCGACATTCCGCCACGTGGATCATTCGCTTCCCTTAACGACTGGAGCGGAGTTTCCATGACAACCAGAAAAATCTTCACCGCAGCGCTGGTGCTGCAAGGTGTGCTTGTAGCGCCCGCGGCGTTCGCCCAATCCGCCCTCACGCGCGACAACGGCGCCCTGGTGGGCGACAACCAGAATTCGCAGACCGCCGGCCCGAACGGCCCCACCTTGCTGCAGGACGTGCAGCTGATCCAGAAGCTGCAGCGCTTCGACCGCGAGCGCATTCCGGAGCGCGTCGTGCATGCCCGCGGCACCGGCGTGCGCGGCGAGTTCGTGGCGACGGAAGACCTGTCTTCGCTGACCCAGGCCAAGGTGTTCAGCGCCGGCGAACGCACCCCGGTGTTCGTGCGGTTCTCTTCCGTGGTGCACGGCAACCATTCCCCCGAGACGCTGCGCGACCCCCGCGGCTTCGCGACCAAGTTCTACACGAGCCAGGGCAACTGGGATCTGGTGGGCAACAACTTCCCCACCTTCTTCATCCGCGACGCCATCAAGTTTCCCGACATGGTGCATGCGTTCAAGCCGGACCCCCGCACCAACCTGGACGACGATTCCCGCCGTTTCGACTTCTTCTCGCACGTGCCGGAGGCCACGCGCACGCTCACGCTGCTGTATTCGAACGAGGGCACGCCCGCCGGCTACCGGTTCATGGACGGCAACGGAGTGCATGCCTACAAGCTGGTCAACAGCCAGGGCCAGGTGCACTACGTGAAGTTCCACTGGAAGAGCCTGCAGGGGCTGAAGAACCTCGACCCCAAGCAGGTCGCCGCCGTCCAGGCCAAGGACTACAGCCACATGACCAATGACCTGGTGAACGCGATCAAGCAGGGCGATTTCCCCAAGTGGGACCTGTACGTGCAGGTGCTCAAGCCCGAAGACCTGAACAAGTTCGAGTTCAACGCGCTGGACGCTACCAAGATCTGGCCCGATGTGCCTGAGCGCAAGATCGGCCAGATGGTGCTGAACAAGAACGTGGACAACTTCTTCCAGGAAACCGAGCAGGTCGCCATGGCGCCCGCCAACGTGGTGCCCGGCATCGAGCCCTCGGAAGACCGTCTGCTGCAAGGCCGCGTGTTCTCATACGCCGACACGCAGCTGTACCGGGTGGGCACCAACGGCCTGAGCCTGCCGGTGAACCGCCCCCGCGTCGGCGTGAACAACGGCAACCAGGACGGCATGCTGAACTTCGGCCAGACGACCAGCGGCGTGAACTACGAGCCCAGCCGCCTGGAGCCCCGTCCCCAGGTCTCGGCAGCGCGCTACAGCCAGTTGCCGCTGTCCGGCACCACGCAGCAGGCCAAGATCGGCAAGGAGCAGAACTTCAAGCAGGCCGGTGATCTGTACCGCAGCTACGGCAAGAAGGACCGCGAGGACCTGATCCAGAGCTTCGGCGAATCGCTGGCCGGCGCCGATGCCGAGAGCAAGCACATCATCCTGTCGTTCCTGTACAAGGCCGATCCCGAGTACGGCACGGGCGTGGCCCGCGTGGCCAAGGGCGATCTGGCCCGCGTGAAGCAACTGGCCTCCGCGCTGCAAGACTGACGCGGAAATGCGATGCGCGCGGGTGGCCGTCCTGGCGCCCGTGTGCTGCATCGAGGGGCGCCGCTGGCGGTGCCCCTCCCAAGACCGTCCACCCATTTCAAGGAGATCGGCATGTCCCTTTCCCATCGATCGTGCCCCTGGGTGCTGGCAATGCTGTACGTGGGCGCGATGGCGGCTGGCGCAGCGGGTGCGGCCCCCAGCGCGGCCCCGGGCACGGCAGCGGCTGCATATGCGTCGCCACCCGCAGCCGCGGCGGGGGCCGAGCCGGCAGCCCCTACCGATCCGGCCCAGGTCCAGCGGCAGTTGCGCCGCTATTTCTTCGATGCGGCCCGCGAGGGGCGGCGCGACATGCTGGGCGAGTTCATCGCCGCCCGCTACGACCTCAATGTCCGCGATGAAAAAGGTTACACCGCGCTCATCCTGGCGGCCTACCACGGGCACCGCGAGGTGGTGGAGCAATTGCTCAAGGCCGGCGCCGACCCCTGCGTGCAGGACCTGCGCGGCAACACCGCCCTGATGGGTGCGATCTTCAAGGGCGAGGTGGCGATCGCGCGGCGGCTGGTGCAGGCCGACTGCGCCCCCGATCAGCGCAACAACGCCGGCCAGACCGCCGCCATGTACGCCGCCCTGTTCCAGCGAACCGAACTGCTGCAGGCCCTGGCGGCCAAGGGCGCGGACCTCGGCGCCAGGGACGCGCGGGGCAACGATGTGTCGCAGCTGCAGCGCGGCGAATTTGCCGGTTCACCCGCGCGGTGAGCCTTTGCAGGGCTTCAAGCCAAATCGCCCTCCAGCACAATGGGAACTAGGGCATGTTGCTATAAAAATAATAGTAACGGTGGTCAACTGCGCCCCACCACGCGAAAGCGCTCGGCGTTCGCCTGCAGCCATTGCTGGGCCAGCGCCGCGGCCGTGGGCGATGCGTGCTCCTGATCGGGGTGGAAGTCGCTGCGCAGGTAGCGCACCAGCGCCGGCAGCGAGCGCCAGGCCACGCCATCGCGCCCCCAGAAGAACCGCAGCGCACTCCAGGCCGTGGAGGCGCGCCACAGCGTGCCGTCGCGCTGCAGGTTGAGCACCGTCTGGCGCATCGCATCGACGGTGAATACCAGCGCCACATACAAGTACCAGCGCACCCGCCAGGCGTTACTGCCGCCCGCGGCGCGGTAGAGGTCGAAGGCGACGGCACGGTGCTCGGTCTCCTCGGCGGCATGCCAGCGCCACACGGTCTGCAGCGTGGCGTCGGCGCCATCGAGCCAGCGCGCATGGCGCAGCGTGCCGTCGGCCAGCAGGGCCGTGAAATGCTCGTAGGCACAGGTGACCGCCAGGGCGTGCAGCGGATTCTTGGTGCGCAGGTGCAGGCGGGCAATGCGTCCGCGCGCCCAGTGCTGCCAGTGGTTCTGCAGGCCCTGGCGCTCCAGCTCGGCGTTGTAGAGCCCGTGCAGATGCCGGTGCGTGGCTTCCTGCCCGATGAAGCCGCGCAGCAGGGCCTGGAAGCGGGTGGCCAGCGGCCCATGGGGGTTGCCCAGCAGCGGCGTGGCATCGCGCACGGAATCGATGAAGAACTGCTCGCCCACCGGAAAGCTCATCGACAGCGCATTGAAGAACTGCGTGCGGAAGGCATCGCCTCCGTGCCAGTGGCGGGCGAAGCCCTTTTGCAGGTCCACTTCGAGCTTGCGCACGGGGAGGGTGGTGGCGGCTGCTGCGGCGGGCGCGGGGGAGGCGGGGATCTCGGACATGGGAGGCGACTTTCCAGAAACGGCGGTGGCCCGGCAACGCCGCCGGGCTCCGTTTTCTGAGGATTATTCAGTTTTAGACCGGACGCGCTACTCGCCTACCGCTCAGGTTTTTCGGGGCAGCCCGATCACCTGGAATAAGGCTCCAGGACCGCGTGGATACTGCATTTCAGGCGTGAGCCGATCGTGCGACCGTCCAGGCCCTGGCCGACGTGCTCATGTTTGGGAAAAGGTCGCTGTGCAGGAACTGCCGTGCGATACGCTGTGCGGGTGGACGCCAGTCTTCGCCGGGCCGTCTGCAGCGCGTTCCGCCCCGCACGCCCGGCACCAACCGAGGCCGCCGATGAAGATCGAGATTCCCGAAGCCAAGACCCTCGTGCACACGATGCGCTTTCCCGTGCGCTTGGGCGACATGGACGCCATGGGCCATGTGAACAACACCGTGTACTTTCGCTATCTGGAGACGGCCCGCATCGACTGGCTGGTCGCGGCGGGCTGCAACCCCGACCCGCAGGGCCAGGGGCCGGTGATCGTAAATGCCTTCTGCAATTTCTACCAGCAGCTCGAGTACCCGGCCGAGGTGCTGCTCAAGCTTTACGTGAGCGACCCGGGGCGCACCACGTTCGAGACCTGGGGCACCATGGAGCGCGCGGACCAGCCCGGCGTGGTGTGCGCGGCCGGCGGTGCCACGACCATCTGGGTGGACTTTCCGCGCAAGAAAGCCGTGGACCTGCCGGCCTGGGTGCGTGCGCTGGTCGGCGCGTGACGCCGTCGTCATCGGGTTCGGCGGCCGGTGCCACCGGGCCGCTCAGGTCACGGGCGCGGGATTGAACAGCACGAGGGCGTTGTGCAGCTTCCACTGCTCGGCCCAGGTTTTCTTGCGCCCGCTGGCCACCTCCAGCATCAGGTGGAACATCTCCCAGCCCACGTCCGCGATGGTCGCCTGCCCGTCCGCGATGCGCCCGGCGTTAATGTCCATCAGGTCGTGCCAGCGCCGCGCCAGGTCGCTGCGCGTGGCCACCTTGATCACCGGCACCTCGGCCAACCCGTAGGGCGTGCCCCGCCCGGTGGTGAACACGTGCAGGTTCATGCCGGCCGCGAGCTGCAGCGTGCCGCAGATGAAGTCGCTGGCCGGCGTGGCGGCATACAGCAAGCCTTTCTGCGTGGCCTTGTCCCCGGGCGAGACCACGCCCGAGATCGGGGCACTGCCCGATTTGACGATGGAGCCCATGGCCTTTTCCACGATGTTGGACAGGCCCCCTTTCTTGTTGCCCGGCGTGGTGTTGGCGCTGCGGTCCACCCGGCCCTTGTCCAGGTAGGCGTCGTACCAGGCCATCTCACGGATCATGGCCTGGGCCACTTCCGGGGTGCTGGCGCGCGAAGTGAGCTGGTCGATGCCGTCGCGCACCTCGGTCACTTCCGAGAACATGACGGTGGCGCCCGCGCGCACCAGCAGGTCGGTGCAAAAGCCCACGGCCGGGTTGGCGGTGACGCCGCTGAAGGCGTCGCTGCCACCGCACTGCACGCCGACCACCAGTTCGGCGGCGGGCACGGTCTCGCGGCGGCGGGCGTTCAGGCGCTCAAGGTGCTTTTCCGCCTGCCGCATGACGGAGTCGATCATGGACATGAAACCCACGTGGGCGTCGTCCTGCAGGCAGACCACGTCCAGCTTGGGTTCGGCGCTGGTGCCCACGTCGGCCACGCTGCGCTCGTCCACCAGCGGGATGCTGCCCGGGGGCAGCAGGCGCTCGGGCTGGAGCTTCTCGCAGCCCAGGCTGACCACCATCACCTCGCCGCCGAAGTTGGGGTTCAGGCTGATGTTGCGCAGGGTGCGGATGGGAATGACGGCGTCCGGCGCGTCGATGGCGACGCCGCAGCCGTAGGTGTGCTCCAGCGCCACCACGTCGTCCACATTGGGAAAGCGGGGAAGCAGTTCGGCCTTGATGCGCGCGACGGCGAATTCGGTGACGCCGGCCACGCACTGCACGGTCTGGGTGATGGCCAGGATGTTGCGGGTGCCGACCGAGCCGTCGGCGTTGCGGTAGCCCTCGAAGGTGTAGCCGGTGAGCGGGGGCAGGGGCTCGGGGCGCACGGTGGCCAGGGGCAGGCCCTCCAGCGACAGGGCATCGGGCATGTGCAGCAGGCGCTCGTGCACCCAGCTGCCGGCGGGGATGGGCTGGATCGCGTAGCCGATGGGCACGTTGTAGCGGCGCACGGCGCCGCCCTGTGGGATGTCTTCCAGGGCGACTTTGTGGGCCTGGGGCACGCGGTCGACGAGCGTGAGGCCCGAGGCCAGCACCGTGCCTGTGGGCAGGCCCCCGTCGTTGGCGACGATGGCCACGTTGTCGGCCGCGTGCATCTGCACGGTCAGGGGCGGGCGGGCGGGTGAAGCGGAATCGGTCATGGGGCGGTCGTCGTGGGTGGGGCGATGTTCTGGGGGCTTTGCATGCGGCATGCCGCTCGATTGTCGATGGCGCCGGGCTCACGCGCGGGTGCCGAACTCCGCTGCTTCGCGCGTCCAGCCGCGGGCCTGCTCGCTCAGGCTCAGGCCGAGGCCCGGGCGCGTGGGCACCATCATGCGGCCGTCGCGGATTTCCAGGCGCTCGTTGAACAGCGGCTCGAGCCAGTCGAAGTGCTCGACCCAGGGCTCGGTGGCATAGACCGCGCCCAGGTGCACGTGCAGTTCCATCGCGAAGTGCGGGCCCAGGCTCAAGCCCGCGTGCTCGGCCTGCGCGGCGATCTTGAGGAACGGGGTGATACCGCCCACGCGGGGTGCATCGGGCATGAGGTAGTCGGCCGCGCGGTGGCGGATCAGCTCGCCGTGTTCGGCCGCGCTGGTGAGCATCTCGCCGGTGGCGATCGGCGTGTCGAACTGGGCGGCGAGCGCGGCGTGGCCTTCGAAGTCATAGGCGTCCAGCGGCTCTTCGATCCACACGAGGTTGAAGGGCTCGAAGACGCGGCACATGCGCTGCGCGGTGGGGCGGTCCCACTGCTGGTTGGCATCGACCATGATGGGCATCGCATCGCCCAGGTGCTTGCGGACCGCCTCCACGCGCTGGATGTCGAGCGCATGGTCGGGCTGTCCCACCTTCAGCTTGATGCCGCCGATGCCGCGCTCGCGCGAGGCGCTGGCGTTGCGCAGCAGCTGGTCCAGCGGGGTGTGCAGGAAACCGCCCGAGGTGTTGTAGCAGCGCACCGAGTCGCGCTGCGAGCCCAGCAGCTTGGACAGCGACAGGCCCGCGCGGCGCGCCTTGAGGTCGTACAGCGCCACGTCGAAGGCGCCGAGGGCCTGCACCGCCATGCCGCTGCGCCCCACCGACGCGCCGGCCCAGCAGAGCTTGGTCCACAGCCGGGAAATGTCGCTCGGGTCTTCGCCCAGCAGCGCCGGCGCGACCTCCCGGGCGTGGGCGAACTGCCCCGGCCCGCCCGCCCGCTTGGAGTAGCTGAAGCCCAGGCCCCGGTGGCCGTCCTTGCTCTCGATCTCGGCGAACAGCATGGCGATCTCGGTCATGGGCTTTTGCCGTCCGGTCAGCACCTTGGCATCGCTGATGGGGTTGGCCAGGGGCAGGTAGCACGACGAGATGCGGACCCAGGCGATGCTGTCGCTGAAAGAGGAGGGGGACGAAGAAGCGGTCATGGTGCAGTGCAGGTCATTCGGGCAAAACGGGGCGCAGGCCAGGCGGGGCGGATGGGGGTCAGTCGATCGAAATCTTTCCGGTCTCGATCACCTTCTTCCAGCGGGCGAACTCCTGCTGCTGGAAGGCGGCGAACTGCTCGGGCGTGTTAGTGACCATCTCGAAGCCGATCGACGTGAACTGCTCGCGCACCTTCGGGTCCTTGAGCGCCTCGACGAACGCCGCATGGGCCTTTTCGCGCACGGCGGGTGGCAGCCCCTTGGGTGCGACGATGGCCTGCCAGGAAGCGACCTCGACATTGGGCACGCCCGCTTCGGCCAGCGTGGGCACGTCGGGCAGCACCGGCGAGCGCTTGGCGCTGGTGATGGCCAGCGCGCGCATCTTGCCGGCCTTGATGTATTGCGATACGGCGTTGATGTTCTGGAACGAGGCATCCACCTGACCGCCGATCAGGTCGGTGTGGGCCGGTGCGCCGCCCTTGTAGGGAATGTGCACGCCCTTGGTGCCCGTCTGCTGCCAGAACAGCTCGGCGGTCAGGTGGTCGCTCGAACCGTTGCCGGCCGAGGCGAAGCTCATCTTGCCGGGGTTGGCTTTCTCGTAGGCAATGACGTCCGCCACGGTCTTGTGCGGGGAGTTGGCCGGCACCACCAGCACGTTGGGCGACTGCACCGCCACGGTGATCAGGTCGAAACCATGCAGCGCGTCGTACTGCAGGCCCTTGAGCAGGTGCGGCACGATGACCAGCGGGCCCAGGGAGGTCACGAGGAAGGTGTAGCCATCGGGGGCCGCCCGTTGCACGAACGTGGCGCCGATCGTTCCCGTGGCGCCGGGCTTGTTGTCCACCAGGAAAGACTGCTTGAACTTCTCGGTCAACCGGGGCCCCACGGCGCGTGCGACCTGGTCGGTCGATCCGCCGGGCGGGAAGGGCACGACCAGGGTCACGGGTTTTTCGGGCCAGGCCTGTGCCTGGGCGCCGAGGGCCAGAATGCCGAGGGAAATGGCTGCCAGGAATCGTTTCATGATTTGTCTCCTTGGTGGAAATGCGAACGTTGTCATTTTTGGGCGAGGGAAAATCACTGCCAAAAACGTTACAGGATCGACATGTTTTTATGATTTTTTCAGTTGTGCTGTGTGCGCGCATTAGAAATGATATCGTTGTCATTTCCGGTCGGCAAGCTTTTCTGCTGGGGGTTTTCCCCTTGTCCGTGGCTGCCGCTGGCGTCCCGCAGGCGCCCTGGAGTGCAGTCGTGCACTGGCGACGGGCGGTGGCGTGGAATGCGGTATGGTCCTCGTCTTTCGCCCGACCGGTGTGCTCCGAAACCCATGAACGCCCCCTCCAACTTCAAGGCGGCCACGCTTCACGACGTGGCCAAGGCCGCTGGCGTGTCGTTGATCACCGCCTCGCGTGCGCTGAGCAATCCGGGAGTGGTGTCCGAGAAGACAAAGGCCCGGGTGCAGCAGGCCGTCGAGGCGACGGGCTACATCCCCAACCTGCTGGCGGGTGGGCTCAAGTCTCGCCGCAGCCTGATGGTGGCGGCCGTGGTTCCGGCGCTGTCGGTGTCGCAGTTCCTGCCCACCGTGCAAAGCCTGACGACCACGCTGGCTGCCGAGGGGTACCAGCTCATCCTGGGTCAGACCGCCTACGACGCCGAGCGCGAAGAGGTCGTGCTGAACACCATGATCGGCCGCCAGCCCGACGGGCTGGTGATGACCGGGCTGGTGCAATCGCAGCGCGCGCGAGATCGGCTGCGCCGATCCGGCATTCCCGTGGTGGAAACCTGGGACCTGAGCGACCGCCCCGTGGACATGGTGGTGGGCTTTTCGCACCTGAAAGTGGGCAGCGCGGTGGCGGGGTTCTTTCTGTCCCGGGGCTGGCAGCGCGTGGGAATTGCCACGGGCGGCGACCACCGTGCCATGCTGCGCCGCGAAGGTTTCGTCGCCACCCTGGGGCGGGACGTGCCGACCGCCACGGTGCCCGCACCCAGCAGCCTGGCGCTGGGGCGAAGGGCCCTGGCGGAGCTGCTGGAGCAAGAGCCGCGGCTGCAGGCCGTGTCGTGCAGTTCGGACACGCTGGCGCACGGCGTGCTCGTCGAGGCCGCGGCCCGCGGCCTGCGGGTGCCCCAGGACCTCGCCATCTGCGGCTTCGGCAATGCCGATTTCAGCGAGCACATGCTGCCTTCGATCACCACCGTGCATGTCGATGGCCCGGAGATCGGTCGGCTGGCGGCGCAACTGGTCATCGACCGCTGCCGGGGGAACGCGGGCCCGCAAACCATCTTCGATCTGGGCTTTCGCCTGATCGAGCGGCAATCGACGGCACCCGCCGGCTGAAGGGGCGGATGGTTGGGGCCAGGTGACGCTCGCACCCTTGCCGCCGCCACTGTTTCTGAGCACCATTCAGTTTCCGGGGCGTGGCCCTGCCGTACCCGCGTCCATCGCTCGAAAGCCGCCCTTGAAGAAATCTCCATCCCCCGACAGTTCCTCCGGCATGCGCCGCCAGCCCACGCAGGCGCGGGCGCGCCAGACCATCGAGGCCATCTTCGGCGCCACCGCCCAGATCGTGGAAAAGGAAGGCGAGGAGGGCATCACCACCAACAAGGTCGCGCAGGTGGCGGGCTTTTCCATCGGCACGCTCTACCAGTATTTCCCCTCGAAGGAGGCCATCGTGCTGGCCATGGTGGAGCGCGAGCGCAACCGCGTGCAGCAGCAATTGCGCGAGCTGTTGGACGAGGCCGTGGCCCAGCGGCGTGAGGTGCGGGCCGTGCTGCGCGACGTGGTTCGGCTGTTGGTCGCGGCCTTCGGCACCGGCGGCCATTCGCGGGTTCGGCGCGGCATGGTGCGGCTGGGCTGGCGCATCGACCACCACGACCGCGTGACGGCCGCGCTGCGCGAAGGGGCGGAGCGCAATGCCCTGGCGCTGGCCCGCCTGATCGAGGTGGGCGATACCTCGGTGCGCGCTCCCACGCCGGCCATGATGTTCGTTGCCACGCGCGCCATCATGGGCGCCATCCGCAGCGCCGCGCTGGAGGACTCGCCCCTGCTGGGCCAGCCCGCGTTCGAGGACGAACTGGTGCGCATGCTGTGGGGCATGTTGCGCGCCGACGCGGGGGATTAGCGCCACCCCCTTTTGCTGCCGTCGGCAGAGGACTCAGGAAGAGGGCACCGCAGCCTGCTGGGGGTAGAAAATGGGTTGCGCCGGATCGCGGTGCCAGTCGTACTCGGCGGCGAGGGCGGCCGTTTCGGCCACGGCACGGCCGGCCAGGCGAGCGACCAGGTGCCATGCCATGTCGGTCCCTGCGGACACGCCCGCCGAGGTCACGTACTTGCCCGCATCCACCCAGCGCGAAACGTTGTCCCACAGCACCGCGGGACCGAAGCCCGCCACCCAGCCGAAGGCCTGGTGGTTGGTGGCAGCCGGCCGCCCATCCAGCAGGCCGGATCGCGCCAGGATGGCCGCGCCGGTGCAGACCGAAGTGACCACGGCCACGTGCTGGTCCATGGCCTGCACCCATTGCAGCAAGGCCTGAACGGTTGCGGTGTCCGGGTCCATCAGCAAGGTGCCGACCCCTTGTCCGCCGGGGATCATGAGCAGGTCCAGCGGCTGCTCCAGCGCCTCGTCGCGGAACAGATCCGGCGCCACGCGGGGGCCGTTGAAGCTGGCCACCGGCGCGGGAACCGGCGTGGGGCTGGCACCGTTCGCGGCCGGCCTGCACTCGTTGGAGATCAGCACGATCTCGAACGGCAGGGCCGGCGCATCGGCATAGGAGGTACCGATGAAGCGTGCGATGGAAAACGCCTCGATGAAGCCCCACACGTCGAGCGGCTCGAACTGGGGAAACACCAGAATCCCGATGCGTTGGGTGCGTGGAAAGGCCGTGGCAGGTGTGGAATGGGATGCTGCAGGCATGGTGGGAAAGCGTTCAATGGCAAGGTCGGCTCGCCCGCCCTCGTGGGGGCTGCCGTCGATGGGAAAACCGATCAGCAGGCAGACCGGCTGCCCCGCCGGGGGCAGGGGGGCATCACCTGCCAGGGAGACGAGAAACCGCTGGCTGCGCTGTGGCTGCGCCGCGGTGAAGGCGCGCAGCGGGTACACCGCGAAGCGCGGTGATCTCCCGTCGGCCACGCGCGTTCCCGGACGGGCAGATGCGGCCGAGGTTGCCGGTGCATCCTGAAGATCAGGTCTCTCGGGGCATCAGGCCCGAGAACGTGGTGATGGCCGGCGGCGACCGCGGTTTTCAGTGCGTTTCTCTTGCTGATCATGTGGAGGTTCTCCAGTGTCGGGGGCGTCGGGCCTTGAGGTCAGTGGTGGCCCTTGCTGGCCCCGCCAGCGCCGTCCGGCAAGGCCACCCGCACGGATCTGCATCATTCCCTGGTCTTCGTGGTCCAGGATGTGGCAGTGCAGCACGTAGTCCCCGATGTAGCGCTGGTAGCGCGTTCGCACGATCAGCGTGTACTTGCCGTTGGGCTTTTCCTTGGTTGCGATGTTCTTCACCCAGAGCGTGTCTTTCCACACGCCCTTGAGCGCGCGGTATTGCGGGTCGACGGTGCCGTCCGCCTTGTCGTCGCCGTCCGGTCCGGACACGTCCTTGCCGTCCGGGTCGAGGATCTTGACGATCTGGAACGGGTTCACATGGATGTGGAACGGGTGGCTCACGAAGTCCGATTGCAGCGTCCATTCATCCACCCCGCCCAAGGTCAGCACGCGGTCGACGCGGTTCGGATCGAAGGGCTTGCCGTTCACCTGGAACTGGATCGGCTGGGCGTTCAGGTCGATGTTGAATGCGAGGGTCTGCGTGCCCGTGACTTCGCTGTCCTGCACGGTGGGGTGGGGCACGAAGCTGGTGAGCTTCAGTCCATCCTTCAATTCAGCGCTGACCTGGGCCCGCACGTCCGAGGGCAGGTTGATGGCGGCAGCGGCGGCGAGTTCCGCTGCGAGGTACGCCGAAATGTTCTGAGGAACGGGATTGCCAGGGGCGACCTTGCTCACGGTGCCCAGCAACTGGCGCGACGGGGGCGCCTGGTTCACGCTGGCCGAAGCGGGCGAGGCGGCGTCGATCACGCAGTAGTCGCCCGCCTCGGGAAACACCATCAAGGTGTCCCAGCGGTAAGCCGGCTGGTACACCGTCTGCGTGCTGGGGATCGCCGCAGCGGTGGTCAGTCCGTCGGCTGCGATCAGGTGCTGGGGCAGCGGGGCGCCCGTGCAATTTTGTTCGATGTAGGCATCGTGCTCGCTGGCGCGCAGCGCCTGTGCGCTGCGTGCGCCCGGCCGCAGCTTGCGGAACTCCAGGTTGATGGTGTCGCGCACGCCGCCATGGATGGTGCGCCAGCGTTCGATCTGCCCGGCCTTCGCGCCCTCGAAGGTGGGCAGCACCTCGCCGTTGATGCTGGTGTAGCGCCCGGAGGCTGGCCAGGACCCGGGGCCGAACTGGTCCTTGTCCTCCTTGTCCACGGCCTTGTAGTGCTCGATGCCACCGACGTCGCCTTCGTTGCAGCGGTAGGTTCCGTCCGGGTTGAACTGGATGCGGTTGTTCTTGTCGCGGCAGGCGTACTGGATCTGCTGCAGCACCAGCACCCGTTCCTTGAACGATTGGCGGGCAGTGGGCCGCAGAAGGGTGTCCACATCGCCCGTCTGCGTGGGGGTCGGCGGCCGGTCGCCGCGGATGATGAGTGCGCCCGCCATACCGCTGGCTACCTGCAGCGCGGTGGAGCCATGGCGGTGCGTGTGGTACCAGAAGGTGCCGGCGGGATGGTCCGAGGGAATGTTGTATTCGTACTCGAAGCTCACCGTTGGGTTGATGGAGATCAGCACGTTGTCGCCATTGCCTGCCGGGTTCACCCACAGGCCGTGGGTGTGCAGGTTGGTGCCGTTGAAGCAGTGCGGCGTATTGACCCCGCCGGTGAACGTGGTACAGCTCGGGTCGGGCGGCAACTGGTTGTTCAGGCGGATGCGGATGGTGTCGCCGGGGCGGATCTCCAGCATGGGCGAGACGAAAGGCGCCTTGGGGTCGACGCGGGTGCCCTGGTAGCTGCGCAGGCGCACCTTGTCGAAGCGCTGCTCGGCCGGGTTCCAGAGCTTGCCGTCGGTGTAGACGACGTTCAGGTCCAGCGAGGCTTCGTGGGACACGGCGCGCGTGGCCGGGCCCGCTGCCAGCTGGAGCCTGCGAGGCGCCTTGCGCTGCAACTCCAGCAGGGGTGGGTTGGACACCTGCCGTGGGGTGTCTGACTGGGCCTGTGCGGGCAGTGCGGCGGTGCATGCCAACGCAACGGCAAAGGCGGTTGCAGACGCAGACGCGCACGCATTCCGAGACGCGAGTTCCATGGTTTTCCTCCCCCTCTTGCGGGTATTGCAAAGCCGAGGCGGCTGCTGGCTGCAGCTCTTGCCGTGTGATTGCTTTGTCCCAGTATGGCGGAGGCGCCTGGGGCGGGTCAACGCATTTCGAGGGCGCTATTTTTGGCGCGGCACGCGGCCCATCAGATAGAACTCGGGATTGGGCTGCATGCCCGCGAAGCTGGCCATGCGGTTCGACAGGCCGAAGAATGCCGTGATGGCGGCGATGTCCCAGATGTCCTCGTCATCGAAGCCGTGGGCGTGCAGCGCGGGAAAATCCGCTTCCTCGATGGCATGCGACTGGCTGCACACTTTCATCGCGAAGTCGAGCATGGCCCGCTGGCGCGGGCTGATGTCGGCCTTGCGGTAATTGACCGCCACCTGATCGGCCACCAGCGGCTTCTTTTCGTAGATGCGCAGGAGGGCACCGTGCGCGACCACGCAGTAAAGGCACTGGTTGGCGGCGCTGGTCGTGGTGACGATCATCTCGCGTTCGCCCTTGGTCAGGCTGCCTTCCTCCTTGAGCATCAAGGCGTCGTGGTAGGCGAAAAACGCACGCCATTCGGCGGGTCGCCGAGCA
The DNA here is from genome assembly GCF_030158955.1 of Acidovorax sp. SUPP1855. Taxonomy (NCBI): domain Bacteria; kingdom Pseudomonadati; phylum Pseudomonadota; class Betaproteobacteria; order Burkholderiales; family Comamonadaceae; genus Acidovorax; species Acidovorax sp. SUPP1855. The sequence goes on along the minus strand of NZ_BQXI01000024.1, from coordinate 36,608 downwards.
AATGCCAGGAACACGTTCGGCACGAAGCCGGCCTTTTCCTGCACTTCGAGAATGCGGGCGCGGATGTCGTCGGGCAGGGCAGCGAGGTCGGGGAAGGGGTAGCGGCTCAAGGGTTGTCTCCGTTGTGTTGTGGCTGGCGCGAATGGTCGCCTGCAACTTATCACGGATGCCACTGGGTCGCGCGCATCCCGGTGGAGGAGGGGGGCGCGGAACTGCCCGCCAGCGCATAGTACAGCCGTGTGGCCGCTGCGGTGACCGTCTTGGCCAGCGCCTGCAGACGGGCTTCGGGCAGGCGTGATTCCGGCCCCGAGATGCACACCGAGCCCATCAGCCGCCAATGCATGCCGAACACGGGCGCAGAGACGGTGGCCACGCCGTGCTCCCGCTCACCGATGGACCAGTGGTAGCCACGCTGGCGGATGTCTTCGTAGTCCGCGCCGGGCTCGCCCGAGAACGCCAGGATCACGCGGCCCGGCGAGCCCTTGTCGAGCGGCAGGCCTTCACCCATGCGGGCATGGTGGCGCAGCGCCTGCGGACCCTCCACCCGCACGAGGCAGGTGCGCACGTTGCCTTCACGCACGTAGAACGCGGCGCTTTCGCCCGTGGCCTGGGTGAGCTCGCGCAAGGCAGGCTCCAGCACGTTCTGCACGTCGAACCCCGCCTGGTAGCGCGCCCCTAGCCAGCCCGCCGCCGGCCCGAGGCGCCAGTCGCCGTCCTCGCGCTGCACCATGAAGCCGGACTGCGCCAGCGTGCGCGCCAGGCGCAGCACGGTGGTCTTGTGCAACCCGCAGCGGCGGCTCAGCTCTGCGAGCGGCAGATGCGATTCGCCCAGGGAGAACGCCTCCAGCAACTGGAGGGCGCGCGTCACGGCGATGACCCCGCCGGTTTCTTTCGCCATGGCCGAAGAGGAGGACATCGGGGCGGCGGATGCGGCCTCGCCAGGCCCCTGCGGCGCTGCGGAGGAGGCCTTTGGCCTGCCGCTTGTTGCGTTGCTCATGGTGCAATATGTTTCGCTGTATGAAACTGTATTGTATGGGTTGAAACGTTTTCGTAAAGTCTTGGCAACGCCTGAGAACAAGGCGCGACAGGTCCATCACAACGGAGACAAACCATGCCAACTTTCTCGCTGACCCGGCGCGCCCTGGGCGCACCTTTGTCCATCGCCCTGCTGGGCATCGCGGCAGTGGCCTTTTCCGCCGGCACTGCGCAAGCGCAGTCCGGCTACCCGAACAAGCCGATCCGCCTGATCGTGCCGTTCCCGCCCGGCGGCGGCACCGACATGATCGCGCGCACCGTGGCGCAGAAGCTGACCGAGCAGCACAAGTGGAATGTGGTGGTGGACAACCGCCCTGGGGCGGGCGGCAACCTGGGTGTTGATGCAGTGGCCAAGTCGGCGCCCGATGGCTACACGCTGGTGATGGGGCAGACCAGCAACCTGGCCATCAACCCCTCGCTGTATGCCAAGCTGCCCTACGACCCCTTGAAGGATCTGGTCCCGGTGGCGCTGGTGTCGTCGGCCCCCATCGTGATGGCCGCGCCCGCCAACTCGCCTTACAAGACGTTCGCCGATGTGGTCGCCGCCGCCAAGGCCAAGCCGGACGGCATCACGTTGGGTTACTCCGGCAACGGCACTGTCGCCCATCTGGCCGGTGAACTGGCAGAGAACGCCGCCGGCATCAAGTTGCGCCATGTGCCCTACAAGGGCGCGGCCCAGGCCATGACCGACCTGGTGGGCGGGCAGATCGACTTGTACATGTCGGCCGTGCCCACTCTGCTGGGGCAGGTGCGCAATGCCAAGCTGCGTGCGGTGGTGATCACTTCGCTCAAGCGATCCGACCAGTTGCCGCAGACGCCCACGCTGGCCGAGTCGGGCTACAAGGATTTCGAGGCCGCTTCCTGGTATGGCGTGCTGGCCCCGGCCGGCACGCCCGCCCCCATCGTGCAGCAGTTGAACAAGGCCATCAACCAGGCGCTGGCGCAGCCCGACGTGGCGGAAAAGCTCCGCTCCGAAGGCGGTGACGTGCTGGGCGGCACCCCCGAAAAGTTCGGCGCTCTGCTGAAGTCCGAAGTGCCCCGCTGGGCCAAGATCGTCAAGGATTCGGGCGCCAGCCTGGATTGACGCGGCGCCCTGCAAAGCCCCGTCTCCCACGCCCATCGAGCCCTCGCCATGCACCGCGAAAGCTTTGCCACGCCTGTGCGTTTCTCGGCCGGTAGCGCCGCGCCGCGCACGGTGCTGCCGAAAGACGCCTGCGACTGCCACGTGCATGTCTATGACGGCCGCTTTCCCGCGGCACCGGGCGCCAGGCTGCTGCCGCCGGACGCCTCGGCGCAGGACTACCGCGCGCTCCAGCATCGCATCGGCACCGCGCGCACCGTGCTGGTCACGCCCTCGACCTATGGCACCGACAACCGCTGCATGCTCGAAGGCCTGGCGGCGCTGGGCCCGCAGGCGCGTGGCGTGGCGGTGATCGACGGCGGCGAGAGCGACGCCCAACTGCAGCGCCTGCATGACGCCGGCGTGCGCGGCGCACGCCTGAACCTGTCGCTCGGCGTGTCTGGCACCGTGCAATCGCTGACGCCGCTGGCCTGCCGCATCGCGCCGCTGGGCTGGCACCTGCAATTGCTGATGGCCCCGGATCTGCTGGCGGCGCAGGGCGAGGTGCTGCGCCGGCTGCCCGTTCCATTGGTCTGCGACCACTTCGGCCGCATTTCGCCGGCGCAGGCCGGGCAACACCCCGCACACGCGCTGCTGCAGGACCTGCTGCAGCGCGGACAGGCGTGGATCAAGCTGTCCGGCGGCTACATCGTGAGCGAACGCCAATCGACCGAAGACCCCGCCCTCGATGCGCTGGCCGCGAGTTACCTGCGCTGCGCGCCCGAGCGCGTGGTCTGGGGCAGCGATTGGCCCCACGCCACCGCATCGTCCGGTGCGCACCCCATGCCGGACGACGCGCGACAGGTGGATCGGCTCGTCGACTGGGCCGGCCAGAGCGGCGATGCGGCCACCCTGCATCGCGTGCTGGTGGACAACCCCGCCGCGCTGTACGGCTTCACGCCGCCTTCCTCCTTTGCCTGACCAAACAAGAGACAAGCACATGGCCACCTCGATCCCTTCCTCTCCGAAGACCCGCCTCGCACGCCGCAGCCTGCTGGCCGCTGCAGGCGCCGCGCTGCTCGGCCCGTTGCTCACCCGCCCCGCGCTGGCCCAGGGCGACTGGCCCGCCGGCAAGATCATCACCTGGGTGGTTCCGTACCCGCCGGGCGGCAGCACCGATCTGCTCGGCCGCAACGTGGCGCAGCGCGTCGGCGCGGCACTGGGCACGAACGTGATCGTGGACAACAAGGCCGGTGCCACGGGCACCATCGGCGCGGCGTTCGTCGCCAAGGCGCCGCCGGATGGCTACACCCTGCTGGGCACTTCCATCGGTCCCCAGGCCATTGCGCCGCACCTCATGGGGAGACTGCCCTATGACCCGATCGCCGGTTTCGAACCCGTGATCACCATCGGCACCATTCCGCACATCCTCGTGGTCGGCGCCAACCAGCCGTTCAAGACCCTGGCCGATCTGGTGGCTGCGGCCAAGGCGCAGCCGGGCAAGCTCGCCTTCGCCTCCGGCGGCAACGGCACCATCCTGCAGATGCAGGGGGAGTTGCTGCAGCAGCAGACGGGCGTGCGCTTCATCCACGTGCCGTACAAGGGCGACACCCCGGCGCTGCAGGACACGCTGGCCGAACAGGTGCAATTCATGTTCGCGCCTGCCGCCGCTGCATTGCCGCACGTGCAGGCGGGCAAGCTGCGTGCGCTGGCCGTCACGTCGGCGCAGCGCCTGAAGTCCCTGCCGACCGTGCCCACCATGGGCGAGGTCGGCATGAAGGACTTCGTCGTGGAGCAGTGGCAGGCCGTCTTCGCACCGGCCATGACGCCTTCCGCCATCGTGCAGCGCCTGAACCAGGAGCTCAGCAAGGCGCTGAAGGACCCGGGCGTGGCCGCGCTGGCCGACAAGCTGGGCGTGACGTTGGTCGGCGGCACGCCCCGGCAGCTGGGCGACCTGCAGAAGGCCGACTCCGCCAAGTGGGCCAAGGTCATCCAGGACGGAAACATCAAGGCCGAGTGAGCTCGCTGCAGGCCAACGTTTTCTTCCGTTTTTCTTTTTTTCCCAACTCACTGGAACCACCATGAGCCAACTCCCAGAAGTCATCCGTGACATCGAGCGCGTCAGCGCCGAGGTCGTCGCCAAGGCCGCGACCTTCCAGGCCGCCATCCTGGCCGATGTGGCCGGACGCCGCGGCACCCTGCATGCCCGCGTGGCGCCCGTCCACCAGGACATGAAGGTGGCCGGCCCGGCCTTCACGGTCGAAGTCCGCCCGGGCGACAACCTCATGATCCACGCAGCCATCGCGCTGGCGAAGCCGGGCGACGTACTGGTCATCGACGGCAAAGGCGACCAGACCGCCGCGCTCATGGGCACGCTGATGCTCAGCGCCTGCAAGAAGATCGGCCTGGCCGGCGTGATCGTGGACGGTGCGATCCGCGACAAGCTGGAACTGCTGGAACTCGGTTTCCCGGTGTTCAGCGCCGGCTTCAATCCGGCCGGTCCCACCAAGTACGTGCCGGGCCGCATCAACCATCCCATCTCGGCCGGCGGCGCAGTGGTGAACCCGGGCGACCTGGTGGTGGGCGATGCCGATGGCGTGGTGGTCATCGAGCGTGCCAAGGCGCCCGCCATGATGGTGCTGGCCGACAAGAAGGTGGCCGATGAGGCCGCGCGCATCGAGGCGATCGCCCGTGGCGATACGGCCTCCAAATGGCTGCCCGCTGCGCTGCGCGCCGCCGGCGTGCTGAAGGAAGGGGAATCGCTGTGAGCGCCATCCTCGTGACCGGCGCCGACCTGGCGCAGCAGGCACTCGATCTGCTTCAGGATTTCGAGATCGTCTATGCCGGCAAGACACCCACCGAAGACGACCTGGTGGCGTTGTGCCAGCAGCATGACCCGGTGGCCATCATCGTGCGCTACGGCAAGGTGGGCGCCGCCGTGATGGATGCGGCGCCATCGCTCAAGGTGATCTCCAAGCACGGCAGCGGCACCGACACCATCGACAAGGTGGCCGCCAAGGCCCGTGGCGTAGAGGTCGTGGCCGCTGCGGGTGCCAACGCCGCGGCGGTGGCCGAGCAGGCGCTGGCCCTGTTGCTGGCCTGTGCCAAGTCGGTGGTGCAACTTGATGCCCGCATGCACGCCGGCCACTGGGACAAGGCCACGCACAAGAGCCTGGAGCTGGGTGGGCGCACGGTGGGCCTCGTGGGCCTGGGCGCCATTGGCCTGCGCTTCGCCAGGATGGCCGATGCGCTGGGCATGCGCGTGATCGGCTTCGATCCCTTCGCCAAGGACCTGCCGGCCTGTGTGCAGAGCGTGGACCTGGAGACGATCTGGCGCGAGTCCGACGCGATTTCACTGCACTGCCCGCTGACCGACGAGAACCGGGGCATGCTGAATGCGGCCACGCTGGCACGATGCAAGCGCGGCGTGATCGTGGTGAACACCGCGCGTGGCGGACTCATCGACGAAGCCGCCCTGCTGGCTGCCGTGCGATCGGGGCAGGTGATGGCAGCGGGCCTGGACAGCTTCTCCGTGGAGCCGATGGTGGCCAACCACCCGTTCCAGGGCGAGCCACGCTTCATCCTGAGCCCGCACATCGGCGGCGTGACGGGCGATGCCTACGTGAACATGGGCGTGGGGGCTGCCAAGAACCTGCTGGAGGTGTTGGCCCGCGCCCCGGCTGCGGTTGCCGCGGCTTCGTAACCAAGACCCAAGGCCGGGCACGCCAGCGTTGCGTGTCCGCTTGGCCCCGACCGGTGTGAGAGCCGGTTGCGCCAGAACAAGAAGCCGCCGCCAGTGCGGCCCCTGACAGGAGACATTCAATGAGCGAGAGTTTTGAAACCAGAAGGCTGGCAGCGCCGGTGCGCAAGGCGCTGGCGGTTGCGCTGTGCATGGTGTCCGCCACCTGTTTCGCGCAGGCCGGTGGCTATCCTTCCAAGCCCGTGAAGCTGGTGGTGGGATTTGCGGCAGGCGGCCCCACCGACGTGGTGGCCAGGGCGTTTGCTGACCACGCCAGCCGCGCGCTGGGCCAGCCATTCATCATCGACAACAAGCCGGGTGCCAACACCATCCTGGCTGCACAGGCGGTGGCCAGCGCGCCGGCCGATGGCTACACGCTGCTGTTCGGTGCGACCAACCACACAATGATTCCCGGGCTGTACAGCAACCGGGTGAAGTTCGATGCGGTGCGCTCCTTCCGTCCGCTGTGCACGGTGGCGACCAGCCCGACGGTGCTGGTGGTCGGGCCGGGCCTGCCGATGAAGTCGCTGGCCGATTACATGGCCAAGGCCCGCAAGGAGCCCGGCCGCATCACTGCCGGAACGGCTGGCATCGGCAGCTCGGGCCACTTCGCGACCGAGATGTTCGCCCGCGCCAATGGCCTGCAGCTCAACCATGTGCCTTACAAAGGCGCCGCACCGGTGGTGACGGACCTGATGGGCGGCCAGCTCGACAGCTCCTTCGCCACGCTGGGCTCGGTCCTGCCGCAGATCCGCAGCGGCAAGCTGACGGCGCTGGCGGTGGCATCGCCACAGCGTTCCGGCCTGCTGCCCGACATCGCCACCTTCGCGGAATCGGGGGGCGGCAACTACTCGGCCGACGCGTGGTACGGCGTGCTGGCGCCCGCCGGCATCCCCGAGCCGGTCGCGCAGGCGCTGGAACGCGTGGCCGCTGACTTCGCCAAGAGCGAGGTCGCTGCCGAAAAACTGCGTGGCCTGGGATTGGACGCCGAGTCCACCTGTGGCGCTGCCTTCGTGGCGCGGGTCGGGCGTGAAGTGGCCACCTATACGCAGATTGCCCTCGACCTGAATCTCAAGGCCGACTGACCACCGGCGTGCCTTCCAACGCAACTGTCCTGGGCCCGGGCCGCGGGGCTCGCGGCGGGTTGCGGTTTCTTTTTCTCTGTCGCTTTGCCATTCGAACCAGGAGACCTCATGCGTGCTTTTGTCATCTCCCCCCTGATCGCCGCCTGCGCCTTTGCCGCCACCGTGGCACAGGCCGCTTTCCCGGACCGCCCGATCACGATCGTCGTGCCCTACGCCCCGGGTGGTGCTGCCGATGCCGTGGCCCGTGTGCTGGCCACGCGCATGGGCGCCCGGTTGGGTGCCAGCGTGATCGTGGACAACAAGGCCGGCGCCAGCGGCACGATCGGCGCGAGCTATGTGGCCAAGGCCACTGCCGACGGCTACACCATGCTGTACGACGCTACGCCGTATTCCATCAATCCGCACCTGTTTCCCAAAATGCCTTATGCCAGCACGGCGTTGCAGCCGCTGTCCCTGGTGCTGCTGGCTCCGAACGCGCTGATCGTGAAGGCCGACTCGCCCTTCAAAAACGTGAACGACCTGATCGCCAAGGCGAAAGCCGAGCCTGGCAAGCTGAACTTCGCGTCGGGCGGCAGCGGCACCGTGCAGCGGCTGGCGGCGGAGCTGTTCCGCCAGAAGCTGCAACTGGACATGGTGCATGTGCCCTACAAGAGTGGTGGTCCCGCCATCGCTGATGTGATGGGCGGGCAGGTGGACTTCATGTTCGGCACCATCGCGGCCTCGTACCCGCTGGTGTCGGGTGGCAAACTGCGTGCACTGGCGGTATCGGCCCCCGAGCGGTCCAAGCGCCTGCCCGATGTGCCCACGGTGGCCGAGACCGTCATTCCCGGCTATGAGGCCTATGAATGGAACGGCGTGTTCCTGCCCGCGGGCACACCGGAGCCGGTGGCCGCCAAGCTGCAGCAGGCACTGGTCGAGGTGCTGAAGGAAGACGAGGTGAAGCAGCGCCTCGCGGATCTGGGCGCCCAGGCGATCGGTTCCACGCCCGCGGAGTTCGTCACCTTCCTCAAGAAGGAAGACGCCAAGTGGGGCGAGGTGGTGCGTAAGGGCGACATCAAACTGGACTGACGGGCACCATGCACCTGCCTGCGATTCCCGCACCAGTGCCGCATTCCGCGGGGGTGAGCCGCCCGTCGCGCTTGCTGCCTGCGATGGCATGCGACAGCCACATGCACATTTTCGATCCGCGCTTTGCACCGTCGGTGCACTGGAAGCGCTTGCCGCCCGATGCGCCGGTGGCGGCCTACCGGCGGCTGCAGCGGCGCCTGGGCACGGCGCGTTCGGTGGTGGTGACGCCTTCCACCTATGGCACGGACAACGCCTGCACGCTGGATGCCCTGGAGCAGCTCGGCGACACCGCGCGGGGCGTGGCGGTGGTGGGCGCGGGCGTGAGCGATGCCGAACTGGGACACCTGGCCGCGCGCCGCGTGCGCGGCCTGCGGGTGAACTTCGTATCGCCGCAGTCCTGGGGTGCGACCACGCCCGAGATGCTCACCACGCTGGCGAGCCGGGTCGCGCGCCATCCGCACTGTGGTGGCTGGCACATCCAGGTCTTCGCGGATGCGGATCAGATCGTCGCACTGCGGCCGGTGCTGCAGGCGTTGCCCGTGCCGCTGGTGATCGACCATCTGGGCCGCATCGACCCGGCCGAAGGCCCGTCCGCCCAGGCCTACGGCGTGCTGCACCGGCTGCTCGACGGGGGCAATACCTGGGTCAAGCTTTCCGGTGCCTACATGCGTTCCAAGGCGCGAGGCCCGACCTATGACGACACGCTGCCTCTGGGCCGCGCGCTGGTGCAGGCCGCGCCCGAGCGGCTGGTGTGGGGCAGCGACTGGCCCCACACCACCGAGCCGCCCGGCACGGTGAACGATGCCGATCTGGTGGATCTGCTGCACGCCTGGACAGGGTCGCAGGCCGCGGCGATGGACCGCATCCTGGTGGACAACCCTGCGCAGCTGTACGGGTTCGAAGCCGTCTGAAAATCGCATTCCGTTTCCCGCCCTGGCCCAGGATTTCGCCGGGACGGGTCCTTCTTCAAAGAAAGCCGATCCCATGTTCTTGCTACAGGCCCCACAGGTCCGTGAACTGGAGCCGTTCACCTCGTTGCCCGATGCGTTCCGACGCCCGGCGCGCAGCGCATGGGCCGATGCCAACCGCGGCGGCACCATCACCGATTCATTCCTCGAAGGCCCGGTGTTCGATACCGCCGGCCACCTGTACGTGACCGACATTCCATGGGGGCGCATCTTCCGCATCGACCCGCAGGGCGGCTGGAGCCTGATCGCGGAGTACGACGGCGAGCCCAATGGCATGAAGTTCCTGGACGCCGGCACGTTGCTCATCACCGATTACAAGAACGGTCTGGTGCGACTGGATGTGGCGAGCGGTACCGTCACGCCTTACCTGGAGCGCCGCAACAGCGAGCGCTTCAAGGGCGTGAACGATCTGGTGTTCGATGCCGAAGGCAACCTTTACTTCACCGACCAGGGCCAGAGTGGCCTGCACGACCCGTCGGGCCGCCTGTACCGCCTGCGTCCGAACGGCCAGCTCGATCTGCTGCTGAACAATGTGCCCAGCCCCAACGGCGTGGCACTGTCGCCGGATGGCCGCGTGCTTTACCTTGCCGTGACGCGTGGCAATTGCGTCTGGCGCGTCCCGCTGTTGCCCGACGGGAGCGTGGCCAAGGTGAGCCAGTTCTTCACCTCCTACGGGCCGAGCGGCCCGGACGGACTGGCGGTGGATGTGCAAGGCCGTTTGCTGGTGGCCAATCCCGGCCTTGGCTGGGTCTGGGTGCTCAATGCCCGGGCCGAGCCGGTGCAGGTGCTGCGCGGTGTGGCGGGAAGCTCCATCACCAACGTGGCGTTCGGCGGTGCGGACCTGGGCACGCTGTATGTGACCGACTCCACCCATGGTCGTATCCTGCGTGCGGAAATGGAGGCATCGGGGCTGCCGCTGCACACCGGCGCGGGGCCCGTTGCTGCCATCTGAATGAAGGGGCAGAGCACGCCCCCCCGGTTGCATGCCCTAAGCGAGACCTCAGCCACGGGTGCTTAGTCGGCGGTCGGGTCTGGTGTGGCAGGTAGCCACAGCGTCATGACCAGTCCACCCCCGTCGCGCAGGCTGGCTTGAATGCGGCCGCCATGCAGTTCCATGGAGCGAAGGGCGATGGCCAGGCCCAAGCCCACGCCACGCACGGATTCGCCCCCTTCGACGCGGGTGAACGGATCGAAGATCCTGCGCAGCATGGCGGCGGGCACGCCAGGCCCCCGGTCCTGAACCGTGGTCACCAGTTGGCCGCTCTGTGCACTGACCGCAGCGTGAATCTCGACCACCGTGCCGGGCGCCGTGTACTTCACCGCATTGCGAATCACGTTTTCGAAGGCGCGGTAGAGCAGTTCACCATTGACCCGCACCACAAACTGTCCGGGCGCATCGATGTGGACCTGGCGAGACATCAGCGGCCGGGCCTCGAAATCGGCATCTTCGGCAATGGCGTGCAGGAGTTCGATCACGTCGACGGTTTCGCGCGCCAAGCCAGCCGGCGCCTCCAGGCGGTGCAGCGTCAGCAGTTCCTCGATCAGCACATCGAGCCGATCGCTTTCGCGCTGGATGCGTTCGACCATCGCCTCCGTCTGGGAGGGGTCCTGCCGCAGCAAGCCAATGGCGGCCTGCAGCCGGGAGAGTGGGGAGCGCAACTCGTGGGAAATGTCGTGCAGCAGCACCTGGCGCGACTCGCTCATGTGCTGCAACTGCGACGCCATGCTGTCGAACTCCTGCGCCAGGTCGGCGATCTCGTCACGCCGCCCGTCCATGAGGGGCTGTACGCGCGTGTCGAACCGGCCTTCGGCCGCCCTGCGCAAAGCCCAGCGCAAGTGGCGCAGCGGACGCGAAAGGTACCAAGCCAGCGCCGGACCGATGATGAGAACGGCCGCCATCGCCGAGATCAACGGCACGAAAGGGACAAAGCCAAAGGTGCCGTCCCCGTCTGGCAGCGGAGGGCGTCCCATGAGGGTGATGTAGGCCAGCGTGCCCGCGAAAGAGAGCACCATGCTCAGCCAAAGTGCGAGCAGCAATTTCCAGAACAGCCGGCCGATGCGGCGCGTGGCCATCCGTCAGTCCTCCAGTAACTGATAGCCCAGCCCGCGCACGCTCTGGATCCAGGATTCGCCGTCAGGCCGGGTGCCGAGCTTCTGGCGAATGCTGCTGATGTGCACATCGATGCGCCGGTCGAACCGCGCCAGCGGACGGCCGAACGCCTGCAGCGAAATCTCCTGCTTGTTCACCAACTGACCCGCGTGGCGCGCCAGCACCTCCAGCAAATTGAATTCCGTGCCGGTCAGTTCCAGGGGGTTGCCGTGCCACGTGGCTTGCCGGTTGGCCGGTGACAGCATCAGCGGGCCGGCTTCCAGGGCGCGTGGGCCGGTGCTGGGCGCGGCCGCATCGCGCGCCTGCGTGCGCCGCAGGATGGCGCGGATGCGGGCGACCAGTTCACCGGGGGTGCATGGTTTGGGAACGTAGTCGTCGGCACCCATATCGAGCCCGACGATGCGGTCGACGTTGTCGCCGCGCGCCGTGAGCATCAGCACCGGCACCTTATGGCGTAGCGCCCGGAAGAGGCCTCCGCCAAGCCGGCCTGGCCGTCGTGCACGGCTTGTACGTCGAAGCCCTCGCGGACGAGGTACTGTGACAGCATTGCCGTGAGTTCGAGGTCGTCATCAACGAGCAGGACCGGGATCATCGTGCGCCGCAGTATCGCTCCAATGGCGCTTGCGCCCGCCAGTGCACCCCGGTTCTTTACCCAGCTTAACGCTCGTCAACGCTGGTTGACATTCGCGCTGCCTACCATGCTTTCTGACCCTTCAGGACCGCATGCATACCTCGCAAACCGCCGGCTGGCGGCCTTCCATCCCGCTTCTCGCACTCGGCCTTGCCGCCTTGCTGGGCGGGTGTGCCGTCGTCGGCCCCGACCATGCATGCGCAGCCTGCTCCTGCGGCGCCGTCCGCATGGCATGCTCCGCTTCCCCAGGCAGGTCGGGGTGCGTTGCTCGGTGACTGGTGGAGCCAGTTCGACGATCCGGTGCTGACCCTGCTCCTGCGTTCTGCCGAGTCCGCCAGTCCCACCCTGGCCAAGGCATGGTCCCACATCGAAAAGGCACGGGCGACGCTGTCCAGCGCAAGCACCTCGGGCCTGCCCGCCGTGAGCGGGCAGACCTCAGTGACGCGTGGCACGCAGCAGTCCGGGAGCGTCGCCACGGTCCGCAGTGCGGGACTGGACGCGTCGTGGGAGATCGACCTGTTCGGCAAGGTCCGGCGCGGGGTGGAATCTGCCAGGGCCCGGCTGGAGGCGCGCGAGAGCGACTGGCACGACGCGCGCGTGTCGCTTGCGGCCGAAGTCGCGGACAACTATGTGCAGTACCGTGCCTGTGGATTGCTGGCCAGTGCCTACGAAGAAGAGCTCACCTCCATGAACGAAACCGCCAGGGCCACCGAGTCCCTGGTGCATGCCGGCCTGACGGCCAGCTCGGACGGGGCATTGGCCCGCGCGAGTCTGGCTAGCACCGCATCCGCTGCGCTGGCTCAACGCGCACAGTGCAAACTGCTGGTGAAGTCGCTGGTGGACTTGACGGGGACCGAGGAGTCCGAGCTGCTCACCCAGCTGGCTCAGGGTCGGGCCGAGATGCCGCGGCCAGAGGGCATCGAAGTTCGCGGCATACCGGCGCAAGCGCTGCGCCAGCGGCCGGATCTGGCTTCGCTTGAACGCGAGCTCGCCGCGGCGAGTGCCGAGATCGGCGTAGCGCAGGCCGATCTCTATCCAAGCCTTTCGCTCTCCGGTTCCATCAGCGTGTCCGCGCTGGGTGCAACCTCTTCGATGAACACCTGGTCGTTCGGCCCCACGTTGTCCGTGCCGTTCTTCGACGCGGGGCGAAGGCGCGCCGCAGTGGACAGCGCACGGGCGGGTTACGGGGCCGCGCATGCCGACTGGCAGCAAGGGGTCCGGACTGCCGTAAAGGAGGTCGAGCAGTCCCTGGTCCGCCTGGACGGCGCTGCAAAGCGCACGGAACAGGCAGAACTTGCCGCCCAGGAATACCGGCGGTATCTGGTCGCGGCGCAAGCGCAGTGGCGCGCCGGCACGACCAGCCTGCTCGACCTTGAGGCATCGAGGCGTCAGGCACTTTCCACGCAGATCGAACTGATCGGCTTGCAAAGAGATCGCGTGACGTACTGGATCGCCCTTTACAAGGCGTTGGGAGGGGACTGGCGCCCCGGCATCCTGGCAGCCCCTTCCGGCGATGCCGCCTTGCAAATCGGAGCTTCCCAATGATCAGCAAAGCGCTGTCGAATCGAAAACGGGTCCTCGCAGGCGTCGTCGCGGCCGCGGTGCTTGCCGCGGGATTCGCATGGAGGGTCTCTCTCGGCGTTGCCGGCACACCCGCAGCCCGCACCCAAGGCCAGGGCAGTGAAAGCGCCAGTGCATTGACCGTCCAGGTCGTCAGCGCTGAAACGCAAACCTGGCCGCAGCCACTGCAAGCCAGCGGCGCGCTGGCGGCCTGGCAGGAGATCATCGTCAGCCCCGAGACCAGCGGGCTGCGCATTGCGGAACTGCTGGTGGATGTGGGCAGCACCGTTCGGCGTGGGCAGTTGATGGCGCGGCTCGCCGATGGCACGGTGAAGGCGGAACTGCGCAAGCAGGAAGCGCTGGTGGCGCAGGCCCGCGCAAGCCTCGGGCAGGCCGGCACCAACCTGCGAAGGGCCCAGGCCGTGGACGTGGCCGGCGCGTTGGCGCCACAGAAGATGGATGAATACCGCGCGAACGAAGCGACGGCGCAGGCGTCGCTGGCCTCCGCGCAGGCCGACCTGGAAAGCGCGCGGCTGAAGCTGTCGCACACCCGGATCGTAGCCGCGGACGACGGTGTGGTGGCCTCCAGGTCCGCGGTGCTGGGCAACGTCGTTAACGCCGGAGCAGAGCTGTTTCGTCTGGTGCGCCAGGGGCGTGTGGAATGGCGCGCTGAACTGGATGCCCGCCAACTGGCCAACGTCAGGGTGGGGCAGGGGGCACGCCTCGTGCTGCCGAGCGGGATGAACGCAGATGGGACGGTGCGGCTGGTATCGCCCACGTTGAGCGCCACGACCGGCCGTGGAACGGTCTACGTAAGCCTGGCTCCCGGACAGGGTGCCCAGGCAGGGCAATTCGCCAGCGGCACGATCGACCTGGGCAGCAGGGCCGCCATCACGTTGCCCCAATCCGCCATTGTGTTGCGGGACGGGCGTTCGTACGTGTATGTCCTGGACGACCAGCAGCGCGCCACCAGCCGGGTGATCACCGTGGGCCGGCGCCACGGCGACCGGGTGGAGGTCGTGTCCGGCCTGGAGCCCCGATGGCGCGTCGTGGCCAGCGGCGGAGCATTCCTGTCCGAAGGTGCTTCGGTCACGGTGGCATCGGTGGATGCCCGTCCAGCGCCGGCCGGAGGCGACCGATGAACTTCTCCGCCTGGTCGATTCGCAACCCGGTTCCTGCACTCCTTTTGTTCTTCCTGCTGACCGTGCTGGGGACCGTCGGCTTTCACCGGCTGGAGATCCAGGACTTCCCCGATATGGATCTGCCCACGATCCAGGTGACGGCTTCGCTGGAAGGCGCAGCGCCGTCCCAGTTGGAAACCGAAGTGGCGCGCAAGATCGAGGACAAGCTGGCGTCGCTGACGCAACTGGATCACATCGCGACCACCATCACCGACGGGTCGGTCCGCATCAGCGTCAGCTTCCTTATCGACAAGGACAGCGAGGTGGCATTGAGCGAAGTCCGCAATGCTGTCGATGGCGCGCGGGCCGAGCTGCCGGCCAGCATGGCATCGCCGATGGTGTCCAAGCTGACTTCGTCCGGCTCGCCCATCTTGACCTACACCATCGCATCCAGCCAGATGGACGAGAAGGACCTCTCGTGGTTCGTGGACAACGAGGTTTCCAAGGCGATGGTGGCCGTCAAGGGCGTGGCATCGGTGGCGCGTGTCGGCGGCATCGACCGCGAGGTGCATGTGGACCTCGACCCGTCGCTGATGGCCGGACTCGGCGTTGCTCCGTCCGACGTGTCCTCACGCCTCAAGGCCGTTCAACGCGAGAGTTCGGGCGGGCAAGGCACCATTGGCGACCAGCGCCAGTCAAGCCGAACCATCGCGACGGTGGGCTCGGCCGCAGAGATCGCCGCTGTCAGCATTCCGCTTGCTGAAGGCCGCTACGTCCGGCTGGACCAGATTGCGCGTGTGACCGACACCCATGCGGACCGGAGCACCCTCGCGTTCCGGGACGGCCAATCGATGATCGGCTTTCAGGTCACCCGCTCCAAAGGCTATTCCGACGTGGGCGTGGCCGACAGCGTGCGCGCTGCCGTGGAGCGCTTCGCGCAAGGCCATCCCGGAGTGAAGATCGCCGAGGCCAGCAACACGGTGACCCCCATCCAGGAGAACTACGAAGGCTCGATCCACCTTTTGATGGAAGGCGCCGTTCTCGCGATCCTGGTCGTATGGTGGTTCCTGCGCGATTGGCGCTCCACGCTGGTCTCGGCCGCCGCACTGCCGCTCTCCATCATTCCCACGTTCGGGTTCATGGCGCTCCTTGGCTATTCACTGAACACCGTCACGCTGCTGTCGTTGGCGCTGGTGGTGGGCATTCTGGTGGACGACGCGATTGTCGAGATCGAGAACATCGCGCGGCATCTGAAAATGGGCAAGACTCCCTATGAAGCGGCGATGGAGGCAGCCGACGAGATCGGGCTGGCGGTGATTGCCACGACGTTCACGCTGGTGGCGGTGTTTCTCCCCACCGCGTTCATGGGCGGGATTCCCGGAAAGATCTTCCGCCAGTTCGGCATCACGGCCTCGGTGGCTGTGTTGGCGTCCTTGCTGGTGGCCCGGCTACTCACCCCCATGATGGCCGCCTATCTGCTGAAGCCGGCCCCGCCGGGGGACCACACGCAGCCCGATGGGCGCCTTATGGCCCGATACCTGGGATGGGTCCGTTCCGTGCTGTCGCGCCGAAGGCTCGCGGTACGTGCGGCGATGGTCTTCTTCATGCTTTCATTGGCGATGATCCCCTTGCTTCCGACCGGATTCATTCCGGCGCAGGACAAGGCGCAGTCGCGCATCAGCCTGACCCTGGCGCCAGGCAGCACCTTGCAGGACACGGTGGACGCAAGCCAGCATGCGGCAGAACTGCTGCGCGCCATACCGGAAGTCAGCGGTGTGTTCATATCCGCCGGCACCGCGACCAGTGGAGACGGTGCGGGCGCAAGCGCTTCGGCCGACGTGGGCAGCGCGACGCTGACAGCGGAGTTGGTTCCCCGCGGCGAGCGCAAGCTCAAGCAGTCGGCGGTGGAGGCCAGAATCCGGCAGGCGCTCGTGGCGGTGCCCGGGGCCCGCATTGCCGTTGGCGGTGGCGGCAATGGCGAAACGCTGGAGATCACACTGGCCGGAAATGATCCCTCAGCCCTTGCCACGGCAGCATTGCAGGCGGAAACGCAATTGCGTACCCTTCGGGGGATCGGCAACGTCACGTCGAGTGCAGCCTTGCAAAGGCCGGAGATCCAGTTGCGTCCCGACCCGGCACGGGCCGCGGCGCTGGGCGTCACCACAGAGACACTGGCCGACGCCGTGCGTCTCGCCACCTATGGCGACTACGCTACCGCGCTCCCGAAGCTGAATCTGCCGGAGCGCCAGATACCCGTGCGCGTTCGCATGGACCCGGCCGTCCGCGAGGATCTGGACGCCGTGGCGCAGTTGCGGATCCAGGGTGGCCAGGGCACGGTGAGCCTGGGATCGGTCGCGGACATCTCCATTGGCAGCGGTCCCTCCCAGATCGCGCGGCTGGACCGCTTGCGAAACATCACCCTCAGCGTCGAGCTGGCCGGGCGGCAGATCGGCGACGTCGAGCGGGAGGCAGCCATGTTGCCCGCCCTCCAATCGCTGCCAGCCGGCGTCAAGCGGGTCGAGCAAGGGGAGCTGCAGCGCATGTCCGAGTTGTTCAGCAGCTTCGGAGTGGCGATGGGTATCGGCATTTTCTGCATCTACGCGGTGCTGGTGCTGCTGTTCCATGATTTCCTGCAGCCCGCCACCATCCTGTGTGCATTGCCGCTCGCGTTGGGGGGCGCTCTTTTCGCGTTGCTGGTGACGCAGCAGTCGTTCTCGATGCCGGCGGTGATCGGGCTACTGATGCTCATGGGGATCGTGACTAAAAACTCGATTCTGTTGGTCGAGTACGCGATCATGGCCCGGCGCGTGCACGGGATGGACCGGTTCGAAGCCCTGATCGATGCCTGCCACAAGCGCGCCCGGCCGATCATCATGACGACCATCGCAATGGGGGCGGGCATGTTGCCCAACGCCATCGGACTGGGCGCGGAGGCGAGCTTTCGCCAGCCGATGGCGATCGTCGTGATCGGGGGGCTGATCACATCGACGCTTCTCAGCCTGCTCGTGGTGCCGGTGGTGTTCACCTATGTGGACGATCTTCTGGAGTGGCTGCGCCGCAGGTTCACCGGCTGGCAGGCCACCACAGCGCAAGCCGCCGCATCGGACGGCCCCTCTCCATTTTGAAAAACTATTCCAGGCATGTGATTAATTGCCTTTTCCGGCGGGAGCCTTTTCTCTAGCATTCACCCATCAATCAGCCGCAAGAGGAATGCCCCATGAGCCAAGAGACCAAGTGCCCGTTCCATGCCGCCGCCGTCAATGGTGGAACCATCAACAAGGACTGGTGGCCCAACCAGTTGCGCGTGGATCTGCTGCACCAGCATTCGTCCAAGTCCGACCCCCTGGGCGGCAGCTTCAACTACGCCGAAGAGTTCAAGAAGCTCGACTACGAAGCCCTGAAGAAAGACCTGCGCGCGCTCATGACCGACTCGCAGGACTGGTGGCCGGCCGACTTCGGACACTACGGCCCGCAGTTCATCCGGATGGCGTGGCACGCCGCCGGCACCTACCGCACGGGCGACGGCCGTGGCGGTGCGGGCCGTGGGCAGCAGCGCTTCGCGCCGCTCAACAGCTGGCCCGATAACGTCAACATCGACAAATCGCGCCGCCTGCTCTGGCCCATCAAGCAAAAGTACGGTCAAAAAATTTCCTGGGCCGACCTGCTGGTGCTGACCGGTAACGTCGCGCTGGAAACCATGGGCTTTCGGACCTTCGGCTTCGCGGGCGGCCGCGAAGACACGTGGGAGCCTGACCTGGACGTGTACTGGGGCAGCGAGAAGACATGGCTCGGTGGCGACGCCCGCTACGGCAAGGGTGCCCCCGGCGACGGCACCTTGGTGGCCGACCCCGCCATGCACGGCCAGGAAACCGACCGCACGGACAGCCAGGGACGGAACCTGGAAAACCCCCTCGCCGCGGTCCAGATGGGCCTGATCTACGTGAACCCGGAAGGCCCCGAAGGCAATCCCGACCCGATCGCCGCTGCGCACGACATCCGAGAAACGTTCGGCCGCATGGCGATGGACGACGAGGAAACCGTGGCCCTGATCGCCGGCGGCCACACCTTCGGCAAGACCCATGGTGCCGGTGCCGCCGACCATGTGGGGGCTGAGCCCGAAGCCGCAGGCATCGAGCAGCAGGGCCTGGGCTGGGCCAGCAGCTTCGGCTCCGGCAAGGCCGGCGATGCAATCACCAGCGGCCTGGAAGTGACCTGGACCACCACGCCCGCGCAGTGGAGCAACAACTTCTTCGAGAACCTGTTCAAGTACGAATGGGAACTCACCAAGAGCCCGGCCGGCGCGCATCAATGGCAGGCCAAGAACGCCGAAGCCATCATCCCCGACGCGCACGACCCCACCAAGAAGCGCCTGCCGACCATGCTGACCACCGACCTGTCACTGCGCATGGACCCGGCTTATGAAAAAATCTCGCGCCGGTTCCTGGACAACCCCCAGGCCTTCGCCGAAGCCTTTGCACGGGCCTGGTTCAAGCTCACGCACCGTGACATGGGGCCGCGCGCCCGCTATCTCGGCCCCGAAGTGCCGAAGGAAGTGCTGATCTGGCAAGACCCCGTTCCCGCGGTGGACCATCCGCTGGTCGAGGCGTCCGATGTGGCGGCCCTCAAGGCGCAGGTCCTGGCCTCCGGCTTGTCGGTGTCCGAACTGGTGGGTACGGCCTGGGCTTCGGCATCCACCTTCCGCGGTTCGGACAAACGCGGCGGCGCCAATGGCGCCCGCATCCGCCTGGCGCCGCAAAAGGACTGGGACGTCAACCAGCCGGCGCAACTGGCCCGGGTGCTCCAGGTGCTTGAAGGCATCCAGAGCGACTTCCATCGCGGCGCCGCAGGGGGCAAGCGCATCTCGCTGGCCGACCTGATCGTGCTGGCGGGGGCCGCAGGCGTAGAGCAGGCGGCCCAGAGCGCGGGCTTCGAGGTCACGGTACCGTTCTCCCCGGGCCGTACCGACGCGCGGCAGGACCAGACCGATGTGGAATCGTTCGCCGTGCTCGAACCCGTGGCAGACGGTTTCCGTAACTACCAAAAGCGCCGCTACAGCGTGCCTGCCGAGGTGTTGCTGATCGACAAGGCCCAGCTGCTGACGTTGACTGCGCCCGAGATGACGGTGTTGGTCGGCGGGCTGCGTGCGATCAACATCAATGCCAATGAAACCCGCCACGGTGTCCTGACCGCAACGCCCGGCGCGCTCACCAACGACTTCTTCGTCAACTTGCTCGATATGGGCACACAGTGGAAGGCCTCGGCCCAGGACCCAGGGGTGTTCGAAGGCCGCGACCGCAAGACCGGCGAGGTCAAGTGGACCGGCACGCGCGTGGACCTCGTGTTCGGCTCCAACGCGCTGCTGCGGGCCCAAGCCGAGGTGTACGCCGGAGCGGACGCCAAGCGCAAGTTCGTGGACGACTTCGTAGCAGCCTGGACCAAGGTCACCGAACTCGATCGCTTCGATCTGGCCTGACCTGCCGCGTCGGCTCTGCTGAGCCGGCGCGCTTTCTTCGAGAAAAGCCCGGGGCTTCGACGCCGCGGGCTTTTTCGCATCCGCGTGCGGCAAAGGAGCCCTTTTGGGCGCGGGGAAGGCCTGCGCGCCCTAAACTTGCTGCATCGCACAAAAAGCGGGAGATGGAATGCATTTCGACATCGTGATCGTTGGCGGCGGCGCGGGCGGCCTGGAATTGGCGGCACGCCTCGGGCGGGGCCTGGGGCCCCGGGTAGGGCGGGAGAAGGTGCTGCTGGTGGACCGCAGCCCATTCCACATCTGGAAGCCCACGCTGCACGAGGTGGCCGCCGGCACGCTCGATGCCCACCAGGAAGGGCTCTCCTACACCGTGCTGGCCCGGCGCAACCATTTCAGCTTTGCCATGGGCGAGATGGCAGCCCTCGACACCGAGCGCAAAGGCATCACCTTGTCCGAGATTCGCGATGCGCAGGGTGAAGCCGTGGTGCCCCGGCGCACCGTGAGCTACACGCGCTTGGTGCTGGCGATCGGCAGCGGCTCCAATGCCTTCGGCACGCCCGGCGTGGAGCACGCGTACCTGCTGGAGAACGTGCGCGATGCGCAGCGTTTCCATGCCGACTGGCTGGCCGCGTGCGCCCGTGCCTCTTTCTCCGAGAGCCGTGCGCTGGGCGTGGCCATCGTGGGCGGTGGGGCGACCGGGGTGGAACTGTCGGCCGAACTGCTGGAGGCCCATGCCGAACTGCAGGAGAGCATGGGCGACGGCCAGCGCTTTCGGCTCGACATCACCCTGGTGGAAGGCGGCCCGCGCATCCTGGGCGGCTTGCCAGAAAAGATATCGGCCCAGGCCCGGCTGGCACTGGAGCGCAAGCAGGTCAACGTGCGCACCGGCACGCGTGTGACCGAGGTGCGCCGTGGCGCGCTGGTCACCTCCGAAGGCAGCATTCCCGCCGAAATGATCGTCTGGGCCGCGGGCATCAAGGCCGCCGATGCCAACGCCCGCATGGGGCTGGCCGTGAACGGCCTGAACCAGTTCGTGGTGGACGACCGTCTGCGCACCTCGGTGCCCGGCGTCTATGCCTTCGGCGACTGCGCCGCCTGCCCGTGGGAGGGTGGCAAGACCGTGCCGGCGCGGGCCCAGGCCGCGCACCAGCAAGCCGACTACCTGGCCAAGGTGCTGGGCGCGATGCTGCGCGAGCGCGAGGTGACCGAGGCGTTCGTGTACCGCGACTTCGGCTCGCTGGTGTCGCTGGGCGATAACAAGGGCGTGGGCAACCTCATGGGAGGCCTGATGGGACGCAACTTCTTCGTGGAAGGCCTCATCGCGAAGTGGATGTACATCTCCTTGCACTTGAACCACCACCGGGCCATCCTGGGCCTGGGCAAGACGGCCGTGCTCGCCCTGGCGCGGCTGCTGCAGCAGCGCGTGTCCGGACGGCTGAAACTCCACTGAGCGCGTGGGTTCAGCCGGGCGGGGCAGGCATGCCGGTTCCGAACCGGCCGCCCGCCACCGTCCTGCGGCCCGCCTGCGCGCCTTATTTTGGGGTATAGGTGATCTTCGTCACCTCGTAAGTCGAGGGCCTGCCGTTGGAGCTGGACGTGGCGATCTTGATCGTCCGGCCCTGGTAAGGGCCTTCTGCGACCACCCAGGTCTGGAAGTTGGCCACGGCGCGCCCGGTCGGCCCCACCGTGACGAAGTCGTTGTTGAATTTGCAGACGTTGAAGGTGCCCATGGCGGTCTGCAGCGACTCCCTGCCCACGTACGTGAACTGGTCTTCCACGGTTTCCGAATAGGAGCTGGGCGCCGAGCCCGCCTTGGGCACGATCGTGAACTGGTTCTTGTGGTCCCGCTGAACGGTCTGGCCGGGCTGCATGTCCAAGGGCGTGGACACGGGTGGATCGTAGACCTGCGTCAGCACCTGGGTGGACGTGTCGGAGACGACGCCATACGCCAGTTCGCTGCTGGCCGTGCGGTCGCGGAACAGCCGGTTGTTGCCGAGGGAACCGGTGGACTGCGGCGTGAACATGACCGGTTTCGCGCCCGCGAAATCCTGCCGGCCTCCAGTCGTCGTGGTGCTGGTGGTCGTGAGGTCGGGTTGCCCGTCCATCTTCGTGAGGCCCTCTTCGACGAGCACGGTTCCCTCGTTGAAGTCCGCCGCGTTGTAGCAGGCGGCGGAGCTGCTGCCCGAAGGTGCGGGGGCGGGAGTGGGGGCCGGTGCCGGAGCGGGTGATGGTGCCGGCGATGGCGATGGCGATGGGGCGGGTGCCGGCGTGGGCGCCGGCGCCGGGGTGCCGCCGGGCGGAGTGGTCACGTCGCCTCCGCCTCCGCCGCCGCCACACGCGGTCAGGGAGGCTGCGGTCAGTGCGGCGAGGGCGGCAAAAGCGGCTACCGCGCGGAGCGAATGGGAACTGGTGGGCATGGTTTTGGAATGGGTCGCCCTCTGCAGTGCCGCGCACCATGCGCCACACCGCCGACGGGCAGGTTGGGATGCGCAGACGGTATCCGCCACCCCTTTGCCGCGGTACCCCACCCAGGGAGCGCAGATGAAAGCAAGTGTTAGTAGGGTATCCCTGACTGCCGGCCGTCATCCCGCCATGAGTTTCTGCACCAGATCGGCCGCTGTGGAGGCTGCGTATTTGCGCATGAGGCGCGCGCGGTAGATTTCCACCGTGCGGTGGCTGATGTCGAGCGCGCGGCCGATCTCCTTGGAGGTCAGGCCGTCCAGCAGCCGCGCCGCCACCTCGCGCTCACGGCCGGTCAGTTCGGCCTTGACGGACCGCTGCGAGCTGAGGTCTTCGAAACTCCAGATGCCCGATTCATGCGGGGCTTCGCGGTTGAGCGCCCGGCCCGAGACATGGCACCAGAACACCTCGCCGCTGGCCCGCTTCATGATGCGGTTGTCGGCATAGTGGCCCCGCGCATTCAGGATGGGCTCCATGTGCTTGCCCAGGCGTTCGTATTCGTCCGCGCTGGGATAGAGAATCCGGAAGGACTGGCCGATCAGCACCTCGCGCGAGGCGCCGAACATCTCGCACACCTGGCGATTGCAATCGACCATGGTGCGGTTGCGCGAAATGACCAGACCCACCGGGGCCATTTCGAAAGCGAGGCGGTAATCGGCGACATCCATGGAAGTATTTAGGGAAAACTACGTAGCGGGGTACGTAGTATCGTAGCGGCCATCCAACCTGATGTTGAGGAGTCTCCAATGAACAAGCTTTTTCCCACCGCGGCCGAGGCGCTCAAGGGCGTCGTGGCCGGCGGCCAGATGCTGGCCGTCGGCGGCTTCGGGCTCTGCGGCATTCCTGAAGCGCTGATCGACGCCCTGCGCGACAGCGGCGTCAAGGACCTCACCGTCATCTCCAACAACGCCGGCGTGGACGGCTTCGGCCTCGGCAAGCTGCTGGAAACGCGCCAGATCAAGAAGATGATCTCTTCCTACGTGGGCGAGAACAAGGAGTTCGAGCGCCAATACCTCGCCGGCGAGCTGGAACTGGAATTCACGCCGCAGGGCACGCTGGCCGAGAAGCTGCGGGCGGGAGGCGCCGGCATTCCGGCCTTCTTCACCAAGACCGGCGTCGGCACCATGGTGGCCGAAGGCAAGGAACTGCGTGAATTCGACGGCGAAACCTATGTGATGGAGCGCTCGCTGGTACCCGATGTGTCGCTCGTCAAGGCCTGGCGCGCCGACAAGTCCGGCAACCTGCAATTCCGCCTGACCGCGCGCAACTTCAACCCCGCGGCCGCCACGGCCGGCAAGGTCTGCATCGTCGAAGTGGAGGAGGTCGTGGAGACGGGCGACATCGCGCCGGACGATGTGCACCTGCCTGGCATCTACGTGCACCGCATCGTGCACAACCCCAACCCTGAAAAGCGCATCGAAAAGCGCACCGTGACCGCCGCGCCCGTCGATGCCGCCGCCGCCAAGGTCGAGGCCCAGGCCGTGATCGCGCAGGCCGCTGCCACCAGCGAAGCCGTGCCCACGGTGACGGTGCCCGTCAACAAGAAAGAAGGAGCCTGAGATGCCCTGGACCCAAGACCAGATGGCCGCGCGCGCGGCACAAGAACTCGAAGACGGCTTCTACGTGAACCTGGGGATCGGCATCCCCACGCTGGTGGCCAATTTCACGGGCGACAAGGAAGTGTGGCTGCAGTCCGAGAACGGCATGCTGGGCATCGGCCCGTTCCCCACCGAAGACGCCGTGGACGCCGACCTCATCAATGCCGGCAAGCAGACCGTCACCACCATCAAGGGCTCTTCCATCTTCGGCAGCGACCAGTCGTTCGCCATGATCCGGGGCGGCAAGATCAACCTGTCGATCCTCGGCGCCATGCAGGTGAGCGAGAAGGGCGATCTGGCCAACTGGATGATCCCCGGCAAGATGGTCAAGGGCATGGGCGGAGCGATGGACCTGGTGGCCGGCGTCAAGCGCGTCATCGTGCTCATGGAGCATGTGGCGCGCAAGAAGGACGGCACCGAAGACCTCAAGATCCTGCCCCAGTGCACGCTGCCCCTCACCGGCGTGGGCGTGGTGGACCGCATCATCACCGACTTGGCCGTGATGGACGTCACGCCGAAGGGGCTGCAGGTGGTCGAACTCGCGCCGGGCGTGACTTTCGAAGCGCTGCAGGCCAAGACGGGCGTCACGTTGCTGCCGGCCTGAGGCCGTCCTGTCGGCACGCCGGACAGGGCCGGCAGCCGGCCCGGTTCTTGAAGGCCCCCGGGCTTCCCGCCGTCCCGCCGCAGGAAGCCGCCACCAGCGCTGCCCAAGCCCTAGGGCAGGCCGTTGCTAGCACAGCAATGGCCTTCTTTGAATAGGTGAAATCGGCTAAATGTCAGCACAAGTAACAGCGCGGCTGATATGCTGGCCCATTGCCGCGCGCGCCAGACGGTCGTCTGCGCGTGCTGAACCCTGATCTGTGAAGGACCTGCCATGCTGTCGACCCCCGCTTCCGCCTCTCCCCGCCATGCCACGGGTGCCGCCGCCAACGCAGCGGAGTACCTCACCTTCCGTCTGGGGCAGGAGGAATACGGCATCGACATCCTGCGCGTGCAGGAAATCCGCTCGTACGAGCAACCCACCCGCATGGCCCACGCGCCGGACTTCATCAAGGGCGTGATCGATCTGCGCGGCGTGATCGTCCCCATCGTCGATCTGCGGCTGAAGCTGCGTTGCGCGCAGGCCGAGTACACCGATTTCACGGTCGTCATCATCCTCAACGTGGGCGGCACGGTGATGGGCGCCGTCGTGGATGCGGTGGCCGACGTGGTTCCCCTGCAGGCCGAGGCCATCCGGCCCGCGCCGCAGTTCCAAGGCGAGGTGGACTCGGCATTCGTCACCGGCATTGCCAGCGTCGGCGAGCGCATGCTCATCATGATGGACATCGAATCCCTGCTCAGCAGCGCCGAGATGGGGCTGGTGCGCTCGGCTGCCGTGGCGTAGCCCGCTGCCAAGGTCAGCAGCGTTTGCTATATTTTTTGTAGCGATATGCCCTAGTGGATATTGCGCTGAAGGGGCTTTTGGCTCCTGATCCCGGCGGGCTGTGCCGCCGCCACGGGCTCAGTTCTGGCCGGGTCGGGCGCCTGCGCTTTCACGCGCTTCGGGTCACCGGCCCGTCTTGAACGGGTTGCGCGACTGCAGCTCCTCCAGGTACTGCGCCACGCCTTCTCCCTCGCGTTCCAGGAACCGGTCCACGGCCTCGGCAAAAGCGGGATGGGCGAGCCAGTGGGCGCTCGTGGCCTGCACCGGCAGCAGGGCCCGCGCCATCTTGTGTTCGCCCTGAGCTCCGCCCTCGAAGCGCTGCACGCCGTGCGCGATGCACCACTGCAGCGGCTGGTAGTAGCAGGCCTCGAAATGCAGGCAGTCCACCCGCTCCAGCGCCCCCCAGTAGCGGCCGAACGCCACCAGTTCCGGGTCTTTTGTGCCTTGTGCCCTAGTATCGCTTGCCCCGACTGCTATCAAAATGCTAGCAATGGGGTGGCCGTCGCGTTCGGCGATGAACAGCACCCAGGCCTCGGGCATGTCGGCGGCCATGCGGGCGAAGAATTCGCGCGTGAGGTAGGGCGGGTTGCCGTGCTCCAGGTAGGTGCGCTCGTAGCAGCGGTAGAAGAAATCCCAGTCGGCTGTCGTGATGTCGGTGCCCCGCATCCAGCGAAACGCCACGCCCGCGTCGGCTACCCGGCGCCGCTCCTGCCGGATCTTCTTGCGCTTGTCCTGCGACAGACTCGCCAGGAAATGGTCGAAGGATTCGAACGGCCGTTCGCCGGCAGGCGAGGGCGCTTCGCCGCTCGCGTCGGCCATCGGCCCAGGCCCCTCGCTCCCGGACGGGTGCGCCGCGTTCGTCCAATGGAATTGCACCGTGTGCCGCAGCATCAGCCCCGCCGCCTGCGCGGCCTCGACGTCCTGCGGCGCGGTGAACAGCAGGTGCAGCGACGACAGGCCCGCCTCGTCGCACCACTGCACCAGCGCCCGCACCAGCGCATGCCGCGCCGCCGCGTCCACGGCCAGCAGCCGCGCGCCGGGCACGGGGGTGAAGGGCACGGCCACGACGGCCTTGGGGTAGTAGTCCATGCCGTGGCGCGCATAGGCGCCGGCCCAGCCCTGGTCGAACACGTATTCGCCGTAGGAGTGCGGCTTGGCATACACCGCGCACGCGCCCTGCAGCACCTCCTCCCGCCAGAGCGTGCAGAACACGGGCGTCCAGCCGGTCTCCGGCACCGCGCTGCCGCTGCTGTGCAGCGCCGCAAGGTAGGCGTGGCGCATGAAGGGGGTGGCGTGGGGCTGGGCGGCCAGGAGTGCGTCCCAGGCATCGGCGTTCACGTCGTCAGGAGACGGGTGCAGGCGCAGGACGTAGGCGGTATCGGCGGGTTGGGACAAGGCGGCGTGCGGGTCGTTGGAAGGTGGCCGCCATCATGGCCCAAACCGGGCTGCGCCGCCGCGGGGCGGGTATGGCATCCACACCGGCCCGGGTGCCTAAAAAGAGGGCACGGGGACATTCCTTCAGCCCTGATAAGGACTTAGGCTCGCCTTACAGGGCAAGCCACGACTTATCCACAGAGTTTTCCAGTGCCCGCGGGGATAACGCAGGGCCTTGTGGCACGAGGTGCTGCCGTGCGTGACACGGGTGACATAATCGTCCGAGTCCTTTTTCCATCCCCGTATGCCATTCGTCATCAGCGTCGCCCAGCTCAATTTCGTGGTGGGCGATCTGCCGGGCAATGCCCGCAAGATCATCGCCTGTGCCCAGCAAGCCCATGCTGCCGGCGCGCGCCTGCTGCTCACGCCCGAGCTGTCGCTGTGCGGCTATGCCGCCGAAGACCTCTACCTTCGGCCCGCTTTTCTGTCGGGTTGCGAGGATGCGCTGGCAACGGTGGCGCGCGAGACGGCGCGATTCGAGGGCTTGGCCATCGTGGTCGGCCATCCGCAGCGGGCCGAAGCGGATGGCGAAGGCCTTTGCTACAACGCGGCCAGCGTGCTGCGCAACGGGGTGGTCGAGCAGACCTACCTCAAGCAGGAACTGCCGAACTACGACGTGTTCGACGAGCGGCGCTACTTCTTGCCGGGCGACGGCACCTGCCTCTTTGACGTGGAGGGCGTGCGCGTCGGCCTGCTGATCTGCGAGGACGCCTGGTTCGAGGGCCCCGCCCGCCGGGCGGCGCAGGCGGGGGCGCAGTTGCTGGTCACCATCAACGCGTCGCCGTTCCACCTGGGCAAGAGCGCCGAGCGCGAGCAGATCATGCGCGAGCGGGTCACGGAGACCGGCCTGCCGCTGGTCTATGCCCACCTGGTCGGTGGCCAGGACGAGGTGCTCTTCGAAGGGCGCTCCTTCGCCCTGCAGTCCAACGGTTTCGTGGCCGCGCGTGCGCCGGGCTTCGAGGAAGCCTGCTTTCCGGTCCTCGTGGACGTCGCGCAGGGTGCGATCGAATTGAAGGCCGAGGTCGCGCCGCTGCCCGCGCTGGAGTCCGATCTGTGGAGCGCGCTGGTCATGGGCGTGCGCGACTATGTCGGCAAGAACGGCTTTCCCGGCGCGCTGCTGGGGCTGTCGGGTGGCATCGATTCCGCGCTGGTCCTGGCCATCGCCGTGGATGCGCTGGGCGCAGAAAAGGTGCGCGCCGTGATGATGCCCTCGCCCTACACCGCGGACATCAGCTGGATCGACGCGCGCGACATGGCCGAGCGCCTGGGCGTGCGCTACGACGAAATCTCGATCGCCCCGCAATTCGAGGCGTTCAAGGCCGCGCTGGCCCAGGAGTTCGCCGGCCTGCCCGAAGACACCACCGAGGAAAACCTGCAGGCGCGCATCCGCGGCACATTGCTCATGGCGCTGTCCAACAAATTCGGTGCGGTGGTGCTCACCACCGGCAACAAGAGCGAGATGGCGACCGGCTACTGCACGCTCTACGGCGACATGGCAGGAGGCTTTGCTGTCATCAAGGACGTGGCCAAGACGGCCGTGTTCTCGCTGGCGCGCTGGCGCAATGCCAACGACCCCTTCGGAACCGGCGCGCAGCCCATTCCCGAACGGATCATCACGCGCCCGCCGAGCGCCGAGCTGCGCCCCGACCAGAAGGACCAGGACAGCCTGCCGCCCTACGAGGTGCTCGACGCGATCGTCGCCCGGTACATGGAGAACGACGAGCCCATCGATGCCATCGTGCAGGCCGGCTACGACCGGGCCGACGTGGAGCGCGTGACGCGCCTCATCCAGCTCAATGAATACAAGCGCCGCCAGGCGCCGGTGGGCATCCGCATCAGCCGCCGCAGCTTCGGCAAGGATTGGCGCTATCCCATCACCAACCGTTTCCGGGCGTGAGCGATCGACGACGACGCGGCCTTGAGCATCCCTCGCATTTCACCTTTCCAGGAGTTTCCGCCATGAAAATGATCACCGCCGTCATCAAGCCCTTCAAACTCGAAGAAGTCCGCGAAGCCCTGGCCGAGTGCGGCGTGACGGGCCTGACCGTCACCGAAGTGAAGGGTTTCGGCCGCCAGAAGGGCCACACCGAGTTGTACCGTGGCGCCGAGTACGTGGTGGATTTTTTGCCCAAGGTGAAGGTGGAAGTGGTCGTGAAGACCGACGACGTGGACCGCTGTGTGGACGCCATCGTCAACGTGGCGCGCACGGGCAAGATCGGCGACGGCAAGATCTTCGTCACCGCCGTGGAGCGTGTGGTGCGCATCCGCACGGGCGACCTGGACGAAGCCGCCGTCTGATGGTCGATGCCGCGCTTGGGTGGCAGCACGGTCGTTGCCGGTAGGCCAGGCGAGATTCACCCTCGGCGCATCAGATCACCGTCCGCAGTGGAACCGGCTGCGCGGCCTGCGTGCCGGCGGCCTCGACCAAGGACTGCAGGAGGCTTTCGCGGTCGGAGGAGGCCGTCATCAACCCCATCTGCCAGTCGCTCATGAGCCCGCTGGCCACGCTGGTTTGCAGAAATGCCAGCAGCCCGTCGTAGTAGCCATCCACATTCAGCAGGCCGATGGGCTTGTCGTGGTAGCCGAGTTGGCGCCACGTCCACACCTCGAACAGCTCTTCGAACGTTCCGATGCCGCCTGGAAGGGCCAGGAACGCGTTGCAGCGCTCGGCCATCATGGCCTTGCGCTCGTGCATCGTCTCGACGATGTGCAGTTCATCGCAATCCCGGTTGGCCAGTTCCTTGTCCACGAGCGCCCGGGGAATCACGCCCAGCACGCGACCACCCGCCCGCCGTGTGGCCTCGGCCACCGTACCCATCAGGCCGCTGCGACCGCCGCCGTAGACCAGTTGGCCACCATGGCGGCCGATCCATTCGCCGACAGCGATGGCCGATTCGGTGAACAACGGGTTCTCGCCCGGACGCGAACCCAGATAGACGCACAGGGAAAAAGATGGCTCAGCCATGGAAAAACCTCTGAAACAGGGCTGCGGCCCAGACGCCTGAGCACAGCAACACACTCAACAAGACGGCAGCGCTGCCCATGTCCTTGGCGCGCTTGGACAAATCGTGCAGCTCGGGACCGATGCGATCGATGGCGGATTCGATGCCGGAGTTGAGCAGTTCGGTGATCAGCACCAGAACCACCGTGCCGGCGAGCGCTGCGACCTCCAACCAGCCACGGCCCAGCCAGAATGCTGCGGGCAGCAGCACGAAGGCCATGCATGCCTCCAGCCGAAAAGCCTTCTCGCCCCAGCCGGCCTGAAGGCCCTGCAACGAATACTGTCCGGCATGCCGCAGGCGGTGCAGGCCGGTGCGGGCTTTGTGGGGGTGGGGTGTGAAGGGGGCAGACATAGGCCAGGCATTTTCGCCGGCCTGTGTGGCAGTTATCGCATCCGGCAAAAGAAGTTGTCGGCTTACTTTTTGGCGTGTTCGAAATGCACGAGCCGCGTGCCGGCCCAGATGTCGTGCCAGAACTGCCGCTCCGGCTGAAAGCGGCTCAACAACGCCCAGACCGCCACCCATCCCAGCAGCATGACCGCCGACTCGCCACCAGACAGCTGTAACGGCGCCATGGCCGCCAGCGGCGGCAAAAACCACAGCCAGCTCAGCGCGTAACGCGCGAGGGCCCGGGTCTGCGTGATGGGCCGTCCCAGCCGGTCCACCACCCGGATGTGCCAGGTCTTCATGGCCAGCGTCTGTCCTCTGGCCCAGAACCAAACGAAATAGATGCCGAAGACAACGAAAAGAAATCCCTGGAGCGCATGGCGGTTGTCCAGCGCATTGCGTGTCTGGCTGAGCGTGCCGAAAAGATAGCCGGCAATGAACACCACTCCGAACATCAGCATGCCCTCGTAGAGCCAGCAAGCCATGCGACGGCGCAGCGAAGGGGTCGTGCCGTTCATCGCGGCGCCGGAAACGTCATGGCTGGCCATGGTGCTCTGAGACGGAGAAGCAGACATGGCGGTATCACTGAGGCGGGTGAAGCGGGGTGTTGTCCTGGGGCGGCGTGGCAGGGGGGGCTGCCTCGGCGGCCACCGGCTCTGCGCCGCTCAGTGGCGCCAGGGGCGACGGAACAGCGATCGGCACCGAAATTGGGGCTGTTTCCACTGGGGGCGCCACACTGGCCGCGGGGACCGATACCGGCAATGCCTGGGTCGGATGGAACTCGCTCACCGGTGGAATCTTGGGGGGATTGGGCCGGTTCGCATTCGCGACCGCGGCGGCGGGAACGCGGGCCAGCTTGCGAGGGGCCACGGGCCGGATCGCCGTGGCCGCGCCGGTGGGCCGAGGGGCCGCACGGGCCGCCAGCTGCTTCTTTTCCTCGGTAGGAAGGGCTTGGTACGCTTCCCACTGGGCCCACTTGTCATCCACGGCCAGTTTCTTGGTGGCGGCGTAGTTCAAGCGGGCCTGACTGCGCTGCTGAAGGCTGAGGTTGGCCCAGTCGGTCATGCGCCCCAGCATCTTTTCGCGCTCTTGCGGCGACAAGGTGGGAAAGCTCGCGGACAGCGTGATCCAGCGCCGTTTTTGCGCTTCGCTGAGCAGGTTCCAGCGGGAAGCGAGGGGGGCGAGCGCTTCCTTCTGCGCGGCCGTCAACGATTGCCATGCAGGCCCCGAGCCCGCGCTGTCAGGGTCCTGAACCCGAAGCTCCGGCCCGCGGGCTGTGTGTTTGCTGGCCAGCGCCTCGGCCGGCATGGGCGCCACCGGTGCCATCCCCACCTGTGTCCAGGCTTGCCAGCCGCCCGCGACGAGCGCGCCCAGCAAGACAAAAGCCAGCACGGCGGCTGGCATCAGGCGGGGGGCATCCAAAGGGCTGGTGGGCATGCAATCTGCAATAAGGTCAGTGGGTTGGGTTGGCGGACGTCTTGAGGAATTGAAGGAATCCCGGATCGGCATAAGCGGATGGCGGAAGATCGTCCGTGAGCAAGGCGGCGTCCACCTCTGCCACTTCGTTCACCCCTTTTTCGTCCTGCGAGACATTGATGACGACCAGCCCAACGAGCAAAGCGGTGATCGGAACGGCCGACACTAGTGCGCGCCACCAGCTGCCGCCCTCGCCACCCCAGCCCAGCACCGCGCTGTTGCCGGACGCCAACACGGCGGGAGCCGTCTGTCGCACTGGCGCCACCACCTTGCGTTTCGCAAGGGCCTGCACCCGTGCAGCACGGAGCCGTTCGGAAATATCGTAGGGAAGCTCGGCCGTGCCATCGGAGAGACGCGCCGTCACACGGCGTGCAAAACGCTCTGCGGCAATCTCCGCAGGATGGGGTGAGGACTGGTAATTCATAGTTCGATTCCTTTCGCCTTCAGTGCTTTGCTGAGGGTCTGGACGGCACGAAAACAGTGCGTTTTGACGCTGCCCTCCGAGCAGCCCATCGCAGCCGCCGTTTCTGCAACGTCCATCTCTTCCCAGTAACGCATCAAAAACGCCTCCCGTTGACGGGCCGGCAACTCTTGAATTTCCGCTTCGATGTCATGAAAAACCTGGGCACGCCTGACCAGATCTTCCGCGCTTTGGGCTGTCTCGCCTCCTTCGGGACCCGAATAGGCTTCCAGCAGATCGAAATCTGCGCCGTTTTCTCCCGGGCCTTCGAAGTCGCTCATGCTGGAAAACAACGCATTGCGTGTCTTCTGGCGCCGAAACCAGTCCAGCGTGCAGTTGGACAGAATGCGCTGAAAGAGCATGGGCAACTCGGCCACCGGCTTGTCGCCATAGTGCTCGGCCAGTTTGAGCATGCTGTCCTGAACGATGTCCAGTGCCGACTCCTCATTGCGTACGTGATAGAGCGAGCGCTTGTAGGCCCGCTTTTCTACGCTTTTGAGGAAGTTGGAGAGTTCTTGTTCGGTAGCCAAGACAAAGGTGCCCGCTGATCGGGGCTTGGGGTCCGTTGGCGACAAACGCCAGCGCGTGGATTGCCGAGTTTATCGCATCGACTTCAAGTCTTTTGGGCCTGCCGTGCCCAGAATCCATGTTGCAGTGCCATAATCCGACCTGCAATTCAAAAGGCAAACGGGTTTCGGTCCGGCGCAGCAATCATCTCGCCCATGTCCGAAGCCTCAAGTTCCAAGTCGGCTCCACAAGAGTCCGCACGAGGGGCACCCAAGGTTTTTCGTTAGAGAAATTCGCAAAGGTTGATCATGGAAATCTCCAAGGCCGAAATCACTTCGGCGGCCGCTGCCACGCAGGGCGCTTCGCATTCCCCGTCCCAGGACCTCATGGGGTCCGAAATCCTCATCAAGTCTTTGCAGGCCGAAGGCGTGCAATTCATCTGGGGCTATCCGGGCGGCGCGGTTCTCTACATCTACGACGCGCTTTACAAGCAAGAGACCATTCAGCACGTGCTCGTGCGCCACGAGCAGGCTGCAGTGCATGCTGCCGACGGCTACGCCCGTGCCACTGGTGAAGTGGGGGTTGCCCTCGTCACCTCCGGCCCCGGATTGACCAATGCAGTGACCGGAATCGCCACGGCCTACATGGATTCCATTCCCATGGTCATCATCTCCGGACAGGTGCCTACGGCCGCGATCGGGCTGGACGCCTTCCAGGAGTGCGATACCGTGGGCATCACGCGCCCCATCGTGAAGCACAATTTTCTCGTCAAGGATGCCCGCGATCTGGCCATGACGATGAAAAAGGCCTTCCACATCGCCCGCACCGGCCGGCCCGGACCGGTGGTGGTCGATATCCCGAAAGACGTCTCCTTCAAGAAGGTGGCCTACCACGGGTATCCGCAGAGCGTCGAAATGCGCTCCTACAACCCTGTTCGCAAAGGCCATGGCGGCCAGATCCGCAAGGCGCTGCAGTTGCTGCTGACCGCCAAGCGGCCATACATCTATACGGGTGGCGGCGTTTTGCTGGGCAATGCCACGCAAGAATTGCGCACGTTGGTGGACATGCTGGGTTATCCGGTGACCAATACCCTGATGGGATTGGGCGCCTACCCGGCGAGCGATCGCAAGTTCCTCGGCATGCTGGGCATGCATGGCACGATCGAAGCCAACAACGCCATGCAGAACTGTGACGTGCTCCTGGCGGTCGGCGCACGGTTCGATGACCGCGTCATCGGCAACGTGAAGCACTTTGCGCAGAACGATCGCAAGATCATCCATATCGACATCGATCCGTCGAGCATCTCCAAGCGCGTCAAGGTCGATATTCCCATCGTTGGCGACGTCAAGGATGTGCTGACGGAGCTGATCACCATGGTGAGCGAATCGAGCACGCGGGCCGATGCCGGTGCCCTGGCCGCCTGGTGGGACACGATCGAAGGCTGGCGCAAGCGCGAATGCCTCAAATACGATCGCAGCAACAACGAAGTCATCAAGCCGCAATACGTGGTCGAAACCCTTTGGAACATGACCAAGGATGCCGACACCTATGTGACCTCCGACGTGGGGCAGCATCAGATGTGGGCGGCTCAGTACTATCGATTTGATGAGCCGCGCCGCTGGATCAACTCCGGTGGACTTGGCACGATGGGTGTGGGTATTCCTTATGCCATGGGCATCAAGCTGGCGAAGCCGGACGCCGAAGTGTTCTGCATCACGGGCGAAGGCTCGGTGCAGATGAACATTCAGGAGTTGTCCACCTGCCTGCAATACAACACTCCCATCAAGATCTGTGCGTTGAACAACCGTTACCTTGGCATGGTGCGGCAGTGGCAGGAAATTGAATATTCTGGCCGCTATAGTCACAGCTACATGGACGCGTTACCCAACTTCGTGAAGCTGGCGGAAGCGTATGGCCACGTGGGTCTTTTGATAGAGCGGCCGCAAGACGTCGAGCCCGCGCTGCGCGAGGCGCGCAAGCTCAAGGACCGCACGGTTTTCATGGACTTCCGCACTGATCCCACGGAGAACGTGTTCCCGATGGTTCAGTCTGGCAAGGGCATTACCGAAATGCTTTTGGGATCGGAAGATCTTTAAGCCTAATCGCTCTTCGGCGCTTTGCCATAAAGCGTTTCCAGCTATTCTTTGAATAGCAATATCTCCAACGACGAATCTATTGCCTGCCGAGCTTGGCGCTTACCAGCGCCAGGGGAGGGCAGCGAAAAGAGGAATCTGCACCCATGAAGCACATCATTGCCGTCCTGCTGGAAAACGAACCCGGCGCGCTGTCCCGCGTCGTCGGCCTGTTTTCCGCACGGGGCTACAACATTGAATCGCTGACCGTGGCTCCCACGGAGGACGCGTCGCTTTCGCGCATGACGATCCAGACCACGGGGTCCGATGACGTGATCGAGCAAATCACCAAGCATCTGAACCGCCTCATCGAAGTCGTGAAGGTGGTCGACCTGACCGAGGGCGCCTACACCGAGCGAGAGCTCATGATGGTGAAGGTGCGTGCCGTCGGCAAGGAGCGCGAAGAGATGAAGCGCATGGCAGACATCTTCCGCGGCCGAATCATCGACGTCACCGAGAAGAGCTACACCGTCGAGCTGACGGGAGACCAGTCCAAGAACGATGCGTTTTTGCAAGCCATCGACCGCACCGCCATCCTGGAAACCGTGCGAACCGGCGCCAGCGGCATTGGCCGCGGTGAACGCATTCTGCGTGTCTGATCCATTCCGCTTATTTCCTCACCTTTTTTCAACACCCCCTCATCGATTCAACCTGGAGCCAACATGAAAGTTTTCTACGACAAAGACTGTGACCTGAGCCTGATCAAGGGCAAGACCGTGGCCATCATTGGCTATGGCTCGCAAGGGCATGCCCATGCGCAAAACCTGAACGACAGCGGTGTGAAGGTCGTGGTTGGCCTGCGCAAGGGCGGGGCCTCGTGGGACAAGGTCGGCAAGGCTGGCCTCAATGTGCTGGAAGTGAACGAAGCGGTGAAGGCTGCCGACGTCGTCATGATTCTGCTGCCCGACGAGCAGATCGCCGAGGTCTACACGAACAATGTGGCCCCCAACATCAAGCAGGGCGCATCGCTGGCCTTCGCACACGGTTTCAACGTGCATTACAACCAGGTCGTGCCCCGCGCTGACCTGGACGTCTGGATGGTGGCTCCCAAGGCTCCCGGCCATACCGTGCGCAACACCTACACCCAAGGCGGCGGCGTGCCCCATCTGGTGGCGGTGCACCAGGACAAGTCCGGCAAGGCCCGTGACCTGGCCTTGTCGTACGCCATGGCCAATGGTGGCGGCAAGGCCGGCATCATCGAGACCAACTTCAAGGAAGAGACCGAGACCGACCTGTTCGGTGAACAGGCCGTGCTGTGCGGTGGCGCGGTCGAGCTGATCAAGATGGGTTATGAAACCCTGGTCGAAGCCGGCTACGCTCCTGAGATGGCTTACTTCGAGTGCCTGCACGAGCTCAAGCTCATCGTGGACCTGATCTACGAAGGCGGCATTGCCAACATGAACTACTCGATCTCGAACAACGCCGAGTTCGGCGAGTACGTGACTGGCCCAGAAGTGATCAATGCCCAGTCGCGCGAAGCCATGCGCAACGCCCTGAAGCGCATCCAGAACGGCGATTACGCCAAGATGTTCATTCAGGAAGGCCGCCTGAACTATCCATCGATGACGGCTCGCCGCCGCAACACGGCCGACCACAGCATCGAAGTGGTGGGCAACAAGCTGCGCGCGATGATGCCCTGGATCGCCAAGAACAAGCTGGTGGACCAGACCCGCAACTGATTGCCGCCGCGTGCCTGCGGTTTTGGCCGTGGGCACCAAGATTGCAGAGAGGCCACTTCGGTGGCCTTTTTTTTTGGCTTCTGACCCGTCCTGAATGAGGTTGACACCTTTCTGTTCATCAGAAAGGAAAGTCAAGTGGATCAATGGGTTAAGAGAACGCAGAAGGACTACACACTGGCCTTTAAGCTGGCGGTGGTGGATCAGGT
>NZ_BQXI01000023.1:0-91147 GCF_030158955.1 Acidovorax sp. SUPP1855 | reverse complement strand
ATTTGCTCTCGCTCAGCAGGTCCACGTCCAAGGAGAACAACTCGGAGAGCGCTTCTTTGCCCTGCAGCTGGCGAAACTGCAACTGCTCGCCCAGGGGCGTCTGGATGGTGACTCGGCGTGTCATGGGTGCAGCGGCCGCGAAGGGCCGGTGGGTGGGATTGGAATGGGCCGAATGATAGTGCGCGGCTGAGCGCAACCCACCCCCGTCCAATCCCCCCGCCAGCGGGAAAATGCCTCTAGATGTAACCAATTGCGGCTGTTTCGGCCGCAACGTGCACGAAATCACACAGGCCGCCGCTCCATCTCCAGGCCCATGGACTGCGGCCCGGCAGCCGCCGGGCTCCCCCTGGAGTCACCCCCGCACGCCCCCGGCGAGGGCCGCCGCCTGCTGCTGGAACACGCGCCAGAACGCCGCGTCCTGCGTGGTGGTGAAGTTGATGCGCATGAGCGTGCACGGCTGGCGGCTGGCGTGGAACAGCGCGCCCGGCGCGAGCAGGTAGCCCTCGTCCAGCATGCGCTGGGCCAGCACGTCGGTGTCCACGCCCGTCTCGACCCAGCCGAACATGCCGGCCGGCTCGGCCGCGAAGGTGCAGCCGGCCTCCAGCGCCAGCTGCACGCTGCGCGCCCGGGCCTGGGCCAGCCGCTGGCGCATGCGGTCGCTGTGGCGGCGCAGCATGCCCTGCTCGATGCACAGGGCCATGGCCTTTTCCAGCAGCGAGGGCGTGGTCAGCGTGGACAGCAGCTTGGTGTCCAGCAGCGGCTCCACCAGATCGGGCGGCGCGGCCAGGTAGCCGATGCGCCAGTTGGGCGCGAGGATCTTGGCGAAGCCGCTCACGTAGATGGTGCGCGCCAGGCCGTCCAGCACCGTGAGGCGCGTGGCGTGTTCCGGCGCGATGTGGCTATAGGTGTCGTCTTCGACGATGTGAAAGCCGTGCCGCCCGGCCAGCTGCAGCACCTGGTGCGCGCTGCCCGGCGTGAGGCAGTAGCCGGTGGGGTTGTGGAACACGCTCACGCTCACGAAGAGCTTGGGGGCATGCACCTCGCAGTAGCGCTCCATCACGGCGAGGTCGGGGCCCTGGGCGCCGCGCGGCACCGGCAGGATGCGCATGCCCAGCGCATCGAGCCGCGCGAACTCCACCGACCAGCCGGGTTCTTCCACCATCACGGTGTCGCCCGCCTTCAGCAAAGTGCGGCTCACGATGTCCAGCGCATGCGTGGCGCCCATGGTGGTGATGACCTGGCTGGCCTGTGCGGGCACGCCGAAGCCCTGCAGGCGCCGGGCCAGCACCTCGCGCAGGGTGGGCTCGCCCATGGGGTCGCCGTACTGCAGCGAGCTGTCCTGCAGCGCCCGGCCGCTGGCAACCTTGCGCACCGCCGCGCCCATGAAGGTGTTCTCCAGCCAGTCGCGGGGGAACACGCCGGCCCCCGGCTGCGGGTGGCTGGAGGCCTGGTGGAACATGCCCCGGATCAGTGCCGTGGCATTAACGCACGAGCCAGAGGGCAGCGGGGACAGCACGGGGGACGATTTGCGGTCGTTTGCTATTTTTTCTATAGCACCATGCCCTAGTGGAATATGTCCTTCAGGCATTTTTTTTGCAATATCGCGCACATAGAAGCCCCGCTGGCTGCGGGCCTCCACCAGGCCCTGCGCAAGGAGCTGGTCGTAGGCGGCCACCACCGTGTACGCGCTCACGCCCTGCAGCCGCGCGCATTCGCGCACCGAAGGCAGCCGCGCACCGGCGGGCAGTAGCCGGGCCCGGATGCGCTCGGCAAAGCGCTCGGCCAGTTGCTCGGTCAGGGATCGTCGGGCGGTGCGGGTCAGCATGGCGGGGGGCTCCTTCACTGTGCTGATGCAAACACCAATACAGATCATGAAATTGTCGAAATAACTGTATTGCAACTGTAATGGAATCTGCTCCTACATTGGAAGCCACAACCCCTACAACACCCCATGCCCTTCGTCGAATTCACCGCCCTGCTGGCCCTGGCCACCGCCATGAGCTTCAGCCCCGGCCCCAACACCACGCTGGCCACGGCGATCGCCGCCAACCGCGGCCTGCGCCACGCGATGCGCTTCGTCTGGGCGGTGCCCCTGGGCTGGAGCGCCCTGCTGCTGGTGTGCGCGGGCGGTGTCGGCGCGCTGGTGATGGCGGTGCCGGCGGTGCGCCTGGGCATCAAGGTACTGGGCATCGGCTACCTGCTGTGGCTGGCCTTCAAGCTGAGCCGCAGCGCCCAACTGGGCCAGGCGCAGGCCGGGCGAATGGACGTGGGGTTCTGGCAGGGCGCGGCGATGCAGTTCGTCAACATCAAGGCCTGGCTGCTGGCGCTGACCATCGTGGCCGGCTGGATCGCCGGGCGCGACGATGCCCTGGCGCGGCTGGGCGTGGTGCTGCCGGTGATGGTGGTGTTCGCCTTTTCCAGCAACCTGGTGTATGCCGCCACGGGCGCGCTGCTGCGCCACTGGCTCGCCCAGGGCTCGCGGCTGCTGTGGTTCAACCGCGCCATGGCGCTGGTGCTCGCACTCACCGCCGCATGGATGGTGAACGCATGATCGTCCACCGCCGCCTGGATGGTGAACGCATGACCGCCCGCCCCCGCCGCTTGCGCGCCCTTTGTTTCACCGGACCCCGCCCATGACGCACCCCGCCATCTTGCCGAGCGCCCCCGGCGCCCCCACGGCCCCGGCCACCGGCTGGCAGTCGCCCGAAACCCGCGGCCTGCTGTGGGGCCTGCTGGGTGTCACCATCTTCGCCTTCACCCTGCCCATGACGCGGCTGGCCGTGGGCACGCCCGAGGCGCCGCAGATGTCCGGCGTCTTCATGGCCATGGGCCGGGCGGCGATCGCGGGGGTGCTGTCGGCGCTGCTGCTGTGGGCGCGCCGCGCGCCCTGGCCGCGGCGCGAGGACTGGCGACCACTGGTTTTTACCGCGCTGGGCGTGGTGTTCGGGTTTCCGCTGCTCACCTCGCTGGCCATGCGCCACGTGGGCGCGGTGCATGCCAGCGTGATCATCGGCATGCTGCCGCTGGCCACGGCCGGCGTGGGCGCGTTGCTGCACCGCCAGCGCCCGTCGCCGCGCTTTTGGCTGTGCGCGCTGCTGGGCACGGCGATGGTGGTCGCGTTCGCGGTGCTGCGCTCGGGCAGCGCAGGCCTGTCGCTGCACCCGGCCGACCTGCTGCTGTTCGCGGCCGTGCTGTGCGCCGCCGTGGGCTACGGCTACGGCGCGCGGCTGTCGCAGCGCATGCCTTCGGGCTCGGTGA
Organism: Acidovorax sp. SUPP1855; assembly: GCF_030158955.1. Lineage (NCBI taxonomy): Bacteria > Pseudomonadati > Pseudomonadota > Betaproteobacteria > Burkholderiales > Comamonadaceae > Acidovorax > Acidovorax sp. SUPP1855. The sequence goes on along the minus strand of NZ_BQXI01000023.1, from coordinate 87,889 downwards.
TCTGCTGGGCGCTGGTCATCTCTCTGCCCGCCACGCTCCCGCTGGGGGCCTGGTCGTGGCCCACGGCGCCCATGCCGGCATCGGCGTGGGGCGCACTGGCCTATGTGTCGGTGTTTTCGATGTGGCTGGGGTTCTTCGCGTGGTACCGGGGTCTGGCGCTCGGCGGCACGGTGCGCGTGAGCCAGGTGCAGCTGGTGCAGCCGTTCCTGGGCATGCTGTTTTCGGTGCCGCTGCTGGGCGAATCGCTCGATGCGGTCAGCCTGGGCTTCGGCATCGCGGTGATGGCCACGGTGGTGGTCGGCCGACGCGCCCCGGTGCGACAAGGCCCCGCCAGGAACCCCCAACCCGCCGCGATGCGCGGTTAAGCTCTTTCCCCGGCGGGCCCACCCGCATGCCCGCCACCCGCCGCACAACGGCTTCCTCAACGACGACCCCGGCGCCCCGGAGAACAAGCGCCCCCTGGAGATGCACTCAATGACGAACTGGACCCTGGCCGCACGCGCCGCGAAGATGAACCCCTCGGTGATCCGCGAGATCCTGAAAGTGACCGAGAAGCCCGGCATCATCAGCCTGGCGGGCGGACTGCCCTCCCCCAAGACCTTCCCCATCGACGACTTCGCCAAGGCCTGCAGCGCCGTGCTGTCGCAGGACGGCCAGTCGGCCCTGCAATACGCCGCGAGCGAGGGCTACCAGCCGCTGCGCCAGGCGGTCGCCGACTTCCTGCCGTGGGACGTGAGCGTCGATCAGGTGCTGATCACCACCGGATCGCAGCAGGGCCTGGACCTCGTGGCCAAGGTGCTGATCGACGCCGGCAGCCGCATTCTGGTGGAAACGCCCACCTACCTCGGCGCGATCCAGGCCTTCGCGCCCATGGAGCCCGAAGTGGTCAGCGTGGCCAGCGACGACGAAGGCGTGCAGATCGATGACCTGGCTCTGAAGGCCGGCAGCGGTGCCGACAAGGCGCGCTTCTTGTACGTGCTGCCCAATTTCCAGAACCCCACCGGCCGCACCATGAGCGAGGCGCGCCGCGCTGCGCTGGTGGCCAAGGCCGCCGAGCTGAACCTGCCGCTGATCGAGGACAACCCCTACGGCGACCTGTGGTTCGACCAGCCCCCGCCCGCGCCGCTGACCGCGCGCAACCCGGAAGGCTGCATCTACCTGGGCTCGTTCTCCAAGGTGCTCGCCCCCGGCCTGCGCCTGGGCTTCATCGTGGCGCCCAAGGCCGTGTTTCCCAAGCTGCTGCAGGCCAAGCAGGCGGCCGACCTGCACAGCCCGGGCTTCAACCAGCGCATGGTGCACGAGGTCATGAAGGACGGCTTCCTGGGCCGCCACGTGCCCACCATCCGCGCGCTGTACAAGCAGCAGCGCGACGCCATGCTGGAGGCGCTCACGCGGGAGATGGCCGGCCTGGACGTGCACTGGAACAAGCCCGACGGCGGCATGTTCCTGTGGGTGCGCCTGCCCGAAGGCATGAGCGCCATCGACCTGCTGCCCGAGGCCGTGGACCGCAACGTGGCCTTCGTGCCGGGCGCGGCCTTCTATGCCGACAACGCCGACCAGCGCACGCTGCGCCTGTCGTTCGTGACGGCCAGCGCCGCGCAGATCAACACCGGCGTGGGCGCGCTGGCCGCGGCCATCCGGGCGCGCGTCGCCCAGAAGGACTGAAGCATGCTGCGGCTCTGGGGACGGCTGTCGTCCATCAACGTGCGCAAGGTCGTGTGGACCGTGCAGGAGCTGGGCCTGGAGCTGCAACGCACCGACGCGGGCGGGCAGTTCGGCATCGTGTGCGAGCCGCAGTTCCTGCGGCTCAACCCGAACGGCATGGTGCCGCTGATCGAGGACGACGGCTTCACGCTGTGGGAGTCGAACGCCATCGTGCGCTACCTGTGCGCCAAGCACGCCAGCGGCACCCTCTACCCCGAGGACCTGCGCACGCGCTTCGTGGCCGAGCAGTGGATGGACTGGCAGCAGACCACGCTCAACCCCGCAGGGCGCGACGCGTTCCTGCAGTGGGTGCGCACGCCCGAGGCGCAGCGCGACCCGGCCGCCATCGCGCGGTCGGTGGCGGCCACCGAGCCGCTCCTGGACCGGCTGGAGGCGCACCTGGCGCAGCAGTCGTGCCTGGCCGGCGAGCGCTTCACCATGGCCGACATCGTGGTGGGCTGCGAGATCCACCGCTGGTGGGGCCTGCCGCAGGAGCGCGTTGCGCGCACCCACCTCGACGCCTGGTACCAGGGCCTGCTGTCGCGCCCCGGCGCGCGCGGCGTGATCGACCAGCCGCTCGCCTGACCCCATCGCCCGCCATGCGCCAGCGCCCCTTCAAGCAGATCGACGTGTTCAGCCACCGCCCCGGCGACGGCAACCCGCTGGCCGTGGTGCTGGACGCGCAGGGCCTGGACGACGCCGACATGCGCCGCTTCGCCGCTTGGACCAACCTGTCGGAAACCAGCTTCCTGCTGCCGCCCACCGAGGCGGGCCGCACAGCGGGGGCCGACTACCGCGTGCGCATCTTCACGCCGCGCGGGGCCGAACTGCCGTTCGCCGGGCACCCCACGCTCGGCACCTGCCACGCCTGGCTGGAGGCCGGCCACGTGCCGCGCGATGCCGGCCTGGTGGTGCAGGAGTCGGCCGGCGGGCTGGTGCGCATCCAGCGCAGCGGCGACCGGCTGGCGTTCGCGGCGCCGCCGCTGCGCCGCAGCGATGCCAGCCCCGCGCTGGTGCCGCTGATCGCCGGGGCCCTGGGCATCCGGCCGCAGCAGATCGAGGCCGCCCAGCTGCTGGACAACGGCCCGCGCTGGCTGGGCCTGGTGCTCGACAGCGCCGAGACGGTGCACCGCCTGCGGCCCGACCACGCCCGGCTGAAGGACCTGGGCCAGGATGTCGGCGTGATCCACGTCGGCGCCGACGCCCACGATGCCACGCAGCCCGGCGTGGTGGTGCGCGCCTTCGCCGCGCCCATGGGCAACCCCGAAGACCCGGTCACGGGCAGCCTGAACGCGAGCTTTGCGCAGTGGCTCATCGCCGAAGGCCGTGCGCCGCACAGCTACCTCGTGGCCCAGGGCGAGAGCCTGGGCCGGGCCGGCCGCGTGCACATCCGCCAGGACGCGCAGGGCCAGGTCTGGGTCGGCGGCCGCAGCCTCACCTGCATCGAGGGAACCGCCCGCCTATGAGCTGCGCCCCGCCCGCCACCGCGCCGCCGCGCCAGATCCCCACCGGCTGACGCGCCGGCCCTTTTTTTGAATGGTCGATGGGTCCCGGCGCCGGCCGCGCCGCGCTGCCGCATGGGCGCGCGGCCCGAAACGCCGGCCTGCCGACCCGCTTCCACCCCGTTTTCCATCGCCCCCGGCCCAGCGGCCGGCCTTTTTCCTCCCCGCAAAGAAGCCCACACCATGCGCCAACGCCCTTTCAAGCAAGTCGATGTGTTCACCCAGCAGCCCTACCTGGGCAACCCGCTGGCCGTGGTGCTTGACGGCTCGGACCTGTCCACCGAGCAGATGCAGCACTTCACCAACTGGACCAACCTGTCCGAGGCCACGTTCCTGCTGCCGCCCACCGAAGCCGGCCGGGCCGCCGGCGCCGACTACCGTGTGCGCATCTTCTGCCCCGGCCGCGAGCTGCCGTTCGCGGGGCACCCCACGCTGGGCAGTTGCCACGCCTGGCTGGAGGCCGGCGGCCAGCCGCGCACCGAGGGCGAGGTGGTGCAGGAATGCGCGCTGGGCCTGATCACGCTGCGCCGCGACGGCGACCGGCTGGCCTTCGCCGCGCCGCCGCTGCTCAAGAGCGGGCCGCTGGCCGAAGAGGACGTGGCCCTGATCGCGCGCGGCCTGCGCATCGAGCGCAGCGACATCGTGGCGCATGCCTGGTGCGACAACGGCCCGAACTGGCGCGGCGTGATGCTCGCCAGCGCCGAGCAGGTGCTGGCCCTGCAGCCCGACAGTGCCGTCCTCGGCCAGCTGGACATCGGCGTGGTGGGGCCGCGCGGCAAGGTGGGCGTGGTCGGTGCGCATGCCGACGAGGGCATCGCCTTCGAGGTGCGGGCGTTCTTTCCGGGCAACAACGGCCTGGCCGAAGACCCGGTGACGGGCAGTCTCAACGCCGCCCTGGCGCAGTGGCTCATCGGCGCGCACCTGGCACCGCCCAGCTACGTCGCCAGCCAGGGCACGGCAATGGGCCGCGCCGGGCGCGTGCACGTGCACCAGGACGGCGAGCGCATCTGGATCGGCGGCGGTTCGGTCACCTGCGTGAACGGCGAGGTGCGGCTGTGAACCTGCCCGACGCCTGCATCGACCATCTCGTGGTGATGGCCGACCGCCTGGACAGCGGCGTGGACTGGTGCCGCCGCACCCTGGGCGTGGTGCCGGCCATGGGGGGCGAGCACCCGCTCATGGGCACGCACAACCGCCTGCTCAACCTCAGCGGCCCGGCGCACCCGCGCACCTATCTGGAAATCATCGCCATGAACCCCGGCGCCCCCGGGCCGGCGGCGGGCACACGGCGCTGGTTCGACATGGACGACCCCGCTCTGCAGGCGCGCGTGGCGCGCGACGGCCCGCAGCTCATCCACTGGGTGGCCTCGGTGCGCGACGTGGCCGCCGCCCATGCGGCGCTGGCCGCGCGCGGGCTGGACCGGGGCGAAGTCGCCACCGCCAGCCGCCCCACGCCGCTGGGGCTGCTGCAGTGGCAGATCACCCTGCGGCCGGACGGCCAGCGCCTGCTGGGCGGCTGCCTGCCCACGCTGATCCAGTGGGGCGAGCGCCATCCCTGCTACAGCCTGCCCGCCGCCAGCGGCGTGCAGCTGCAGTCGCTGCGGCTGGAGCACCCCGAGGCGCCCGCGCTGGCCAGCGCCTGCGCCACCCTCGGCCTGGGCACGCAGGTGACTGTGTCGCCCGGGGCCGCGCCGCGCCTGCAGGCCGTGCTGGCCACGCCCCGCGGCCCCGTCACCCTCGCATCGAAGGAGCCCGTCTGATGTTTCTCTTCACCTTCCAGGACATCCTACTGTTCGCGTTCGCCGCGCTGGTGCTCGTGCTCGTGCTCACGCCCGGGCCCAACAGGGTCTATTGCGTGTCCCGCAGCCTCACGCAGGGGCCGCGCGCGGGCCTGCTTGCGCTTCGCATCCTGTCCGAAAAGAAAGCCACCGCATGAACGCCCCCACCACCGCCATCGACGCCTTCGCTCCCGCATCGGCACCCGCCACGGACAGCGCCGGTTTGCACGCCATGGCCGCACTCCCCACGCTCGCCGACATCGAGGCCGCCGCCCAGGTGGTGTACGCGGACTTCGCCCCCACGCCCCAGTACCGCTGGGCGCTGCTGGGCGAGCGGCTAGGCACCGAATGCTGGCTCAAGCACGAGAACCACACGCCCGTGGGCGCGTTCAAGATCCGCGGCGGGCTCACATACTTCGACCAGCTCGCCCGGCGCGGCGCGCTGCCGCGCGAGGTGGTCAGCGCCACGCGCGGCAACCACGGCCAGAGCATGGGCTGGGCCGCGCGCCGCCACGGCGTGGCCTGCACCATCGTCGTGCCGCGCGGCAACTCGGTGGAAAAGAACGCCGCCATGCGCGCCCTGGGCGTCACCCTGATCGAGCATGGCGACGACTTCCAGGAAGCGCGCGAACACGCCATCCAACTGGCGGCCGACCGCGGCGCGCACATGGTCCCCAGCTTCCATGCCGACCTGCTGCGCGGCGTGGCCACGTACTGGTGGGAATTTCTGCGCGCGGTGCCGCAACTGGCGGTCGCCTACGTGCCCATCGGCCAGGGGTCGGGGGCGTGCTCGGCCATCGCGGCCAAGCGCGCGCTGGGCCACGGCGTGCGCATCGTCGGCGTGGTCAGCGCCCATGCCACCACGTATGCCGACTCCATCGCCGCCGGCCACGTGGTCGAGGCGCCCGTCACCACGCAGCTGGCGGACGGCATGGCCTGCCGCGTGGCCGACCCGGCCGCGCTCGCCATCCTGGCGCCGCACCTGGACCACGTGGTGAAGGTGACCGACGCCGAAGTGGCCGCCGCCATGCGCGCCCTGTTCACCGACACGCACAACGTCGCCGAAGGCGCGGGTGCCGCCGCATTCGCCGCCGCGATGCAGGAACGCGGCTCGCTCGCGGGCCTGCCTGTGGGGCTGGCGCTCACGGGCGGCAACGTGGATGCGGCGATGTTCGCTGGCGTGCTGTGACGCGGCCGATCCTTCAGTCACCGGACGGCACGAAAGGAGGGGGTACGAATCAGGGGGGTGTCGATAGGAAAGAACCTCCAGCACAATAAAGATGCCGGCGTATCGTTATTAAAAATTTAGCGTTTAGTTTTGAATTGCCCTGCGCCATACGGCTGGAAGCGAATGAAAAAGTCTGCCGTCACCAAAGCTCTCAAGACGGTGTCGCAATTTTTCTTTTTCAACGGCAGTGAAGGGGTTTGCAGAAATTGCTGCATGTTCGATTGCCGGCCTGTTGACAGGGCGCCTGCATCTGGTCGCAAAGAAAAGCCTGGAGAATCTGCGCGCGCGGCTACAACGTTGCAAAAAAGCTGCATGAATCACTTCCAGTCATGGTAACTTTCGGGACTTTTTCGAAAGTTAACATTGAGCAATATAATCCATCGACGCGCGCTATCTTTGGTGCTGGTGGCAATGGCAGCTCCCACGGTGCAGGCACAGATCACCGTGCAAGGATGGACGGTTGGGAGTTGGGGATCGGATGGCAGAAGTTGCTACCCCTCCATCCAGGAAGCCTGCACCATTGGCGGGAATGGCCAATTGAGTCCATCACCGACTGCTGGTACGGGATATACCTGCCGGGAAATGGGCACGGAAGGCCCCTACTGGGCGGCCATCAACAAGTGCTACTACCAGCAATTTCCCACCTTGGTCACTTTGTCGGGACCACCGGAAACGCGCCCCGCCGCCACGGGCGGTTCTGCCGAAATCACCTTGATTGCCAAGGTCACCAACAGCACCGCCGCCAAGTCCGGTGTGGCGCTCGGCTTTTCAGTCGATATCACCTCCAATTCTGGCGGGCATGAACACCACGACGTGGCCCGGCCCAAGGGCTTGTTGAACGCAACCCAGGGCGTCACGGATGCCAATGGGGAAGTCAAAATCGCCTTCAAAGCCCCCGAAGTGGCGGGAATTCATACGATCCAAGTCGCTTGCGCCGTTTGCTCCAACAGCCCGGTTTCCAAAGAGATACAGGTCAGGGTGCCAGACCTGCTGCCCATTTCTCCGAATCCACCCCAGAATGCAGATGGGACTTTCGTTTATGCGTTGACCAGTGTGGATAAAACCCACCAAGGCAATGGGCGGTATCACCACAATCAATACTATTTGACACAACAATCGTTGCAGAATCTGCTCGGGTTGATTGGCTCTTTTGCTGCTGAAGGTTGGGGCACTGTGGCATTGAACGATGCGAGCCTATTTTGGGGTGGCCGCTATGACATCACGTCCAACTGGCGCGGACCACATGCGGGGCATCGAGAAGGTCGTGAAATAGACATTTCTTTCACCCGCGCAAGAAATTTTGTTTCTATCGACAAGCAAAATAATCTCTACAAAAAATTTTGTGAAGCCAATGCAGCTGAAGTTCCTTTTTCAATACTTCATCACTACGCGTCGGCACCGCACTTCCATATATTTCTAGAGAAGCAGAAGGCCTGCTTTAAATCGGAGCACTGAACCATGAAATTTGCCCTTTTCGTTCGACCTATGCTAGTAGTTCCCTTGCTGTGCTTGGGTTTGGCCCATGCCCAAGACAGCGCCGTCTTCGACGCACAGAAAAACGCATGGAAGCTCTACTACCAAGACCCAGAAACTTCGCAGTGGGTGAATAAGACCTACATTCAACAGAATGCGATCAAACCAGGCATCAAGTCTGCCATACAAGCTAGCGGATCAGAGTATATATACCGTTATCGACTAAGCAACAGCCGCGAAGCAAAACAGGCAATCGATCTCTTCCGGATTTGGGGGATCCCACTGGTATATGCAATACCAAATTTGCCAGCGGTGACGGCAAACGCAAAAACAGAAAATGACAGATGGACACAGCAATACTGGAATCAATTAATTTCCAAAAGAAATTTTGAAACCAAAATAATCAAGGCGCCCACAGGCTGGAGCGGTAACTTGCGCGTTGACGAGAATGTGGGTCAGACCAGTTTCGTCTGGACTCCTGGCTTGAAAGATACTGATCCGGATGGTATTTCTCCAGGAAAAACACAAGATGGCTTTGTCGTGACCCGTGTAGAACTGCCCGGCATGGCACGTGCCAAGCTGACGGGGGCCACCCCGGAGCCTTGGGGACTGGATAACCTGCCTGATACACCCTACTGGAATCAGAAAATCGACGAAATTCAAGATTTGGATTACGTCTTGGTCCCTGTTCTGGCGCCAGTGATTCCCGTGCCGACGCCATATAGTGGGGCGGAACTGGCTCGCAGGCTAAAAACACACGTTCAGTCCTGGGTGAAATACGAGCATATCCATGCCGATGTGCTCACACGACTCAACCGCCAGTTCGACGTTTTGATTCCCGCATTGGAAATGAACAACCAGCCCACCGCGCGCGCGGCCGTCGCGGCGATGCGCAAGGAATGCACCGATCACCATCGCGATCTGGTGGATGCCAAGGCCGGCGAAGACGATGACACGCAAGTTTCGGTGGCGTTGCCGCGCACACCTGCACAACGCAGCGCCACGCCCACTCCAGCATTTGATCGCCTAGCGGCCAGAGCGCTGATGTTCGATCTGCGCTACCTCCTGGATCGGATGGATACGGTCCGTTGATGACCCACTGCGGATTCTGCGCAACACCTGCATCGGAACGGCCGCCAGCACAATGAAAACGCCGGCATATAGCTATCAAAACAATAGCATTCGTCACCCGCGAGACAAAGGCGCACCCAGGCCCCGCCCAGAATCGCCGGCATGGGAACCCTCTACCTCGTGCGCCACGGCCAGGCCTCGTTTGGCGCGGATGACTACGACCAGCTGAGCCCGCGCGGGCGCGAGCAGGCGGTGCGCCTGGGCGAGTACTGGCGGGCCCGCAACGTGCGCTTCGATGCGGTGATCACCGGCACGCTGCGCCGCCACGTGCAGACGCTGGAGGGCATCGCCGAGGGCCTGCAGATCGCGCCACAGCCGCTGGCCCTGCCCGCCCTGAACGAGTACGACAGCGCGGCGCTCATCGCCGCCATCCATCCCCACCCGCTGCCCCCGCCCGACACGCCCGAGCGGTACCGGCACCACTTCCGGCTGCTGTGCGATGCGCTGGCGCAGTGGATGGGCGGCACGATCAGCCCGGCGGGCATGCCCAGCTGGGTGGCGTTTTCCAGCGGCATCCGCGCGGCGCTGGAGCATGTGCGCCGCCATCACGTGGGACACCACGTGCTGCTGGTGTCCAGCGGCGGGCCGATCTCCACCGCTGTGGGCGAGGTGCTGAGCACGCCGCCCGAAGTGACGATCGCGCTCAACATGCGCATCCGCAACAGCGCGGTGACCGAGTTCAGCATCGCCCCCAAGCGGCTCATGATGCAGACGTTCAACACGCTGCCGCGCCTCGATACCGAAGAACATGCGATCTGGGTGACGCACGCATGAGCGCGGACTGCGCGGGCACTTGGCAGCCTGTTCTGCCCGCCTCTTCCTGCATGGAGGTGGACGACCCAGGCCGACGCAGGCAACTTCGGATGCGCTGACGCGCTTTCGCGCTACCGAGCGCTCGCCACTCCTTTGCCAGCGATTCTGGTGCATTGTTATTGGTGAAACCATGCCCACTCGCGCACTTGCTGCAAAACCGCCCACGCCCCAACCCTTGCCTCCCCGGCCGCGCCAGCCCGCCAACGCCACAGCATGCCGCCCTTCGGTGTCATCGTCACACGGCTGGCCGCTCGGACTGCGCTCCATGCGGGAGGCCAGAGAGCGCGCCGGGCACAAGCCCGACCCGGAACACCATGCCGAACTGACGCCTTTGGCGATCATCGATGCGGAGGAGGCTGGCTCGAATCTCCTGGCCGCAGTGAAGTACATGACCGATCCATTGCACGGGGCATCCGAGAAAGCCGTGGAATTGGGAACGGAGGGCGTGAACGGCGAGCAAGGGGGAGAAACCTCCGCGGAAGGCGCGGACGGAGGCACGTCCGCCAGCGGAGCGGAAGGGCACCATGCCCAGGATCCGTCCCAGACCACTGCGCAGCAGGGCGCGGACGCAGGCAACCGCCATGGCGCCAGCGTCGGCACGGAAGACGCGGCCCCCCATGCCGATGCGCTGCATAAGCTTGCAGAAGAAGGCACGCCCAGTGGCGTGAGCGACCTTGCGACCACCCTGGGACTGGGCGCGGCCATGCTGCCGCTGTCGGCGTTGGCGATACACACCGGCTACCGGGAATTGCGCGAGGTGGCCGAGCAGCGCACGATCCTCGAACAACAAAAGGATGCGCTGCAGCACCAGCGCGACAGCCTGCCCGCCGCGGCGCAATCCGGCCCCGCGCAGGCGGCGGTTCAAGCCCAGACGCTTGCGCTGGACCAGACCATCGACGACGTGGCCCACCAGCAGCTCATCAACCGGCACGACGGCCGCGTCGCGGGTGCATCCGTCACTTCGGCCAGTCTGATCTTCGCCAAAACTGCAGTGGAAACCTCGGTGCAGGCGGGCCTGTCGATCGCTTCGGGCCATGCCAATGCCGCCAATCTGGTCGCTCACAGCGCCAGTGCAGCCGGCGCGGCGTCGGCCGCCACGGTCGCCAGCACCTTCGTCCTCGGGCCCGCTGCCAGCGTGATGGCGACGGTGCTGGGCGGAGTTTTTCTGCACCAGTCGCACGTGGAAAAGAAGCGTTTTCGTGCCGACTTCAAGCGTGTCAGCGCTTTTCTGGACGGCGTGAGTGCCAAGGGGCTGAGTGGAGAAACAAAGCAATACCATGATTTCCTGAAAACCAAGTTCGACCAGCGCAACCGCTTCGTGAACGGGTTCAACAACTGGAACAAGGGATTCGTCGTTGGCGGCGTGACTTACACCGCCAGCACCGCGGCCAAGGTGGGCGTCGGCATCGCAACGGTGGCGGGCGCCAGCGCCGTGGCTGGACCCGTCGGCCTTGGCCTGCTGATCGGCGTCGGGCTGCTGGGCGCTGTGACCATGGGCGTCGGCTCGCACCAGTTCGTGCTCACCCACGGCAAGGTCAAGCGATATCGAAACTATGATCGCGAGGACGCGGCGGGCATCGACCGGGCCTTCCTTGCCATGGCGGACCTACTGCCGGCAGCAACCCGCAGGGGGCCGTCGGCGCTGGCGGAAACGCCAGCAGCGCAGGAGGGCACCGTTCCATCCATCCACGCGGATTCGGACGCTGAATCCCCAACCGAAATTTCGTCCTATGCGTCGGCGCTCTCGCGAAGGCTATCGGAACCAGACGACACCGCTCCATCCCTGCCTGCGGATTCGGATATCGATTCCCGATCGGAAATTTCGTCCTATGCCTCGGCGCTGCCGGAAACGCCATCGGATCTGGACGAAACAGAGGCATCCATGCACGCGGATTCGGGCATCGAATCCGGGACGGAGATTTCGTCGCATGCCCCACCGTCGCCGATGCAGCATGCCGGCCCAGTGCCCGCTGAGCCCCAGGGATTTGTGCTGCGCAGCGCCCTCTACCAAGCCACCGATGGCCACGAGCGCGCACTGGGCGGGTTTCTTCGGCAAGCGGCAGAGAGCCTGCAAAAGCGCTACAAGGACAAGGGCCGCTCCACCGATCAAGCCCCTCCCGCGGCGCCCACGCACAAGCGTTCCGTGCAACGCGAGGCCAAGGCTGTCCTGCACGGCGGGCTGGCCTACGGAAAGTCGCTGCTGACCGGCCACAAGCCGCGTGAAGCGCGTGACCAGGCCCGCCAGGCGCACGCAAGCAAGACAGGCCGACTCACCGAGACCGTGCTGGCGCAGTGGCTGGACTCTCCGCAGTCCAGGCAAATACAGGTGGATTACATGCGGACCGCGGTCGATCTGCAAAAGAGATACCTGGAAACCAAGTTGGATGCCCGCGAATCGCTGCGGGACCTGGAGGACTTGCTGGCCGGCTCCGACGCAAGCCTTCTGCCCTCTGCATCCGCAGAATCCCTGGAAACGCCGGCATCCCTTTCAGCCAAGCTTCGCAAGGCCCGCGCCGACGACCAGACCCAATTGCACATGCTGCAGTCGCTCCACGGTGATCTTCAGATGAATTTGATCGATGGCCCTTCTGCCCCGCTGCTGCTGCAGTCCGTCAGGCAGCACTTCCTGGTATCCCAGACCGGCAAGGCGCACAGCCCGGAACACACCGCCCGGCCTTTCGCGCACTACTGCATGAAGCAAGCGCAAATACAGGCCACTGCAGTGCGCGGTACCCTGCTCGCCACGGAAATGCAGGCGGCACGCGTTCGTGACCGCGAGCGGCAAGTGCGCGTCGCGGACGTGGCACAAGCGTGAGCGGGAAAGGGGGGACTGGATTGAACCGCCCCTTCTGACGAACCAGTGGCGCTCAGGCAGGGGCCACACCCGCCGCCGCGATCAGCACATCGCGCAGCGGCTGCCGGCCCTCCCGCGTCGCCAGCCCGATGCCGACCGCCAGCGCCTCGCCCTCGGCCAGCGCCCGGTACACCACACCGGGCCGCCGCAGCGCGGTGAACGACCGGGGCAGCAGCGCCATGCCGCGCCCGCTGGCCACCTCCGCCAGTAGGACATGGTGGTCCGCCGGCTCCCGCAGCTTCGGTGCGGCGAACCCATGGCGTGAAAACACCTGCTGGCAGTGGTCGTAGAACGCGGGCTGGCGCGCGCGCTCGAACCAAAAGAGCGCCTCGCTCGCCAGGTCGGCGAGGCGAACCGACCTGCGCCGTGCCAGCGGGTGGGACTACGGCATCGCCACGACCATGGGCAGGCGATCCAGTTCCTGCACGTCGAGCCCGGGGGCCTGCGTCGGCAGCGCGACGAAGGCGGCATCCAGTTTGCCAGCGCCCAGTTGCCGCACCAGCTTCGGCGAGGCATCGGACACCACCGACACCGTGGTGCCCGGCTGCGCCGCCTGCACCCGCTGCACCAGCCCGCGGAACCAGGCCGGCTCGACTGCACTGGTCAGGCCCAGGCGCAGCGTGGCCGGCATGCCCTGGGCCGCTACCGCCGCTTGCGCATCGCGCAGCAACTGGCCGACGCGGCGCGCGTAGGGCAGCAGCCGGCGCCCGGCCTCGGTGAGCGCCACGCCCTGGGTGGTGCGGTCGAAGAGCCGCGTTCCCAGCCGCTCCTCCAGTTCGCGGATGGCCCGGCTCAGGGGCGGCTGGGACAGGTGCAGGGTTTCGGCCGCCTGCCGGAAGCTGAGGGCATCCGCCACCGCCAGAAAAAGCGCGAGGGAGCGGGAATCGAGAAGGTTTGGCATATCAAAAAGGTATCACGAATCGGGTCATTCCCAGGTTGATCAACCCTCCCTAAATTGGCGGCTTCCATACACTTTTCGAGAACCGCCATGACCCGTTATCTCCCTGATTTTTTCGACCGCCAGAACTTCGCGCAGCAGCGCCAGGGCGGCGCCCGATGAGCGCCGGGCGCTACGAACGGGGCCGGCGCATGCTGGCCGCCGTGGACGGCCCTGCCGGCCTGGCGGTGGTCGAGGCGCTGGCCCAGTCGTTTCCGGACTTCGCGCGCTACCTGCTGGAGTTTCCGTTCGGCGACATCTATGCCCGCGAAGGGCTGGGCCTGCGCGAGCGCGAGCTGGCCACCGTGGCGGCGCTGTGCGCCCTCGGCCATGCGCTGCCGCAGTTGAAGGTGCATGTGCACGCCGCGCTGCACGTGGGCTGCCAGCCCCAGGAAATCGTGGAGGTGGTGATGCAGATGGCGGTGTACGCGGGCTTTCCGGCCGCGCTCAACGGGCTGTCCGTCGTGCGCGAGGTGTTCGCGGAGTCGGGCATCGCACTGCCGCTGGCGTGATCGCCAGCGCCTCGTCAGTCCCCGCCCCCGGGCCGGTCCACCACGGTATCGAGCGGCAGCGCGTGCAGCTCGCCCAGCAACTGCACCAGCGCGGCTGCCGCGGCCTGCACCACCGCCCGGCCTTTTTCCGCCGTGGCGCCCGCGGCGTTTCCCACCGCGCCGGCCGGGTGGTAGTCCTGCATGGCCCAGCCCATCTTGGCGCTCTTGCCGTTGCCCAGGAGGGCGTAGCGCTCCGCGCGGTCCTGCGAGGTGGAGCGCCAGTGCTGCGCCTGCGCCATGTGCACGGTGCCGGGGGCGAGGTGCAGCATCATCGATGTCTCGATCTCGCCGCCGTGGATGCCGAAGCGGTGCTCCTCGGCGCTGAACTGCGCGCTCACGGCCTCGGGCAGCGGCAGGCTGAACCAGCTGGCGCTGTACACCAGCAGGCCGCAGTGCTGGCGCAGCTCGCGCGCCACGATGTCCATCACGCTCACCTGGCCGCCGTGGCCGTTGAGCAGCAGCAGTTTCTTCACGCCCGCGCGGGCCACGCATTCGCCCAGCTCCGTCCACAGCGCGATGAGGGTGGCGGGCTTGAGCGTGAGGGTGCCAGCATAGGCCGTGTGCTCGGTGCTCAGGCCCACGTTCTGCGGCGGCAGGAACAGCGCCGGCACCTCGGCCGGCAGTTGCGGCAGCGCGGCATCGATCACGCCCTGCAGCAGGGCGGCATCCACGCTGAGCGGCAGGTGGGGGCCATGCTGCTCGATGGCCGCCACCGGCAGCACCGCGACGGTTTGCGCCGCCCGGCCCGAGGCCTGCGCCTGCGCGAAATCGCGGGCGGACCATTCGGCCCAGAAGCGGGAAGGCGGGGCCGGGGGAGCGGTGCGGGGTGAGGTCATGGGCGGTTCAGAAGGTGGCCTGCGGCAATTCGTTGCGGGTGAACACGAGCGAGACCTTGGCCTCCGGCGGGATTGCGGGCAACTCCGCATCCCACGCCTGCCACGCGGCGCGCAACTCGGCCAGGCGCGCGGGCTCGCGATCGCGCAGGTTGGCGCGCTCGCGCGGATCGGCCACCACGTCGAACAGGTATTCCACGCCGTCCACCTGCAGGTACTTGTGGCGGCCGCGCACCAGCGCGCGCTGCTCGCGGTGCTTCATGCGCCAGCACAGGTCGCGCTCCGGATTCCACGCGGGGTCGTCGAACAGCGGCAGCAGGCTGGTGCCGTCCAGCGGGTAGTCGGGGTGGGCCGCCACGCCGGCCGCGTCGAGGAAGGTGGCGGTCCAGTCCATGGTGAGGCTGGGCGTGTCGCTCACGCGGCCCGGGGCGATGCGGGCGGGCCAGCGCGCCAGCAGCGGCACACGGATGCCGCCCTCCAGCAGGTCCATCTTCTGGCCCACGAACGGCCAGTTGTTGGAATAGCGCTCGCCGCCGTTGTCGCTGGTGAAGACGATCAGGGTGTTTTCGGCCAGGCCCTTTTCCTGCAGCGCATCCAGCACCCAGCCGATGCCTTCGTCCATGTGGTGGACCATGCGCTGGTAGGTTTCCAGGCTGCCGCCGTCGACGTGCTTGCCGAAGCCGGCGAGCCGCTGCGATTCGGCGCGGTCGTCCCGCGTGAGCCAGGGCCAGTGGGGCGCGCTGTAGTGCAGGCTCAGCAGGAAGGGGCGGTCCGCCGTCTGGTCGCGCACGAAGTCCACCGCCCGGCGGCTGAGCAGGTCGGTGAGGTAGCCGTCTTCGGTGTGCTCGGTTTCGTTGACCCAGAAGTCCGGGCGGCCGCGCGGGTCGCAATGCGCGAAGTAATCCGAACCGCCGGCATGAAAGCCATAGAACGTGTCGTAGCCGGACATGCGCGGGCCGAAGTGCGGCGGGTAGCCCAGGTGCCACTTGCCCACCAGGGCGGTGGCGTAGCCCGCGTCGCGCAGCAGCGAAGGCAGCGTGGGGTGGCCGGGTGGCAGGCCCAGCACCTTGTCGCCGTGCACGCTGGCCAGCGGCTCCTCGGCCGCGCCGCGCAGGCGGTACTGCCAGCGCCCCGTGGCCAGTGCGAACCGCGTGGGCGAGCACACGGCCGAATTCGAGTAGCCCCGCGTGCATCGCAGGCCTTCGGCCGCCAGCGCGTCCAGGCGCGGCGAAACATCCACGGGCACGCTGTAGGCATCGCGGGCGCCGGTGCAGCCCAGGTCGGCATAGCCCAGGTCGTCGGCAAGGATGAAGATCAGATTGGGGCGGGAGGACGTCATGGACCGGTCGCAGTAAGGGGATTGGCGCGAAATTGGGGCGGCGCAAACCAGCAAGGGACCGTCGATTGTCGCCGCCTGCCCGGCACCTGAACCCTCGTCCGCTCGCCATCCGCGCACCGGCAGGCTGGTTTGTGTCCTACAGATCGATTACATCAGAGGATTAAAAATTACACATTGACACACACCCATCCCGCCGGCCAAATCGGCATTCGACTCTAGCGAAAAGGCTGCATCCATGAACTTCTTCCAACGCATGAAACTGGGTACCTTGCTGGGCTCGGGCTTTGCTCTCGTGATCGCCATCGGCTTCCTGGTGGCCGCCTTCGGACGGGTACAGCTCGATCACATCGGTGGCAACATCAAGCTGCTGTCGCATGAACGCATCGCCAACCTGCTGGTGCTTCAGGAGATGAAGGACGGCATCAACACGGTGGCCCGGGCCGCACGCAACATCGCGCTGCTGGAAGACATTCCGCAGATGGCCGATGAAAAACGCCGCATCGACAAGGCCCAGGCACGCAATGCCGAACTGCTCAGCCAACTGAACCAGCGCATGACCAGCCCCGAGGCGAAAGCCCTGGTTGCCCAGATCGGGCAGGCGCGGCCGGCCTATGTGGAGGCCCTGAACAAGGCCGTCGACCTGGGCCTGGCCAACCAGAACGATCAGGCACGCGAGCAGTTGCTCGGCCCGGTGCGCCCTGTGCAAGCCGCTTATTTCAAGGCGCTGGACGACCTGGTCGACTACCAGAAGGTCGCCACCGTGCGCACGGCCGACGAGTCCGAAAAGGACGCGGTCGCCGCAGGCACGCTGATGCTCGCGCTGGCCGCCCTCGCGGCCGCCGCCGGCGCCATGGTGGCCTGGGCCATCACCCGGCAGATCAAAGGACAGCTGGGCGGCGAGCCGGCCTATGCCTCCGAAGTCGCGCAGCAGGTGGCCAACGGCAACCTGGCGGTCGGCGTGCAGTTGCGCCAGGGCGACACCCACAGCGTGCTGGCGGCCATGAATGCCATGCGCACCAGCCTGAGCGGCATCGTGAGCCAGGTGCGCGAAAGCAGCGAATCCATCGCAACCGGCGCCGGGCAGATCGCCACCGGCAACGCCGACCTGAGCCAGCGCACCGAAGAGCAGGCTTCCAACCTGCAGCAGACGGCGGCATCAATGGAAGAGATGAACTCCACCGTCAAGCAGAACGCCGACACCGTGCGCACCGCCTCGCAACTGGCGAGCTCGGCCAGCGCCACCGCCTCCAAGGGCGGCGAGGTGGTGGGCAACGTGGTACGCACCATGGAAGACATCACCGCCAGCTCGCGCCGCATCAGCGACATCATCGGCGTGATCGACTCCATCGCCTTCCAGACCAACATCCTGGCGCTCAACGCCGCGGTGGAAGCCGCCCGCGCGGGCGAACAGGGCCGCGGCTTCGCCGTGGTGGCCAGCGAGGTGCGCAGCCTGGCGGGCCGCTCCGCTGATGCCGCCAAGGAGATCAAGGCGCTGATCGGCCAGAGCGTGCAGACGGTGGAGCAGGGCTCGGCGCTGGTGAGCGAAGCCGGCGCCACCATGAACGAGATCGTCGACCAAGCCCGCCGGGTGGCCGACCTGATCGGCGAGATCGGCGCCGCCACGCGCGAGCAGGAGCAAGGCATTTCGCAGGTGAGCGATGCGGTGAACCAGCTCGATCAAGTGACGCAGCAGAACGCCGCGCTGGTGGAGGAATCCGCCGCAGCCGCCGACAGCCTGAACCACCAGGCCACCCGCCTGGTGGAGATCGTGAGCGTCTTCCAGCTCGAAGAGTCGGCCTCCAGCGCCGTCATCCGCCGCGCGCAGGCGCAAAGCCGGACGGCGCCGGTGTCGACGCCCTCGCTGGCCTCGGCGCCTGCCCCGGCCACCAAGGCCCCGCGCGCCATGCCCGCCCCTGCGCGGAAACTGCAGGCATCGCCCGCCAAGGCCCCGTTGGCGGCCGCGCCCGCCAAAGCCGCCAAGCAGCCAGCAATGGCGGGCACGGGCGCTGACGACTGGGAAACCTTCTGACGCCACCGCCCCCTGCCCCACCGGACGCCGCCCCACGCCCCTCCGGCCGTGGGGCGTTTTTCTGGGGCGGCCCGCGCGGCGCCTAGAACCGCCAGCCGAGCGAGGCCGACACGCTGCGGCCATCCCCCGGCGAATAGCCCGACGAGCCGCTGTCGTACCACGCATAGACGTAGCGGCGGTGGGTGGCGTTCTTCACCTGCACCGACACGTCCATCGCGGGCGTGAGGCGCCAGGTGGCGCCTAGGTTCAGCAGCGCGTAGCGGCCGGCGCGGCCCTGCGTGTTGGTGCGGTCCAGAAAGTAGTCGCCCTGCGCGCTGGCCGAGGCGCTCAGCTCCCATTGCTCGCTGGCGCGGTAGGTGATGCCGGCGGTCGCCAGGTGGTGCGGCACGTTCTCGACCTCGCGGCCCGCCGTGGCGGGCGCGCTCGGGTCGGGCGTGGTGATGCGTGCCACCTGGCGCGAATAGGCAAGCCAGCCGGTCCAGCGGGCGTGCAGTTGCGCGTTGAGCTGCAGGTCGTAGCCCTTGCGCAGCGTGCGGCCCACGTTGCCGAGGCCCCCGGGATCGGGAACTCCATCCACCCCCAGCACGCGCGCCACCTCGCCCGAGGCGCGCTGGCGCCACAGTGCCGCGCGCGCCTCCAGCCAGGGCAGCGGGCGGAACTTGGCACCCACCTCCCAGCCGTCGTTGATCGAGGGATCGAGGTTGCGCGACTGCGTGCGGTACGCATCGATGCCCGTGCCGATCTGGAAGGTGCGACCCCAGTTGCCGTACACGCTGGTGTCGGGTGTGAGCGCGTAGGCCACGCTGAGCTTGGGCTGGCGGATGGTGCCGTAGTCGTGCACGGGCGCGCTGGTGCCCGCGAGCCCGTCGGAAAAATGCCCGCCGATGCGGTCGACCCGCAGCGCGGGCACGATTTTCAGCGCCGCCGCGGGCCGCACTACGGCCTGCACGTACGCGCCGCGCGTGTCCAGGTCGAAGTTCCAGTCGCGAAACGTCGAGGTCCGCACGCGCTCGATGGTGCGGTAGCGCTGTGCGGCGTTGCTCTGCCACTGGGCATCGACACCGCCTTCGAACGTGAACTCGTGCGCCCAGTCCACCCGCGGGCGCCAGGTGAGCGACGTCAGGGCTCCCCGGTGCGTCTCGTCGTTGTCGCGCTCCTGCTGCACGGCGGCCTGCGAAAAGCGCACCCAGCGCTGGTTCTCGTAATGATTGCCATAGGCCTTGGCGGACCAGGAGAGGCGCTCGGCCAGTTCGCCGTCGATGTGCAGGGCGATCTGGCCCGTCTCGCGCTCGCTGCGGTCGGCGCTGGCGTAGGCGGGGGACGAGCGCGGCGCGGCCTCGGCCTGCTCGCGCGTGAGGTAGCCCGATTCGAGCGCGCGGTTGCGGTAGTAGCGGGCGGTCAGGCCCGTGCGCCAGCGCCCGTCGTCGCTGGTGTAGAACCATTTGCCCGACAGCGCGCGCTGCGTGCCGTCGGCATGCGCCCGGTAGCCGTTCGACTCGCGCCAGGCCAGCGTGTAGTTCTGGCTCCAGTTGCCGCTCTCGATGCCCTTGGCCACCTGCACCTCGCGCGTGCCGAAGCTGCCGACCGTGGCGATGGCGCGGCCCTCGTTGCCGCCCGTGCGCGTGACCACGTTGGCATTGCCCGCGATGTTGTTCAGCCCGTAGCGCGGGTCGTTGGTGCCGCGCACCACCTCGATGGCCTCGATGTCGATGGGGAAGACCGCATCGAGGTAGGGCATGCCGCCCGCGTTGTCGTTGGAAGGAATGCCGTCGATCAGCAGCTTGACGGCGTTCACGCGGCCCTCGCCGTTGAAGCCGCGCATCGAAAAGCGCCCGGCATCGGTGCCCTGGCGGAACGGCGTGACCTGCACGCCCGGCGCGCGCGCGAACAACTCCCAGGCGTGGTCCACATGCTGGTCCTGCAGCACGCTGGCGCCCAGGATGTCGACCGAGCTGAACACGTTGCGCACGGGCAGCGGGCCCGCGCTGGCGGCCTGCACCTGCACGGTGCCGAGCGTGAGGGCAGCATCGGCCGTGGGTTCGGCCGCAGTGCCGGGCGCGGGTTGCGCATGGGCCGCGAGGGCCGTGGCGGCGGCCAGCGCAAGGGTGTGGCGCGCAGCGCCCGAGGAAAAGGAAAGTCGTTTCATGGCCATCGTCCGTGGGCCCTCTCCCGCATCGGCCGGTGCGTGGCGATGCAGGGCGAGGGCGAAGAAAACCGAAGGGCTGCGCCCAGGCGCTCGCCCACGCGCCGCACCCCGGGCCCGGCCGGGGTGCGGCGCACGATTCAAGGCATCACGAAACGAACGGAGGCCCGCGTGCGGGCAGTGGCGCGCCCACCAGGGCGGCGATGCGCGCAGCCGCCACGGGTTGAACGGCATGGGCCAGCGGCTGCGGCGGCGCGGCGCGTACCCGCAGCACCGGCGGCGGGGCGCCGCCCGGCAGGCACAGCGCGCAGTCGAGCGTGTGCAAGCCCCCACCATCGGGCACAGTGCCATCGTCCTGCGCCACGAGCTGGAACACGCCCGCGGCACTGCACACCACCATCAGCGACTGCGGATGCACCAGGGGCGACGCCGCGGCCACGCCCAGCGCCAAAGCAAACCACGCCAGGACCCAGCGGGCGGTGAGGAAGGGCGTGCGCAGCGCATTCATGGGCGGGGGGATTATCGGCGCCGGGGCCGGGCGCGCATGGCGGCCCGACCATCAAAGAAAGGCGCGCGGCGTCACGGCAGGGCCACCCAGCCGGGATGGCCGGGCATCGCAGCCTCTTCGGCCACCAGGGCTGCGCAGCACTGCGCCACGTGATCGACCAGCGCCCGCACGCGCGCCGGCATGAACCGGTGGCTGGGCAGCACAGCGTGCAGGGCATAGCGCTGTCCCCGCCAGTCGGGCAGCAGCGCGACCAGGGCGCCCGAGCGCAGGCTGGCGCGCACGTCGATCGCCGACTTGTAGACGATGCCGCCGCCCGCCAGCGCCCATTCATGGGCCATGGAGCCGTCGTCCACGCTGCGCTCGCCCTCCACGGCCACCGAGACCGCCTCGCCATCGGACGCCCGCTCGAAATGCCAGCGCACCTCCCGCCGGCCGGCGATGTGCAGGGTCAGGCAGTCGTGCCCCGCCAGTTCGGCGGGGTGCCGGGGCACGCCTCGGCGCGCCAGGTAGGCCGGCGCAGCGCAGGCCACGCGCCGGGTGATGCACAGCGGCCGGGCGATCAGTTGCGAGTCGGCCAGCGCGCCGTAGCGCAGGGCCACGTCCACCGCATCGCGGCGCACGTCCTGCACCCGGTCGCTGACCGACAAGGCCAGGTGCACGCCCGGGTGCTGCTGCAGGAAGCCGTCGAACCACGGCAGCAGCAGGCTGCGCGACAGGTCCGACGGTGCGGCCACGCGCACGGTGCCGCGCAGCGCGCCGGCCTCCGAGGCCGCCTGGCTCGCGCCCTCCTCCAGCAGCTCGAGCGCCCGCGCCGCGTAGTCCAGCAGGGTCTGCCCCTGGTCGGTGAGCCGCATGGCGCGGGTGGAACGCTCGAACAGGCGCGCGCCCACTTGCGCCTCCAGCCGCTTGAGCATGGCGCTGGCCGCTGCGGGCGTGATTTCCAGCACCCGCGCCGCAGCCGTGAGGCTGCCGCCCCGGGCGGTTTCCACCAGCACGCGCAGGTCGGAGATATTTTCAAATTTCATTTGAAAGAGATAGGCATCCAAGCCGACTTATCAAATCCATTTTGCCAACCTACAGTGCATCCATCGCTGTTTTTCCCATATCTTTTCAGAGAAAGTCACCCATGAAAGCCATCGGCTACCACGCCCCCCATGCCATCGACCACCCCGAAGCCCTGGTGGACCTGGACCTTCCCGCGCCGATCCCTGGCGAGCACGATCTGCTGGTGCGCGTTCACGCGGTGTCGGTGAACCCGGTGGACACCAAGGTGCGCGCCAGCGCGGCGCCCGAAGGCGGCGCGGCCAAGGTGCTGGGCTGGGACGCCGTGGGCACCGTGCAGGCGCTGGGCAGCGCGGTGCAGGGCTTCGCCGTGGGCGACCGGGTGTACTACGCCGGCGCCATCGACCGCCCCGGTTCCAACGCCGAATTGCATACGGTGGATGCGCGCATCGCCGCCCATGCGCCCGCCACGCTGTCCGATGCGCAGGCCGCCGCCATGCCGCTGACCGCCATCACGGCCTGGGAAATCCTGTTCGACCGGCTGCGCGTGCCCTCGGGCGACGGCGCTGCGGCGGGCCAGTCCCTGCTGGTGGTGGGCGGCGCGGGCGGGGTGGGCTCGATCCTGATCCAGCTCGCGCGCCAGTTGACCGGCCTGCGCGTGATCGCCACCGCCTCACGTCCCGAGACGCGCCAGTGGTGCCTGGACCTGGGCGCGCACGACGTGATCGACCACCGCCAGCCGCTCGCCCCGCAACTGGCCGCGCTGGGCGTGCCGCAGGTGGACCATGTGGCGGCCCTCACCCACACGCCGGCCTACATGGCGCAGTACGTGGACTGCGTGCGGCCCCAGGGGCAGATCGCCGTGATCGACGACATGCCCTCGCTGGACGTGATGCCGCTCAAGCGCAAGAGCATTTCGCTGCACTGGGAAATGATGTTCACCCGCTCGCTGTTCGGCACGCCCGACCTGCACCGCCAGGGCGAGCTGCTGGCCGAAGTGGCGCGCCTGCTGGACGCCGGGCGCCTGCGCAGCACCTTCACCACCGACGGCGGGCGCATCGATGCGGCCCACCTGCGCCAGGCGCATGCGCTGGTGGAGAGCGGCCGCGCCATCGGCAAGGTCGTGCTGCAGGGGTTCTGATGGCGGGTGCCGGCATCGGCCGACAGCCGGGCCACCCGGGCGGCTGGCACCATGCCGCATGCCAAAGCCCCCCACGCGCGACCTGACCCAAGGCCCCATCGGCCGCACGCTGCTGGTGTTCGCATTGCCCATCCTCGCGGGCAATGTGCTGCAGTCCCTCAACGGCTCCATCAACGCCATCTGGGTGGGGCGCTATTTGGGGGAGGCGGCGCTCACGGCCACGGCGAACGCCAACAACATCCTCTTCCTGCTGATCGGTGCCGTGTTCGGCGTGGGCATGGCGGCCACCATCCTCGTGGCGCAGGCCATGGGTGCCAGGAACCTGGCGCAGGCCCAGCGCGTGATGGGCACCAGCGCCACGTTCTTCGGGGGCACCTCGGTGCTCATCGCGCTGGTGGGGCTGCCGCTGTCGCGCGAAATCCTCGGCTGGATGGGCACGCCAGCCGACGCGTTGCCGCTGGCCGAGGCCTATCTGCGCACGCTGTTCCTGGCGATTCCGCTGCTGTACCTGTTCGCGTTCGTGTCGGCGGTGCTGCGCGGCGCGGGCGACACGCGCATGCCGTTCCTGTTCCTGCTGCTGGTGGTGGTGCTGGACACGGCGCTGAACCCGCTGCTCATCTTCGGCCTGGGGCCGCTGCCGCGCATGGGGATCGCCGGCTCGGCCATGCCCTGAGCTTCGCGGCACTGCTGGCTTGGCTGCGCCACCGGCGCCATCCGCTGTGGATCGGCCGGGCGCAGTGGCGCCTGTTCGTGCCCGACCCCGCCATCCTGCGGGCGCTGGTGGTCAAGGGCATTCCGATGGGCGTGCAGATGGTGATGATCTCGCTGGCCATGCTCATGGTGATGGGCATGGTCAACGCCCAGGGCGTGGTGACGGCCTCGGCGTATGGCGCGGCGCTGCAGCTGTGGACCTACGTGCAGATGCCGGCCATGGCCATCGGCGCCGCGTGCTCGTCGATGGCGGCGCAGAACGTGGGGGCCGGCCGCTGGGACCGGGTGGACGGCGTGGCGCGCAGCGGCACGCTGTTCAACTTTTTGCTCACGGGCGCGCTGATCGCGCCGCTCATCCTGCTGGACCGCATGGCGCTGTCGCTCTTCTTGCCCGAGGGCAGCGCCTCGCTGGAAGCCGCCCGGCACCTGAACCACATCGCCGTGGGATCGTTCCTGTTCTTCGGCGTGACCTTCGTGCTGTCGGGCGTGGTGCGGGCCACGGGCGCGGTGGTGCCGCCGCTCGTCATCCTCGGGCTGGCGCTCTGGGGCATCCGCCTGCCCATCGCGTACGGACTGCAGCCGGTGCTGGGCGCGGATGCGATCTGGTGGAGCTTTCCGGCCAGCGCGCTGTGCGCCATGCTGATGTCCATCGCCTACTACCGGTTCGGCCGCTGGCGCCAGGCGCGCATGCTGCCGCCTGGCGAATCGGTGGCCACGCCCGCCGAGGTGGGCGGCCTTCCGCCCGCACCGGTGTGTACGCCGGCGCACGCCACGCCCACGGCGCGCCGCACGGAGGGCACTCCCGCAGGCGCCGCCGTTACCATCGGGCCATGACGACCGACGACCGCTCCGCCCCTGCGACCTCCCCCACCCCCACGCTGGCCACGCAAGACCTCTTCCGCGAAGACGCCTACCTGCGCGAATGCCAGGCCACCGTGGTGGCGGTGCAGCCGGACGGCGGCATCGTGCTGGACCGCACCGTGTTCTACCCGCTCGGAGGCGGCCAGGCCGGCGACAGCGGCGTGCTGCTGCGGGCGGACGGCAGCACCGTCCCCATTGCCGACACGCGCAAGGGCAAGGATGCCGAAGGCCGGCCCACGGCCGCCATCGTGCACGTGCCCGCACCGGGCGAAATCGCGCCCTGGACGGTGGGCGAGGCCGTGACCGCGCGCATCGACTGGGAGCGCCGCCACCGGCTGATGCGCTTTCACGCCACCACCCACCTGCTGTGCCACCTGGTGGCGCAGCCCGTGAACGGCTGCTCGATCACCCCAGACTACGCGCGGCTCGATTTCCACATGGACGGCGCGCTGGACAAGGACGCCCTGACCGCCGGCATCGCGCGCCTGGTGGCCGAAGGCCATGCCGTCACCCTGGGCACCGTCACTGATGCGGAGCTGGACGCCAACCCCGCCCTGGTCAAGAGCATGAGCGTGCAGCCGCCGCGCGGCACGGGCCAGGTGCGCACCGTGCGCGTGGGCGGCACCGGCGAGGCGGGCGCGCCGCAGATCGACCTGCAGCCCTGCGGCGGCACGCACGTGGCGCACACCGGCGAGATCGGCGCCGTGGTCGTGACCAAGATCGAGAAGAAAGGCGCCCTGTCGCGCCGCGTGGTGCTCGGCTTCGCTGCCTGACACCGGCCCAGGAACCAAACCCCGGGCTGCGGCTCCCACCCTGCGACATGTCACACCGCCTGCTCCAGCGCTTGCTGCCCGCTCTTTTTTTGATAGCTGCCAGCGCCTTTCACATCGGCGCCGGTGCCCAATCGGGCACCAAGACCACCGGTTCCGGCAGCGGCAGCAGCACCGTCACCACCCCCCATGTGCAGGCCGAGCTGGTGGCCCACGCCCCCGAGGGTGTAGCGCCGGGCAAGCCGCTCTGGCTGGGCCTGTCGATCACGCACCAGCCCGAGTGGCACACCTACTGGATGAATTCGGGCGATTCTGGCCTGCCCACGCAGCTGGAGTGGCAGGTGCCCGCCGGCATCGAGGCCGGCGACATCGCCTGGCCCGTGCCGCGCAAGATCCCCATCGGCAACTTGGCCAACTACGGCTACGAGGGCACGGTGCTGCTGCCGGTGCCCATGGCCGTCTCCGATGCGTTCGCGCCCGGCCCGCTGGCGCGCACCGCCACCTTCCACCTGCGCGCCTCCTGGCTGGTGTGCCGCAAGGAATGCATCCCCGAAGAAGGCGACTTCACGCTGCAGTTGCCGATCCGCAGCACCACGGCGCTGAGCGCCGGGGCCTTCGACGCCGCGCAGCAGGCGCACCCCCAGCCGCTGCCGGCGCCCGCAGCCGGCGCCCCGGCCAGCAGCGCGCGCGTGGACGGAGGCGCCATCGCCCTCACCGTGGCCGGGCTGCCCGCCGCGCTGCGCGGCAAGGCGCTGGAGTTCTTTCCCGAAACCACCGGCGTGATCGAAACCGCGGCCGACTGGACGCAGGCCTGGCAGGGCGACGTGTGGACGGCGCGCGTGCCGCTGTCGCCGCAGCGCAGCGCCAGCCCCACGCCCATGCCCGTGGTG
Source organism: Acidovorax sp. SUPP1855 (assembly GCF_030158955.1). Taxonomy (NCBI): domain Bacteria; kingdom Pseudomonadati; phylum Pseudomonadota; class Betaproteobacteria; order Burkholderiales; family Comamonadaceae; genus Acidovorax; species Acidovorax sp. SUPP1855. The sequence goes on along the minus strand of NZ_BQXI01000023.1, from coordinate 61,691 downwards.
CTGGCCCATGCCGGCCAGGGCTGGCGGGCCGAACTGCCCCTCACGGGCGGCTGGCCCCCGCTCGCGGCGATGGCCAGCATCTCGCCCGCACTGGAGGCGGCCTTGCGCGCCAACGCGGCCCAGGGCGGCGGCGCACCGGCCGCGCCCACCGTCACCGCCGCGCCGCTCGGCACCCTGCTGGCGGCGCTGGCGGGCGCGCTGCTGGGCGGGCTGATCCTCAACCTCATGCCCTGCGTGTTCCCGGTGCTCGCGATCAAGGTGGTGGGCTTTGCCCAGCATGCGAACCACCGCCGCGCCCACCGCATCGGCGGGCTGGCGTACACGGCGGGCGTGGTGCTGTCGTTCATGGCGCTGGGCGCGCTCATGCTCGCGCTGCGCGCCGCGGGCGAGGCCGTGGGCTGGGGCTTTCAGCTGCAGTCGCCCGGCGTGGTGGCCCTGCTGGCGGCGCTGTTCACGGTGATCGGGCTGAATCTGGCGGGCGTGTTCGAGTTCGGGCGCTTCCTGCCCAGTTCGGTGGCCAGCCTGCAGGCCCGCCACCCGGCAGTGGATGCCTTCCTGACTGGCGTGCTGGCCGTGGCCGTGGCCTCGCCCTGCACCGCGCCGTTCATGGGCGCCTCGCTCGGCCTCACGGCCACCTTGCCGGCCGCGCAGGCGCTGGCGGTGTTCGGCGCACTCGGCCTGGGGCTGGCGCTGCCGTACCTGGCCGCCAGTTGGGTGCCCGCGGTGGCGCGCGCCCTGCCCCGCCCTGGCGCCTGGATGGACACGCTGCGCCGGTTCATGGCGTTCCCGATGTTCGCCACCGTGGTGTGGCTGGTGTGGGTGCTGGGCCAGCAAAGCGGCATCGACGGCGCGGCGGCCCTGCTGGCGCTGCTGGTCACGCTCAGCATGGCGGTCTGGGCGCTCACGCTGGCCGGGCGCACCCGCTGGGCGATTGCTCCTATTTCAATAGCACTCCTGGCATATTTGACTACGGCATGGGCACCAAAAGTGCTTGAAATCACGCCCAGCCCGGCGGTGGCGGCGGCCGCTGCCACGGCGGGCGGCTGGCGCCCCTGGCAGGCCGGCCTGCCCGAGGAACTGGTGGCCAAGGGCCAGCCCGTGTTCGTGGACTACACCGCCGCCTGGTGCGTGACCTGCCAGTACAACAAGAAAACCACCCTGGCGCACGAAGACGTGCTGAAGGACTTCGCCGCCAAGAATGTGGCCCTGCTGCGCGCCGACTGGACGCGCCGGGACCCCGCCATCACCGCTGCGCTGGCGCAGCTGGGGCGCAGTGGCGTGCCGGTGTACGTGCTGCAGGCGCCGGGCCGCCCGCCCGTGGTGCTGTCGGAAATCCTGGGCGTGCAGGAAGTGCGCGCAGCCATCGCCGGCCTGTAAGCGCTTCGTTCAGCAGGCGCCCCATCGCCCTGCCGGCACGGGGGTTTTGGGTGGCGACGCGCTGGAGGCTCGGTGACACTGGGCCGCCCCGGGGGCCCCGGCCCCGCTCGTTCTTTCGACAGGAGAAACGCCATGCTTCGACGGACCCTCTTCGCCTGCCTTTTCCTTGCCGCGGGCGCTGCCCAGGCGGCGGCCACCGTGGGCCAGCCCGCGCCCGACTTCGCGCTGAAGGACGCTACCGGCAAGACCGTGCGGCTGTCGGACTTCAAGGGCAAGCACGTGGTGCTGGAGTGGACCAACCCGGGCTGCCCCTTCGTGCGCAAGCACTACGACAGCGGCAACATGCCGGCCACGCAAAAGGGCGCTGTGGACCAGGGGGTGGTGTGGCTGTCGGTGAACTCCACCGAGAAGGCCAGCAGCGACTACCTGGCCCCCGCGCAATTGGCCGCCTGGTTCACCGAACGCAAGGCCGTGCCCACCGCCCTGCTGCTGGACGAGGAAGGCACCGCCGGCCATGCCTATGGCGCGCGCACCACGCCGCACCTGTACATCGTCGATCCCAAGGGCACGCTGGTGTATGCGGGCGGCATCGACAGCATTCCTTCGGCCCGCCCGGCCGACATCCCGAAGGCCACGAACTACGTGAAGGCCGGCCTGGCCGACGCCCTGGCGGGCAAGCCGATCGCGGTGTCGACCACGCAGCCCTACGGCTGCTCGATCAAATACAAATCGCCGGCATAGGCCGGCGACGGTTTATGCCATCCGCCGGCGATGGGCATGGCAGCACGGCCCCGGGCGGGCCGCGTGCCGTGGTGCGCTCAGACCACCAGCGCGGTCGCGGCGCCCACGCCGCACAGCGCGGTCAGGCCCGCAAGCAGCCCCACATCGCGGCGCTCGTTGCCCGCGTGCCAGCCGAGGAACGTGGTGATGACCAGGGTCGCCAGCAGGCACAGCAAAATCAATTCGATCATGGACATGGCAGGGCTCTCCTTGGCTGATTGATCAACGGGGGTCGTGGGGCAAGGCGGGCGTTTCGCGGGGCTGGCCGCGCGAGGTCCACAGCGAGGCGGCGACCGAGCCGGCGATCAGGCCCGCGGTGACCAGCAGCGCGTAGCCGATCGGGATCTTGTACAGGTCGATCAGCAGCATCTTCGCGCCGATGAACACCAGCACCAGGGCCAGGCCATAGGCCAGCAGGTGGAAGCGGCTCGCCAGGTCGGCCAGCAGGAAGTACAGCGCCCGCAGCCCCAGGATGGCGAAGATGTTGGCGGTCAGCACGATGAACGGGTCGTTCGTGATGGCGAAGATCGCGGGAATGCTGTCCACCGCGAAGATGATGTCGGTCGTGCCGATCAGCACCAGCACCACGAAGAGCGGCGTGTAGTGCTTGACGCCGCCGATCATCGTCGTGAGCTTCTCGCCGTCGAAGGTGTCGGCAATGCGCATGCGGCCCCGCAGGAACTTCAGTACCGGGTTGGTGGCGATGTCGGGCTCCTTGCCCGCGGCCAGCCACATCTTCACGCCGGTGATGACGAGGAAGGCGCCGAACACGTACAGCAGCCAGTGGAACGTGGCCAGGAGCCAGGCACCGGCCAGGATCAGCACGGTGCGCAGCACGATGGCACCGATGATGCCGACGATCAGCGCACGCTTTTGGTATTCCGCCGGGACGGCGAAGTAGCTGAACAGCATCAGGAACACGAAGATGTTGTCCACCGACAGGCTTTTTTCCACCAGGTAGCCGGTGATGAACTGCATCGACACCGTGTTGGCCACCTCGCGGCCCTGCGAGCCGTTGAGATACCACCACAGAATGCCGACGAACACGAAGGCCAGCGAGAACCAGAGCAGGCTCCAGCCCACGGCCTCCTTGGTGGTCACCTTGTGCGCTCCCTGGCGCTCCATGACCAGCAGGTCGATCCCGATCGCGACGACCACGAAGACGGCAAAACCCGCCCACATCCACCAGGTTCCAATGGTTTCCATGGCTTTAGCCTCCGATCGGTTGAAAGCCGTGCGGTGACGGCGGTTGGGGGAACGCCGAAGGCGGCGCAAGGGAAACGGGCTGCAGGTGGTTCATGGCTTGTTGGAAAAGTAATTGGAGGGAGAACGAACTGGACTGTGGGGCCGCCGCAGCCAGAAAAGAAGATGCCTTCCCGGTACCATTGCTTCGGTTTTTCCGAACCATTCCATTTTCCCCACCGCCCGCCCCGCCATGAGCCAGAGCTTCAACTACCGCCACCTGTACTACTTCTGGGTGGTCGCCAAGGAGGGGGGCGTGGCCCGCGCGGCCGAGCGGCTGGACATGGCGGTGCAGACCATCAGCGCCCAGGTCCGGTCGCTGGAAAAGGACCTGGGCGTGGCCCTGCTGCGCAGCGAAGGGCGCAACCTCGTGCTGACCGATGCCGGCGTGGCGGCCCTGCACGAGGCCGACCACATCTTCGCGCTGGGCGAACAACTGCCCCAGCGCGTGCGCGAAGCGACCAGCGGGCAAGCGGTGCGGCTGAACCTGGGCATCTCCGACGGCATCGCCAAGCTGGCCGTGCACCGGCTGCTCACCCCGGTGCTGGACGAACCCCACCTGCGCCTGCTGTGCCACGACGGCGAATTCCAGCCCCTGCTGGCCGAACTGGCACTGCACAAGCTCGATGCGGTGCTGGCCGACCGCTCCGCCCCGCCCAACCCCGCCCTGCGCACCACCAGCCAGTTGCTGGGCACCAGCGCCATCGGCTGGTACGCGCCGCCGCTGTGGGCCCGCGCCGCCTCGCAGAACTTTCCGCACAGCCTGGCCGTGGTACCGGTGATCCTGCCCACGGCCCACGCCGCACTGCGCGCGCGCATCGACCACTGGCTGGAGCGCGAGCGCATCCGCCCCCGGCTGGCCGGGGAGTTCGAAGACAGTGCCCTGCTCAGCACCTTCGCCGCCGCCGGCATGGGCGTGATGCCGGCGCCCCTGCTGCTGGGCGAGCACCTGCAGCGCACCTACGGGCTGGAGCCGGTGGGCACCACGGCGGACGTGCACGAGCACTTTCACCTGATCTACAGTGCGCGCAAGGTGATCCACCCCCTGGTCACCCGGCTGGCCGAGGCCGGCGCGGCAGGGCTGCTGGGGGATGCGGCCACGGATTGAAAGGGATGACCCGGCCGCCGGGGCTGGGCATGGACCTGGCGCAAAAACCCGGCCTTGCGGCTACGCCACAATCAGGGGCATGAGCTTCGCCCCCCTCCAGAACGACACCTTCCTGCGCGCCTGCCGGCGCCAGGCCACCGACTACACCCCCCTGTGGCTGATGCGCCAGGCCGGCCGCTACCTGCCGGAGTACAAGTCCACGCGGGCCCGGGCGGGCAGCTTCATGGGGCTGGCCACCAACGTGGACTACGCCACCGAGGTCACGCTGCAGCCCCTGGAGCGTTTTCCGCTCGACGCGGCCATTCTGTTCAGCGACATCCTCACCGTGCCCGATGCGATGGGCCTGGGCCTGTCGTTCGCCGAGGGCGAAGGCCCGCGCTTCGCCCACGTGGTGCGCGACGAAGCGGCCGTGGCGGCCCTGGCCGTGCCCGACATGGACAAGCTGCGCTACGTGTTCGATGCGGTCACCAGCATCCGGCGCGCGCTCGACGGCCGCGTGCCGCTGATCGGCTTTTCCGGCAGCCCTTGGACGCTGGCCTGCTACATGGTGGAGGGCAAGGGCAGCGACGACTACCGCCTCGTTAAGACGCTGATGTACAGCCGCCCCGACCTGATGCACCGCATCCTGGCCATCAACGCCGACGCCGTGGCCGCCTACCTGAACGCGCAGATCGACGCGGGCGCCCAGGCCGTGATGGTGTTCGACAGCTGGGGCGGCGTGCTGGCCGACGGCGCCTTCCAGGCCTTCAGCCTGGCCTACACCAAGCGCGTGCTGGCCCAGCTCCAGCGCACCGGCGTGGACGGCACCGACGTGCCGCGCATCGTGTTCACCAAGGGCGGTGCGCTCTGGCTGGACGCCATGAAGGACCTGGACTGCGAGGTGCTCGGACTGGACTGGACGGCCAACCTGGCCCGTGCACGCGCCCTGGTCGGCGGCGCGGTGGGTGGCCCCGGCAAGGCGCTGCAGGGCAACATCGACCCCAACGTGCTGTTCGCCCCGCCCGAGCAGATCGCGCTGCACGCGCGCGCCGTGCTCGACAGCTTCGGCCCCCCCCACACCGACCGGGCCACCACCGGCCCCACGCACATCTTCAACCTGGGCCACGGCATCAGCCAGTTCACGCCCCCGGAGCATGTGGCGGCGCTGGTCGAAACAGTGCACCGCCATTCCCGCGCGTTGCGCCAGGCTTGACAGGCCTTGACAGCAGGAAACGCAGGCGGCGAGTTATGCACACTGCGCGCACCACGTTGGCGCACGGCCCGCATTCCCGGGAATCTTTTCGATGGGCGTCAAAATAATTGGGCAGCGCCTGTAAGTGGTTGATTCATAAGAACTGGAAGAATTTGCCGAATTTCCGGGCAATGTAACAAAACCACGTGTTTTCAAGGCTTGGCGGCCGGTCGGACGCGGATATCAACAAAGTTATCCACAGAAAATTGGTACTTTTCCAAAATCCTCGTCAAATCAAGCACTTGCGTCGCCCATTGAAGAAATTGCCCGACCTTCGCACCCCGCCCTAACACAGAATGGCCCCTTGACAAGACCAATACGGGTGCACTTATGCACAAGGTGCTTGATGCGGTGCAGCATCTGACCCAGCATGACAGGCTGCGGGCGGCATTCACCATACTTTTGATAGATCATTGATTCATATGGATTTTTTGAATTCCCTCAGGCCATGCAGATTGCCGGAGGAACGCCCCGCCGCCTCTGAGCCAGCAGCCAGGCCTGGGATGTCAACAAAGTTATCCACAGAAAAAGCCTGCAGCCCCTCAAATCCCCGCTAAATCAATCACTTAACGCCTGCATCGCCATCCCGCCTGAACAAGTGCCCGTAAACGACGACCCGCCCTCCCCGGTACCCACCATCCTGCAGATTGCCGTCCAGACCCCTGGGCACAGCAATGTGGGTGACCTGCTGAGCTACGCCAGCGACCGGCCCCTGCCCCCCGGAACGCTGGTGCGCGTGCCGCTGGGCACCCGCGAAGTGCTGGGCGTGGTCTGGGATGCGCCCGAGGGCGGGTTGCCGCCGCTGCCCGCCGGCCTGTCCACCCGCGCCGTTGCCGCGGTGCTGGAGGGCGTGGCGCCGCTGGCGGCGCCCTGGCGCCGGCTGGTGGCCTTCACCGCGCGGTACTACCAGCGCGGTCTGGGCGAGGTGGCCCTGGCCGCCCTGCCCCCCCAGTTGCGCGACCTGGGCCCCGCGCAGCTCGCGCGGCGCCTGCGCCGCCCGGCGGCGTCGTTGCAAGGTGGCGATGCGCTACCGGAGATCGCCCTGAGCGCCGAGCAGGAAAGCGCCCGCGCCGCCATCGCCGCCGAACCCGGGCCCTTCCTGCTCTACGGCAGCACCGGCAGCGGCAAGACCGAGGTCTACCTGCGCTGCGTGCAGGAGGCGCTGGAGGCCGATCCGGCCGCGCAGGCGCTGGTGATGGTGCCCGAGATCAACCTCACCCCCCAGCTGGAGGAGCGCTTCACCGCCCGCTTCGCGCCCCGCTACGGCGCGGGCAGCGTGGTCTCGCTGCACAGCGGCATGACCAACCCGCAGCGCCTCAAGAGCTGGCTGGCGGCGCATGCGGGCACGGCGCGCATCGTGCTGGGCACGCGCATGTCGGTGTTCGCCAGCATGCCGGGCCTGGCGCTCATCGTGGTGGACGAGGAACACGACGCCAGCTACAAGCAGCAGGAAGGCGCCCGCTACTCGGCGCGGGACCTGGCCATCTGGCGTGGCCGCGACCAGGGCGCCAAGGTGGTACTGGGCTCGGCCACGCCGTCGCTGGAAAGCTGGCATGCCAGCCGGCCCGCCGAAGCCGGCATCCCGGCCGGCCGCTACCGGCGGCTGCACATGCCCAGCCGCATCGGCGCCGGAGAACTGCCGCACGTGCGCCTGGTGGACATGGGCCAGCAGCCGCGGGGCGCCGTGTTCTCCGCCCCGCTGCTGGCGGCCATCACCCAGCGCGTGGAGCGCGGCGAGCAGTGCCTGGTGCTGCTCAATCGCCGCGGCTTCGCGCCCGTGCTGCACTGCAGCGACTGCGGCTGGAAAAGCGACTGCCCGCACTGCAGCGCGCACCAGGTCTTCCACAAGATCGACCGCACCCTGCGCTGCCACCACTGCGGCTACACCCAGCGGGTGCCCCATGCCTGCCCAGGCTGCGGCAACCCCGACATCGCCCCCATCGGCCGGGGCACCGAGCAGCTGGAAGAGCAACTGGCCGCCCTGCTGCGCAACGTGATCACGCCCGAGCGGCGGGCAGCGCGCGTCGCCCGCATCGATGCCGACACCACCAAGGCCAAGGGGGCGCTCGAATCCCAACTGGCCCAGGTGCATGCGGGCGAGGTGGATGTGCTGGTGGGCACGCAGATGGTGGCCAAGGGCCACGACTTTCGGCGCATCACGCTCGTGGCGGCGGTGCAGCCCGACGGCGCGCTGTTTTCCAGCGACTTCCGGGCGCCCGAGCGCCTCTTCGCCCTGCTGCTACAGGCGGCCGGCCGCGCGGGGCGCGATGCACGCTACGTGGCCGAGCAAGGCAGCCGGTGCGAGATGTGGGTGCAGACCTACCACCCCGACCATGCCGTGTACGCCGCGCTGCGCCGGCACGACTACCCCGCGTTCGCCGACAGCCAGTTGGCCGAGCGGGCCGAAGCCGCCATGCCGCCCTTCGCCTACCAGGCGCTGGTGCGCGCCGACGCGCGCACGCAGGAGGTGGCCCAGGCGTTCCTGGCCGCGGCCAGCGCCGCCGCGCAAGCCGATGGGTTGCCGGGGCTGGAGCATGTCACGCTGTTTCCCCCCGTGCCCCTGGCGATCCAGCGGGTGGCCAACGTGGAGCGCGCGCAGATGCTGCTGGAAAGCGGCAACCGCGCGGCGCTGCAGCGCTTTCTGTCGGCCTGGCAACCAGTGCTGCACGCCACGCGCGCGGCGCCGGAGCACAAGGGGCTGATCCGCTGGCTGGTGGACGTGGACCCGCTGACGATCTGATCCCCGGCTGGGCAGCGCCTGGCAGGTTGACGCCATGCGGCATCGATTGCTACCAAATGAATAGCAAAATGCCTAAGTCAATATTGCGGTGGCGGCCGAAAAGCTCAGAAAGGCCAGCGCGGTGGAGACCAGGATGATCCGCGCGATGCGCCCGTTGTGGGCGCCGAAGCGCTCGGCCAGCAGCGACACGTTGCTGGCGCTCGGCAGCGCCGCCACCAACACCAGCACCGTGTGCGCGAACGGCGTGAGCGGCACGCCCGCCGCGATCGCGCCATGCCCCGCGCCCCAGACGAGCAGCGGATGCACGAACAGCTTGGCCAGCGCGACCGGCACGTAGTCGCGCGGGGGCACGCGGTCGTGCTGGTTCATCTGCGAGCGCGCCAGAACGGCGCCGATCGTGAACAGCGCCACGGGCGACGCCGCGCCGGCCAGCATCGCCACCGTCTGGTCGAGCGGGCCGGGTAACTTCCACTGCAGCGCGGACGCCACGGCCCCCAGTGCGATGGCCCAGGGCATGGGGTTGGTCGCCATGCCCCGCAAGGCCCGTCGCACCGCCACCGCCACGCCGTGCGTGCCCACGCCGTCCAGCCGCGACAGGGCGATGCACAGCGAGGTCGTGAGCACCATGTCCACCAGCATCGTCAGGATGGCCGGCCCCGCCGCCGAGGCGCCGAGCAGCGCCACCAGCAGCGGCACGCCCATGAAGCCGGTGTTGGGAAAGGCCGCCACCAGCGCGCCGAAGGCGGCATCGTTCCAGCCCAGGCGCGCCCGGGTGAGCGCCACCGTGGCGCCGACCAGGGCCAGGCCGCACAGGATGTACAGGCCCGCCACCGCCGGGTCCAGCAACTGGCCGATGGGCGTGTTCGCGCCCAGTCGGAACAGCATGCACGGCAGCGCGAAAAACAGCACGAACGCATTCAGCCCGGGAATGGCCGCCTGCGGCAGCGCGCCCGCACGCGCGGCCAGGTAGCCGCAGAGCACGAGCGCGAAGAAGGGAAAGGTGATGGACAGAACGGACAGCACGGCCCATTGTCGGCGCAAGGCAGCGTGCAGAGTGCCGCGCGTCACCGCGAAAAAAAGCCCGCACGGGGCGGGCAGCAGGACCGGGGCCGATTCCAGGCCCCGATGGCGTGGCGCAGCGCGCCGCAGCCTGTCCGGTCAGATTTGCACGCCCTGCTCCACTTCCTGCACCTTGCGGCGTGCCAGGGCGAGGTTGGAGCGCTCCTTGTCCAGCACCAGGTAGATGAACAGGCCTTCGTGCGCGGCCAACGGGCGGATCACGTGGTACTGCTTGCCCAGCGTGATGAGGATGTCGTCGATCTTGTCGGCCAGGCCCAGCGAGCGCATGGTCTTGTTCTTGGCACGGACCACTTCGGTGTTGCCGGCAGCCGCCAGTTCCATGTCCACGCCGCTGCCGACGCTGCCCAGCAGCATGCCGCTGCCGCTGTCCACCACGGCCGCGCACAGGGCGCCGTCGATGGAATGGAGTTGGTTCAGAGATTCTTGAAGGGAGGCCATGGGTTCGATTCCTTAAACAGAAAGAGACGAAAGGGGAAGCAAGCACACATGCGCGCCGCCGGCCGACCCAGCAACGCGCGGGGGGATCATTCGGGGCGGCCCAGTTGCTGCGCGACCTCGCCGGCGGTCCACAGGGCCCGCCCGAGCACGGCCTGCTTTTCCAGCACCAGGCACAGGATGCAGGGGAAGGCCCCGCCGATGGCCTGGAAGATCGCCAGGCCCGCCTCGGTCTCGAAGGTGAGGCGGCGGCAGCCGGGGTAGTCGATCTCGCGGCCCACGGCACGGGCCATGGCCATGAGCGAGCCCGCCATGGCCGCCAGCCGGCGCACCTCCAGGCCACCGCCCACCGACAGCGAGGCCACCTCGAAACCGTCGAGGGTGGTCACCAGCGCCATGCGCACGTCGCCCGCGGGGGCCACCACGCGGTCCAGCACCTCCCGGGCCGCCTGCGCGCGCTCGGGGGGGACGATGTTCGCCTTGTTCATCATGGGATTTCAGTCCATTTCGTTCTGCAGGGACAGCATGGAAGCCAGCACGCCCACGGCCTCCAGCAGTTGGCCGCGGTCGCGCGGATCGGCTTCCAGGATGGGTACCACGCCGTGCGGCGAGGCTGACAGCGCCAAGCCGAACGCCTCGATCTGCGCGGGCGTGGCGGGACGGGCGCTGAGCAAAAGGGCCAGCGGCGGATCGGGCTGCACGGCCATTTCGGCGAGCAGGTCGAGCGTCTCGGCCACTGCCGAGGGCCGGGCCACGTCGGTCATGATGAAGACGCCCATCGACACCGAGAGAATCCATTGCCGCACGAAGTCGAAGCGGTCCTGCCCCGGGCAGCCACACACCTGCACGTGCTCGCCATCGCCCAGGTCGATCTCGCCGAACTCCGCGCCCACGGTGGTGAACGCCTTGGAATGCGCCGCCCGGTCGAGGTTGGGCACGTCGGAGGACGCCATCACGTCGCCGCACAGCGAGCGCAACGCGGTGGTCTTGCCGATGCCCATGGGCCCCACGAGCGCGATGCGCGGCAGTGCCCCGTTCATGCCTGGCCTCCACCGCGCACCCAGCGCGTGAGCCGCTGAACCAGCCCGCCGTGCCCGGAGGGCTTCGGGCGGTCGGCGCGCACGACCGGTGCCGATGCCGCCGTTTCGGTGCGCAGCACGTTGCGGCGGGACAACTCGGCCAGCAGCGCCTGCGCAGTGGCGGGCTCCAGGCCGCTGTGCTCGCACAACTGCGCCAGGCTGACCGGCGCGCGGGTGAGCAATGCGAGCGCCCGCACGTGGCCGCCCGAACGGAACGGCGCCCCCAGGGACACCCAGGTACTCAGCCGGAACCGTTGCTGGGGGTCGCCGAACGCGGCGCGCGCTGCGGCGGGAGACTCCCACGCCGTGTCGGCGGAGGCGGCCGTCATCGTCTGGCGCGCCCGCCAGTCCATCAGGAACACGGCGGCACGGTCCAGCACGTCGATCAGGTCCGCCAGCGTATAGCCGATCTGCAGGCGCGCGGTCCACTGCGCCTGGGGCGCCTTGTCGGGAAAGGAGCCCCCCACGCAGACCAGGCACGGCGCGCGGGAGCCCGGCTGCGCCGCGCTGGCGTCGTCCAGCAGCAGCACCTGGGCCTCGGCGGCCGGCACTTCATGCCAGCGGAGCAACGATTTGCGCGACGCCACGCTGAACAGCTTGTGGAACCGCTCGTAAAAGTGGGGAGTGAGCATCTCTGCGGCCACCCCCGCTGAAGCATCGCGCATGGCGGTGACCCCGGTGGAAATAATCAAATTGGAGGGCCAGTATAAAGATGCACATTGATACATTGTCAAGAAATTTGCTAAAAATGAGAAAAATGATTTCTTCTTGACGAATTCCAGATCCCGGCACGCCGTTCCTGGCAAAACCTTGTAGAAAGGGCCGGTTCGATTCCGGCCCATCCCGGTATCATTGCGCGCTCTGGCCCCCTTCTCCCTGGGAAGCGGTGCTCCACCCGTGCCTCGCCGGCGCCTGTCCACCCCCTTTTTTCTGCGCATGTCCGCCGGTCTCAATCTCGCCCAGCTCCAGGCGGTCCACTACACCGAGGGGCCATGCCTCGTGCTGGCGGGCGCAGGTTCGGGCAAGACGCGGGTGATCACCCACAAGATTGCCCGGCTGATCGAAACGGGGCTGGAGGCGCGCCGCATCGCCGCCATCACCTTCACCAACAAGGCCGCCGCCGAGATGCGCGAGCGCGCGCAGGGCCTCATCGGCCGTGCGGCCAAGGACGTGCTGGTGTGCACCTTCCACGCGCTGGGCGTGCGCATGGTGCGCGAAGACGGGCATGTGCTCGGGCTCAAGCCCCAGTTCAGCATCCTCGATGCGGACGACGTGACCGGCATCCTCAAGGACGCGGCCGGCGGCACGACCGACATGGCCACCGCCCGCCAGTGGCAGTGGACCATCAGCAAGTGGAAGAACATGGGCCTGAACGCCCAGGAATCGCTGGCGCAGGCCGCGGACGACAACGAGCGCAGCATCGCCGTCCTGATGGCGCGCTACGAAGAACGCCTGACCGCCTACCAGAGCGTCGATTTCGACGACCTCATCGGCATGCCGCTGCGCCTGCTGCGCGACCACTCCGAGGTGCGCAGCAAATGGCAGCGGGTGCTGGGCCACGTGCTCGTGGACGAGTACCAGGACACCAACGCCACGCAGTACGAGTTGCTCAAGCTGCTCGTGGGCGAGCGCGCGCGCTTCACCGCCGTGGGCGACGACGACCAGTCCATCTACGGCTGGCGCGGTGCCACGCTGGACAACCTGAAAAAGCTGCCGGTCGACTTTCCGCAGCTCAAGGTGATCAAGCTGGAGCAGAACTACCGCTCCACCAGCGCCATCCTGCGCGCGGCCAACAACGTGATCCAGCCCAACCCCAAGCTGTTCCCCAAGACGCTCTTCTCCGAGCTGGGCGAAGGCGAGCCGGTGCGCGTGGTGGACGCCGACAGCGAAGAGCACGAGGCCGAGCGCGCCGTGGCCCGCATCCAGAGCCTGCGTGCTGCGGCCAACCCGCCGCCGGCCTGGAAGAGCTTTGCCCTCCTCTACCGCGCCAACCACCAGGCCAAGCCGTTCGAGAAGGCGCTGCGCAAGGCCAACATTCCCTACAAGGTCTCGGGCGGCACGAGTTTCTTCGACCGCGCGGAGATCAAGGACCTGTGCGCCTGGTTCCGCCTGTGGATCAACAACGACGACGACCCGGCCTTCCTGCGCTCCATCACCAGCCCCAAGCGCGGCATCGGGCACACCACGCTGGGCGCACTGGGCGAATTCGCCACCAGGCACAAGCTGAGCATGTTCGGCGCGCTGTTCAACGGCATGCTGCCGGCGGCCATCCCCAAGCGCGCGCTCGACGGGCTGATGGAGTTCGGGCGCTACGTCAACGACCTCGAATACCGCGCCCGGCACACGCATGGCGCCGAGGATTCGCGCGCCTTCCTGGCCGACTGGCTCAAGGAAATCGACTACGAAAAGCACCTGTACGACGGCGAGGACAGCGAGAAGGTCGCCGCCGCGCGCTGGAGCAACGTGCTGGAGTTCTGCGACTGGATGTCGCAGCGCGCCGGCGGCCAGATCGACGACACCTCGGGCAGCGTCGTCACCAAGGAGACCAAGAGCCTGCTGGAGGTCTCGCAGACCATCGCGCTGCTGTCCACCATCAGCGAGCGCGAGAAAGACCAGGACATGGTCACGCTGTCCACGCTGCACGCCTCCAAGGGCCTGGAGTGGCCGCATGTGGTGCTGGTGGGCGTGACCGAAGGCATGCTGCCCTTCAAGCTCGACGACGACGAGGGCCGCCAGCTCAAGGTGAGCGACGACACGCTGCAGCGCCTGCAGGAAGAGCGCCGCCTGATGTACGTGGGCATCACCCGCGCCCAGCGCAGCCTGGCCGTCAGCTGGACCAAAAAGCGCAAGAAGGGCCGCGAGATGGTGAACGCGCAGCCCAGCCGCTTCATCGCCGAGATGGCGCTGGACAAGAATACCGCCCGCGAAGACCCGCGCGAAAAGCTCAAGGCGCTGCGCGCCGAATTCGCCGCGCGCAAGGCCCAGAACGCCACGCCATGACCGGCCGTGCCATGATCCGCCGCCACGTTGCCGCCGGGCGGGCCGCAGCGTGCGCCGGAATGCGCCGGCCGCTGGCACAGAGCGTGCGTGTCGCCGGTCCGCGCCACCGCACCTGGGCGCGGGCATCGCGCGGGGCGGACGGCAAGAAGAACATCAGCGCCACCTGGATCGGCCAGGTGGAACAAGGCAGTTGCGGCTAGGAGATACGAGGAACATGGAACAACGCACCACATCACACCACCGCCCCGTCCGTGCTGCGCAAGCAGTCCGGGCGGCCATGACACCGCGGCGCCTGGGCACCCTGGCCCTGGCCCTGTGTGCCCCCGCAGGCGCTGCGCTGGCGCAGACGCCCGCCCAGACGGAGGCCGCCGGCGACGCCTGGCGCCGTTGCACCGCCATGGCCGGCGACAGCACCGCGCGCCTGGCCTGCTTCGACCAGTGGGCGGGCCAACAGGCCTGGAAAGCGCCTGCGGCATCGGCCAGCGCGTCCACCGGCAACACCACGGCCAGCACCGCACCGCCCACCCCCGTGGACACGACGCTGCCGGCCACCCGCCTCATCGACGTGGCCCAGGTGGAAGGCTGCCGCGACGAGCAGTACAGCACGCTGTCGCGCTTTTGGGAATTGGAGTCGGGCAGCGATTGCGGCACCTTCCGCTTCCGGGGCTACCGGCCGATCAGCATCTCGGTGGTCAAGGGCAGCAACGTCAACCGCCAGCCGACCTCGCCCGTACCGGACCACAACGCCACCTCGGCCGTGGACTACCGGACCACCGAGAACCGCATCCAGCTGTCGGTGCGCACCAAGATCGCCCAGGGCCTGCTCACGCAGGGCCATCCCACGCTGAAGGACTCGGTGTGGGTGGGCTACACGCAGCAGTCGTACTGGCAGCTGTTCAGCCCCGACATCTCGCGCCCCTTCCGCGCCACCGACCACGAGCCGGAAGTGATGTACGTGTACCCCACCGACGCCAAGCTGCCCTTCGGCTGGCGCTGGCGCTACAGCGGCATCGGGCTGGTGCACCAGTCCAACGGCCAGAGCCTGCCGCTGTCGCGCAGCTGGAACCGCGTGTACCTGATGACCGGCATGGAGCTGGACAACCGCTGGAGCGTGAACGCGCGCCTGTGGAAGCGCCTGAGCGAAAGCGCCGACAGCGACGACAACCCGGGCATCAGCGACTACATCGGCCGGGGCGAGCTGCAGGTGAACTGGAACTACGACCGCGACAACACCGTGGGCGTGACCGTCCGCCATTCGCTGGCCTCCACGCCGCGCGGCTCGGCACGCATCGAATGGCTGCAGAACCTGGGCAAGGGCCTGGGCGGCAGCAAGAGCAACCTGCGCCTGCACACCGCCCTGTTCAGCGGCTATGGCGACAGCATGATCGACTACAACCGCAAGCGCACGGTGTTCAGCGTCGGCCTGAGCCTGGTCGATTTCTGAGCGCCTGAACGCACGGCCGGCCCCCGCCTGCGCGGCAAGGGGCCGGTCGCATCACATCCCGTTACCCTTTGACAGGGCTGCTGCCTTGAATCGGCGCACACGCGCCGACACAATGGCACGCACATCGCAGTCCGGCAGGCCCCGCGCACCACTCCCTGGAAAAAGAGGCGTTTTCATGCCGCTTTCTCCACCATTGCTGGTCCAAGCCCCCGGGACAATGCCCCTCGGAGGACGAAACCATGGACATGCAATATCAGCTCAAGGCTGGAAGTTACTACCTGTACGACATGCGCGAGGCGCCCAGTGCCGTCACGGGCGAGCGCCGTTTCAAGCTGAAGACCGATACCGTCGCCATTGCCTTCGATGCGCACACGGGCGAAGTCCACCAGCACGGCACGCCGTCGCGCATCCAGTCCTGGGCCAGCAACACGCGCCGCCGCCTGCGCGCGGCCGGTGCGCTGGATGTGGCCAACGACATCGTCGTCGTCTCCGGCCCGCTGCCGGTGGACGAGCTCAACAAGTGCCTGTGGATCAACGGCTACTGCCGGCGCATGTTCAAGCGCCTGGCGAGCCTGCCTCACGGCAAGCTGCAGCGCCCGAGCGAGCCTTTCCGCAAGGCCGCCTGAGAGTTTCTGAAAAGGATCAGGCCAGGGTTTCCTGCCCGCCCTCGGCATTCACATCCACGGTTTCCAGCACGTCCGCGTGCTTGACGATGGTCACGGGCACATGGCTCGCATGCACGAGCGCCTGCGACACCGACCCCAGCAACGCGCTGCTGATCGCGCCCTGCCCGCGGGCGCCGATCACCAGCATGCCGCAGCCGTGGCGCTCGGCGATGTCCACCAGCGTGTTCGCCACGTCGCCCACGCCCACATCGGTTTCGTGCTCCACGCCTGCGGCCTCGAAGATCGCACGGGCCGGGGCCATCAGGTGCAGACCGGCTTCCAGGCTGGCCGCCGCGATGAGGTCCGGGTCGCGCGACACCACCATTTCGTAGAGCGTGGCGGGCTCCTGCACATGCGCCAGCACGACGCTGGCGCGCAGCCCCTGGCGCAGCAGGGCCAGGGTGTGGTGCACCGCATCCAGGGAGAGGTCCGAGCCATCGACGGCGATGAGGATCTTGAGCATGTCCGTGTCCTTTCCGGGAGTCTGAGGGGCCTGCCGGCGATGCGCTCCGCTCGCCCGGCAGGCAGTGCGGTCCAGTGTACCGGCGCCCCGCCGCGCCCCCGACCCTGTGGGCGTCTGGGACAATGCGCGCCATGCTGCAGTTCGACCTCCTGACCACCGACCCCGAAAGCCACGCGCGACGCGGCACCCTCACCCTGAACCACGGCGTGGTGCAGACCCCCATCTTCATGCCCGTGGGCACCTACGGCACCGTCAAGGGCGTGATGCCGCAGAGCCTGCACGACATGGGCGCGCAGATCATCCTGGGCAACACGTTCCACCTGTGGATGCGCCCGGGGCTGGACGTGATGCAGGGCTTCGGCGGCCTGCACGCGTTCGAGAAGTGGGACAAGCCCATCCTCACCGACTCCGGCGGCTTCCAGGTGTGGAGCCTGGGCGCCATGCGCAAGATCACCGAGGAAGGCGTGCACTTCGCCTCGCCCGTGAACGGCGACAAGCTCTTCATGTCGCCCGAGGTGAGCATGCAGATCCAGACCACGCTCAATTCCGACATCGTGATGCAGCTGGACGAGTGCACCCCGTACGAAACCAAGGGCCACCTGACCACCGAGCGCGAGGCGCGCACCTCGATGGAAATGAGCCTGCGCTGGGCGCAGCGGAGCCAAGACGAATTCCATCGCCTGAACAACCCCAACGCACTGTTCGGCATCGTGCAGGGCGGCATGTTCGAGAACCTGCGGGCCGAATCGCTCGACCGGCTGGTGGAGATGGATTTCCCCGGCTACGCCGTGGGCGGCGTTTCGGTGGGCGAGCCCAAGGACGAGATGCTGCGCATCATGGCGCACACGCCGCACCGCCTGCCGGCGCACAAGCCGCGCTACCTCATGGGCGTGGGCACGCCCGAAGACCTGGTGGAAGGCGTGGCCCAAGGCGTGGACATGTTCGACTGCGTGATGCCCACGCGCAATGCGCGCAACGGCACGATCTTCACGCGGTATGGCGACCTGAAGCTGCGCAATGCGCGCCACAAGGCCGACCACCAGCCGCTCGACACCACCTGCACCTGCCATGCCTGTGCGGGCGCCGAGGGCGTGGCCTGGGACCAGGGCGGCCGCGGCGGCTTCAGCCGCGCGTACCTGCACCACCTGGACCGCTGCGGCGAGATGCTGGGCCCGATGCTCACCACCATCCACAACCTGCACTACTACCTGAACCTGATGCGCGAGGTGCGCGAATCGCTGGATGCGGGCCGCTTCGGCGAATTCCGCCGCCAGTTCGCGGCCGATCGCGCGCGGGGCGTGTAACCCCGAAGCCCCGGCGCCCCAGGCCCCGGGCGATGTCCGCTGCGGGACGGCGGTGGTATCCGGCCCCGCCCGCGCCCGCTACGATGGCGCCATGCTGACCGTCCACCACCTCGAAACCTCGCGCTCGCAGCGCGTCCTGTGGCTCCTGGAAGAACTGGGCGTGCCCTACGAACTCCGGACCTACCAGCGCGACCCGCGCACCCGCCTGGCGCCGCCGGAGTTGCGCAAGATCCATCCGCTCGGCAAGTCGCCGGTCATCACCGAAGGCGACGAGGTCATCGCCGAGTCGGGCGCCATCATCGAAACCCTGGTGGACCGCTACGGCGCGCAGGCGCAGGGCGAACTCGCGCACCTGGAGCCCGCGCGCGGCACGCCCGAACGCCGCCAGTGCCGCTTCTGGATGCACTACGCCGAAGGCTCGCTGATGAACTGGCTGGTGATGAAGCTGGTCTTCCAGACGCTGCCCAAACAGCCCATGCCGTTCTTCGTGCGGCCCATCGCGCGGGCCGTATGCGGCAAGGCGGAGCAAAAGCTGGTGGATCCCAATCTGGCCACGGCCCTGGCCTTCATCAACGACCACCTGTCGCGCAACGCCTGGTTTGCCGGAGCCGACCTCACCATGGCCGATTTCCAGATGAGCTTTCCGGTCGAGGCGGCCATGAGCCGCGTGCAGAACGCCGACCGGCACACGCACCTGAAGGCCTACCAGGCCCGCATGCGGGCCCGCCCGGCCTACCAGCGGGCGCTGGCCAAGGGCGGCCCGGTGGTGATGGGCGGCTGAGGCGCCACGCCACCCGCGTACCAGCGCCCTTTCAAGCCGATCCTCTAGAGCGGTCCCGCCGGGGCCGGGCCGCCGGCCAATGGCCCGGCGGCGTGCGGCACCACCGCCGCACTGGCGTCCGATTCGCTGCCGGGCAGCAGCCCCCGGCCCGCGCCTGCGCCGCAGGCATGGCAGAACCGGGCGAATGCGCTCTTGCGGGTATTGCACGCGCCGCAGTGGTCGAACAGCCCAATGCCGCAGTGGGGGCAGAAGTCGATGGTGGGGTCCTTCAGGTCCACCGGCCGCTCGCACCCCGGACACACGCCCTTGGCGAGGCGCGCCAGGGCGACGTCGTAGCTCAGCTCCTTGCGGCGCTCCTGGTCGGGCAGCGCCTCGGCCCGCTTCTGGCGCTCCAGGTAGCGGTTGAGCGCCACGATGGCGTACCGCCCGACCAGCGCGGTCACGATGATGCCGACCACGTAGCGCACATAGCCGCCGTAGCTGGGCAGGTAGGGCACCAGCTCCACGAAGAACGCGAACAGCGCGAAGAAGATGAAGCCCCACACGAACGGCCAGTAGGTGCCCTTGCGCTTCTTCACGAAGAGCCAGCCGGCAATCACCAGCAGCGGCAGGGTGAGCGCCAGCCGGTACAGGAACACGCGCAGCTGCACCTTGCGCTGCTGCACGGCCATGCGCTCGTAGCCCTCCTTTTCCAGCGCGGCCAGGCGTTGCTGCGCGGCCGTGGCCGCCTGGCGCGCATCGAGCGCGGCCTGCTGCTGCGCTTCGACCGCCTGCTGGGTCTGGCGCTCGCGCAGCTGGAGCCGGTCCAGCGCCTGCGTGCGCTGCACCACCTCGGGGTTGTGTTCGGACTGCTGCGTGGCGCTGCGCGTGGCCAGCCAGTTGTTGAAGGTCTCGCGCTCCGCCGCGGTCTCGCTGCGCGACTTGGCGCGCTGCAGGCGGGCCTGGTCGAGCGCCGTCTCCGCGCTCTCCTCGGCCTGCTGCGCGTTGCGCACCTGGGCGCGCAGCGTCTCCGCGGCAGGGCGGTCCAGGAAATCGTCGAGCTGCAGCGTGGCCTCGACCTTGGGCAGGTCGTCCACGACGGTGCCGCCCAGCCCGATCAGGAAGCTGGCGAACACCAGCGACACCAGCCACAGGCCCCGGCGGAACCATTTTTCCGACAGGCGAAGGGATTTGCTCATGACCAGCTCCTCGGCATTGAAATACTATTCATTTGATAGCAACACAGGCAATCAATATCCTGGCATCAGCGGCTTTTGACTATAAACCCGTGTTGGCGTCACGGCGGCGGCAGCGCCACCGGGGCCGATGCCAGTTGCGCGCGCTGCAGCCACGCCAGGGCGGAGTCCACGGTCACCGTGGCGATGCGGTTGGCGAAGCGCTCGCTGTCCGGGTGGTCGTCGAACGCCACGTTCGCCGCCGTCACCCGCCCGCCCAGCCGCGTGAGCGCGCCGACCTTGAGCACGGTCGGCTCGTAACCCTTGTAGCGCAGCCAGGCCTGCGCCTGATCGCGCCGGAGCACGGTGCCGGGCTCCATGGCCGCGGCCAGCGTCTCCAGCGCCCACTGGTTCGACTGCTGGTACTTCGTGCCCCAGGCGTAGCTCACCATGCTGTAGGGCCGCTGGTGCATGGCCGTGGCGCGCGTGCGGTCGGCGAGCACGGCCATCATCCGCTGCTGCACCTCGGGCGTGGGCACGGCCCACACGGCCTCGTAGCGCCACAGGTCGTCGAGAAAGAACTCGCCCAGCCCCTGCCGGTACACCACGCCCACCGCGGTGCCGCACTCGTTGAGCTTGTGCACCACGCGCCACGGCCCCTGCGGCGTGCGGTAGGCCCAGCCCAGGTGCGAGTAGCGCAGCCCGTACCGGGACAGGTCCTGCCCCGCACGCGCCAGGACCACCACCTGGGTGCCCGAGCGGGCGTGCTCCGCGTCCAGGGCCCGGGCCGTGCGGGCGGCCAGATCCATGCCGCGCTCGATGAGCTGCGGGGTCGGCTTGCGCGCCTCGCAAGATCGGCCCGCGTGCGCGGCACCGGTTCCGGCGAGAGCAACCGCCGCCAGGGCGGCCAGGGCCCGCCTGCGCATGGTCCGCCCCCTCACAGCCGCTCGTTGTAGAGCAGCGCACGGCCCAGGGCATTGGGCACGAAGGCCAGCGCCTCGCCCGCCACCGACAGGACGACGCCGGTGCCGATCACGCTGCAGGCCACCGCCGACCCCACGGCATGGACCGTGCCGGAGGCCGCGCGGCCGGCCACCTCCACGCTCACCTGCGCGCCATCGGACGCCCGCTCCAGCACATACACGGTGCCGTTGGCCGACGCCTCCACGGCCTTCACGGTGAGGATCGCGCCCCCAACCGACAACGCGACGGGAACAGCCGCCACCGCCCCGGCGGCCGTGGACGCCACCGAAGCGGTGCCCACCACCGAGGCCACGGGCAGCAGCGACAGGCCGACGGACACCTCGCTCTGCGCATGCACGGCGCCTGCCGCCAGCGCAAAGGCCAGGCCGAAGCCCACGGCCCGGCGGGTCCAGGAAAAACGGGGAATCAGAGTCTCGATGCGCATGGTCTTTCTCCAGAAAAAGGGCGCGACAGCGGGGCCGCCGTGCACGCAGGGACGGCCGGGAAAGCGGGCACCGCGCCCGCTCCGGCCCCCGGGGGTCACTCCGCCGTCGCCTTGCCCGCCTTGTCCGGGACGGCGGCCGGTGCGGAAGGGGTGCCACCGGCTGGCATGGAGGCATCGCGGCGGCCTTGCCAGCGGGCGTCCGCCAGGTCCGCCTCGTGGCGGTCGCGCAGCATCTTGGCCAGCGTGAAGGCGGTGGTGATCAGGTAGAGCCAGCTCACGCCCAGGAAGGCCTGGTAGGTGGGGTTGATGTCCATGCTCCACAGGCCCCAGCCCGTGAGGCCCACGGCCACCGCGAACGCGCCCCAGACGACCAGCTTGAACATCGGCGTGTCCGCACCGTGGCGCGTCTGGTTGTCCCGCACGAACTTCGCCAGCATGAACACGGCCGAGAGGCAAAAGACGTAACCCATCACCATGAAGGCCCGCTCCATGGCCACCCCTGGCAGCCACGCCAGCCCCACCGCGCAGCAGAACACGGCGATGCCGAACGAAACCCAGACCTGCAGGCGCCAGGCGGGCGTATCGCGCTGGATCAGGGGCGAAGGAGCGAAGGGGTGTGACATGGAGAGAAGGGCTTGCGGCCCGGGGTGGAACATGGGGCGGAGCATGCGCAGGCCGCCCACCCCGGCGCGCCCTGGAATGCGCGGGTGGCGGGCTTTCGGCTGCCTGGTATCGCGTGGCGATACTTTCCCTGCTTCCCCCAGTCCTTCGGTGAGTGCCACAGCCGCGCGGATTGCGGTAATCTGCCGCCATCATTGGCTCTCCCTCCGAAGGATTCCGCATGCCTATCCAGAAGATCGCGGCCGCGTGCGCCCTGCTGTGCAGCGCCGGCTTCGCCTCCAGCGCCCTGGCCGGCGTCATCGCCGGCACGGGGAGCACGCCCTCCAGCAGCGTGATGGGCACCACCGATGCCACCACCTATGCCATCGCCGAAAGCGGTCCCGGCCACAGCCTCGTGGTGCCTTACTTCACGGCGCAGAACGGGCAGATGACGGTGCTGCACCTGGTCAACACCGACTTGAACAACGGCAAGGCCGTGAAGCTGCGCTTTCGCGGCGCCAACAACGGCGATGGCCTGCTGCACATGACCGTGCTGCTGGCCCCCGGCGACGTCTGGACCGGCGCGGTGACGGCCGGTGCCAACGGCATCGCGCAACTCACCACCGCCGATGCGACCTGCACCTCGCCCCGGCTCGCGGCCGGCGTGGCGCAAGCCTTCGTGACCGAACGGCTCAACCCCCTGTGGACTGCCAACGTGCAGGCCAACCACACCCGCGAAGGCGCCATCGAGGCGATCGTGGCGGCCGACATTCCCGCCGCCGCCGTGTACGGCACGGGCCAGCAGGAGCGCTCCGCCCTCTTCACGGCCATCCGCCCGGTGAACGGCACGGCCCCCTGCACCGATGCGGCCTTGAACGGGGCGCTGCTGGAGGACACCAGCGCCGAGGCCACGGCCGCTTCCCGGGGCCTGGCCACGCCCACGGGCGGCGTGGCGGGCACCTGGTACATCATCGACGTGCCCAACTCCACCACCTTCTCGGGGGCCGCCACCGCAATCCGCGCCGTCAACAACGCAGGCCGCAATGCACGGGGCAACTACGTGCTGTTTCCGCCCACCGCGCAGACCGTCACCGCGCCCGAGCGCTACACCGCCGACCCGCTGCTGGTCTCGGCCGGCTTCGCCACCCGCGTGAAGAACATCGACGGCGAAACCAGCGAGCCCACCAATGCGGCCGTCATCCAGGCGCGCTACTACGACCTGCCCGACCTGTCCACGCCCTACTACCTGCCGGCCGGCGAACGCAACGCGCGCAGGACGGCGGGGGACCTGTCGGCGCAACTGGCAGCCACCGAAGTGATGAACCAGTACGCCACCGACCCCTCCATTTCCGCCCGAACGGATTGGGTGCTGTCCATGCCCACCAAGCGCTACAGCGTGGCCTACGACTACAGCCAGCCCCCAGCGGTCGCCCGCGTGTATTCGGTGGTGCCGCCCTCGGACCTCGGCAGCCAGTATTTCTCGGGTGACGACACCCAGGTCAAGACCAGCCCCGAGAGCGTGTGCAGCCAGTGGAACCTGACCTATTTCGACCGCCAGACCAGCACCAAGCTCGCCCTCAGCCCCGTGGTGGCCTGCGGCACGGTGGCCACGCTGGGCTTCCAGGAGGCGGGCCGCTCCGGCGTCTCGGCCTCGATCACCGCGCAGCCCCGCTCGGACGCCTTCGTGTCCGGCTGGGCCAGCATCGCCACCAATGCATCGGATGGCCGGCCCATCATCGGCGCCGCACTGCTCAAGCTCACCAACCCCAATGCCACACCTGGCGTCGCGGGCAATTACGGCCTGACCATGCCGCACATGTATAAAGCGCCCTGAGCGCACGCAGGGCGGCGGCCGATTGAGGCCGCCATGGGCCCGGCGCTCGGAACGGGTTCACGATCCTTGCCGGAGCCGCCGGGCACCATCGCCCGGCATGGCTCCCATCCTCAGCGCGGTGGTTTCGATTTGCGGGTGGCCTGCTGCATGCAGCAGCCACCCAGGGCGGGCCTTTGGCCCCGCCCCACCACCACCGTGCCGACCCCATCGCGTGACAGGCTGCCTTTGCGCGGCCCATGGGCGATGGCGGAGACGTTCCCACCTGCCATCCCAATCACAGGAGAAACCGTGAAAGTCAAAACCATTTCCGGGGCGGTCAGCGCCCTGCTCGGCACGCTGGCCATGGCCGGCGCAGCACACGCAGGCGTGATCGCCGGCACCGGCGCCACGCCTTCCAGCACGCAGTTGGGCGGGACCGATGCCATCAGCTTCAAGGTGGCCGAAGGCCAGGCAGGCCATGCGCTGCTGGTGCCCTACTTCACGGCGCAGAACGGCCAGATGAGCGTGCTGCACCTGGTGAACACCGACCTCGACAACGGCAAGGTGGTGAAGGTGCGCTTTCGCGGCGCCAACAACGGCGACAGCCTGCTGAGTGTGCACGTGCTTCTGTCGCCCGGCGATGTGTGGACCGGCGCGGTGACGGCCGGTGCCGACGGCCTGGCGCAGCTGACCACCACCGACCGCAGCTGCACGCTGCCGCACCTCGCGCAGGGTGTGGCGCAACCGTTCTCCACGGGCCGACTGGACCCCGCATGGACCCCCGAGGTGATGGCGGCCAACACCCGCGAGGGCGCCATCGAGGCCATCGTGATGGCCGACGTGCCGCAGGCGGCCCTCTATGGCCCCAACGGCGCCAGCCAGTCGGCGCTGTCCGTTGCCATTCAACAGGTGAAGGAGGTCGCGCCCTGCTCCGAGTCCGTGCTCAATGCCGCGCTGATGCAGGACACGAGCAGCGAAGCCGTCGCCGCCAGCCGCGGCCTCGCGGCCCCCAGCGGCCAGCTCAGCGCCACCTGGTACGTCATCGACGTGCCCGGCTCCACCACGTTCTCCGGCGCGGCCACGGCCATCCAGGCCATCAACAACACGGGCCTGCCGGCGCGCGGCAACTACATGCTGTTCCCTCCCACGGACACGGCGGTCTCGCAGCCGGAGCGCTACACCGCCGACCCCCTGCTGGTGTCCGCAGGCCTTGCCACGCGCAACAAGGATGCGCAGGGCAACACCGCATTCCCGACGACGGCGGCAGTCGTGCTGGCCCGCTACAACGACCTGCCCGACCTCTCCACGCCGGTCTACCTGCCCGCCACAGCAGACAGCGCCCGGGCCACGGCCGGCGATCTCTCCCGGCTGCTGGCCGTGCGCGAGTTCAAGAACCAGTACGTTCTCGACGACTCCATCTCCGCCCGCACCGACTGGGTCGTGGCGACCCCCACCAAGCGGTACAGCGTGGCCAAGGACTACAGCCAGTCGGACCCATCGAACCAGCGCGTCTATTCTCTCGTGCCGCCCAGCGGCGGCGGCGAGCAGTACTTCCATTCGCTCAACACCCAGGTCCGCGACGGCGTGTGCAGCCGGGGCGGCAGCTGGAGCTTCCGCATGGGCTCGCGCGATGGCAGCCTCACCCCGGAAAGCGTGATTTCAGACGCGGCATCGCAACCCGAAAGCTGCGGCGCACTGTCCGTGCTTTCGTTCTCGGACACCCGGTCGGCCGTTTCTTCTTCCGTGGCCCGCAAGACGCTGCAAGGAACGTTTTCCAACGGCTGGGCCATCTTCCGGATGCCCGACGCGAGAGGCATTCCCCTCATCGGCACTGCGTTCACCAAGCTGAGCAACCCCAGCGCCACGCCCGACGTGGCGGCCAACTATGGGCTGACCTTTCCGCATGTCGTGAAGGCGCCCTGACCCCCTGAGGCAGCCTCCCGTGACCTCCGCCCCGGCGGTGGTCACGCCCCAGGCATTCCAATGGCGGCTGCGTGGTGGATGAGGCGCGCCGCTCGCAGCGAAACCACCCGGGCCGATCTTCCCGCCTTGCCGCGCGCCGCCGGCCTTCCGGCCCCGCGTCAGATCGCCATGGGCAGTTCGGTCGTCGAGAGCACGTTGCGGATCACCATGAACGAGCGCACCTGCCGCACGCCTGGCAGGTAGAGCAGCTGCTCCGCATGCAGGCGGTTGAAGCTCTCGCTGTCCTTGGTGCGCACCAGTAGAAAATAGTCAAACTCACCCGTCACCACGTGGCATTCCATGCAGCCCGAGATCTTGGCGGCGGCCTTCTCGAACTCGGCGAACGACTCGGGCGTGGAGCGGTCCAGCACCACGCCGATCATCACCAGCATGCCCGCGCCCACGGCGCGCGGATTGAGCAGCGCCACCACCCCGTCGATCAGCCCCAGGCGCTTGAGGCGCTCCACGCGCCGCAGGCAGGCAGGCGCGCTCAGGTGGACCTTGGCCGCCAGCGCCACGTTGGAGACCGAAGCATCGCGCTGCAGGGCCCGCAGGATGGCCTTGTCGGTGCGGTCCAGTTCGCCGGTGAGATCGGCGGCGGGTACCGGCACCGCAGGCTTTCTTAATTTTGTTGCGCACATGAATGATTCCCCGCAATGAAGTCGAAGTAAAAAGGTTTCACGGCCTTTTTCAGGCCGATTTTCAATCCATTTTTGCAACCCTGTTGCGCCCGCATTTTCCTACCATTCCAGGCAACGGACTGCCCTTGTCGATTGCCCCTGCCACTGCGCGGCAGCAGCCATCCACCGCGGCGCCGGAGCCCCGCCCCCATGCCCTTCCCTTTGCCAGGATGCTTCCCATGAACTTGCAGAAATTCCCCCGCCATTCGCTGACCTTCGGCCCCACGCCCATCCAGCCGCTGCCGCGCCTGTCCGCCCACCTGGGCGGCAAGGTCGATCTGTACGCCAAGCGCGAGGACTGCAACTCGGGCCTGGCCTTCGGCGGCAACAAGACGCGCAAGCTCGAATACCTCATTCCCGAGGCGATCGAAGGCGGCTACGACACGCTGGTCTCCATCGGCGGCATCCAGTCCAACCAGACGCGCCAGGTGGCCGCCGTGGCCGCACACCTGGGCATGAAGTGCGTGCTGGTGCAGGAGAACTGGGTGAACTACTCCGACGCGGTGTACGACCGCGTGGGCAACATCGAGATGAGCCGCATCATGGGCGCCGACGTGCGGCTGGACGCCGCGGGCTTCGACATCGGCATCCGCCCGAGCTGGGAGCAGGCCATGGAGGACGTGCGCCAGGCCGGCGGCAAGCCATTTCCCATTCCCGCGGGCTGCTCCGAGCACCCCAAGGGCGGGCTGGGCTTCGTCGGCTTCGCCGAAGAAGTGCGCCAGCAGGAAAAGGAACTGGGTTTTCAGTTCGACTACATCGTCGTGTGCTCGGTCACGGGCAGCACGCAGGCCGGCATGGTGGTGGGCTTCGCGGCCGATGGCCGGGCCGACAAGGTGATCGGCATCGATGCATCGGCCAAGCCGGAGCAGACCCGCGCGCAGATCCTGCGCATCGCGCAGAACACCGCCCAACTGGTGGAACTGGGCCGCGACATCACCGAAGCCGACATCGTGCTGGACACGCGTTACGGCGGCCCCGAATACGGCCTGCCGAGCGAGGGCACGCTGGAGGCGATCCGCCTGTGCGCGCGCCAGGAGGCCATGCTGACCGACCCGGTCTATGAAGGCAAGTCGATGCACGGCATGATCGAGATGGTGCGCAACGGCGAATTTCCGGCAGGCTCCAAGGTGCTGTATGCCCACCTGGGCGGCGTGCCCGCCTTGAACGCCTACAGTTTCCTTTTCCGCAACGGTTGATCCCCCCAGGAGAACGCAGCACCATGACACGACTCGGCTGGCCCGGCGCCACCCCCTTGCCCGATACGCTCGACCCCGGGGAAGTCCAGGAATGGTGCGATGCGCTCGACGGCCTGCTCGCCGCCTGGGAGCCCCGCCAGGGGCGCGAGCGGGCCGCGGCGCTGCTCGACGCGTTGCTGGCCCATGCGCGCCAGCGCGGGCTGCAATGGAGCCCGGCCGGGATCACCTCGTACCTCAACACCGTGCGGGTGGAGGAACAGCCGCCCTACCCGGGCGACCCGCAGATCGAGCAGCGGCTGTCGGCCATCGTGCGGTGGAATGCGCTGGCCATGGTGGTGCGGGCCAATGCCGCGCAGGGCGAGCTGGGCGGCCACATCGCCAGCTACGCCTCGGCGGCGGACCTGTTCGAGGTGGGCTTCCACCATTTCTTCCATGCGCGCACCGAGCAGCACGGCGGCGACCTGGTGTATTTTCAGCCGCACTCCGCGCCCGGCGTCTATGCGCGCGCCTACCTGGAAGGCCGGCTGAGCGAAGACTCCCTGCGCCACTACCGGCAGGAACTGGCCGCCGAGGCCAAGGGCATCCAGGGCCTGACCTCCTACCCCCATCCCTACCTGATGCCGGATTTCTGGCAGTTTCCCACCGGCTCGATGGGCATCGGCCCGATCAAGGCGATCTACCAGGCGCGCTTCATGCGCTACCTGGCCGACCGGGGCCTGTGCGACACGGCGGGCCGCAAGGTCTGGGGCTTCTTCGGCGACGGCGAGATGGACGAGCCCGAATCCATCGCCGCGCTCACCCTCGCCGCGCGCGAGGGGCTGGACAACTGCATTTTCGTCATCAACTGCAACCTGCAGCGCCTGGACGGCCCGGTGCGCGGCAACGGCCGCATCGTGGACGAGCTGGAATCGCTGTTCACCGGCGCCGGCTGGAACGTCGTGAAATGCCTGTGGGGTTCCGAATGGGACGCGCTGCTGGCGCGCGACCACGGCCACGCGCTGGCCCGGGCCTTCGCGCAGACGGTGGACGGCGAGTTCCAGACCCTGAGCGCGAACGACGGCGCCTTCAACCGCCGCCACTTCTTCGGCAAGAGCCCCGAGCTGCAAGCCCTCGTGGCCCACCTGTCGGACGACGACATCGACCGCCTGCGCCGCGGCGGGCACGACCCGGCCAAGGTGCATGCCGCCTTCGCGCGCGCGGCCGGCCACACCGGCCAACCCACCGTGGTGCTGGCCAAGACCATGAAGGGCTACGGCATGGGCAGCGTGGGCCAGGGCCGCATGACCTCGCACCAGCACAAGAAGCTGGGTGCCGACGAACTGCTGGCCTACCGCGACCGCTTCCACCTGCCGCTGACCGACGAAGAGGCCCGCACCGCCGCCTTCTGCAAGCCCGCCGACGACAGCGCCGAGATGCGCTACCTGCACGACCGCCGCCAGGCGCTGGGCGGCTACCTGCCCGCACGCCGCGCCCGGGCGCCCGAAGTGGCCGTGCCGCCGCTGCCGGCCACCGGTGGCTTTGCGCTGGAGGCCGACGGCAAGGCCATGAGCACCACCATGGCCTTCGTGCGCCTGATGGGCAACCTGCTGAAGGACGAGGCGCTGGGGCCGCGCGTCGTGCCCATCGTGGCCGACGAGGCCCGCACCTTCGGCATGGCGGGGCTGTTCCGTCAGGTCGGCATCTATGCGCCGTTCGGCCAGCTCTACCAGCCCGAGGACAACGCCTCGATGCTGGTGTACCGGGAAGAAAAATCCGGCCAGATTTTGGAAGAAGGCATCACCGAGGCCGGCGCGCTGGCCTCGTGGACAGCGGCGGCCACCAGCTATTCGACGCACGGGCTGTCGATGCTGCCGTTCTATATTTTCTACAGCATGTTCGGCTTTCAGCGCGTGGGCGACCTGATCTGGGCCGCGGCCGATCAGCGGGCGCGCGGCTTTCTCATCGGCGCCACCTCGGGCCGCACCACGCTGGGCGGCGAGGGGCTGCAGCACCAGGACGGCAGCAGCCACCTGATGGCCTCCACCATTCCGAACTGCCGTGCCTACGACCCGGCCTTCGCGGGCGAACTGGCCGTGATCGTGGACCACGGCATGCGCCGCATGGTCGAGGCGCAGATCGACGAATTCTTCTACATCACTGTCACCAACGAGAACGTGGCCAACCCCAGCCTGCCCGCCGACGCGCACGACGGCGTGGTGCGCGGCATGTACCGGCTGCGGCAGGGCGCGCCGGCACTGGCGCACCGCGTGCAGCTCTTCGGCAGCGGCGCCATCCTGGGCGAGGTGCTCAAAGCCGCCGACCGGCTGGAGCAGCAGCACGGCGTGGCGGCCGATGTGTGGAGCGTGACGAGCTACGTGGAACTGGCGCGCGAGGGACAAGCCTGCGAGCGCGGCTGGCGCCAGGGCGAGCGCGATGCGGTGGGCAGCTGGTTCGAGCAGCAACTGGCGACCACGTCCGGGCCCATCGTCGCCGCGAGCGACTACGTGGTGGCATTGCCCGAGATGGTGCGCGCCTTCGCGCCGCCGGGCCGGCGCTATGTGACGCTGGGCACCGACGGCTTCGGCCGCAGCGACTCGCGCGCCGCCCTGCGGGCGCACTTCGCGGTGGATGCCGATGCCATCGTGCAGGCCAGCCTGCGCGCCCGCGAGGAGGACGACACCGACGAGGCGTCGGCCGAGCAGCGGCGGCTGCAGGGCCTGGCCTCGCTCGCCGTCACCTGAGGTGGCGCGCCCCCCGCCTTCGCGGCGGGGGCTCCGCAATGACAGCCCTCAGTCGGCCAGCAGGCCCGCCACCCGTTCGCGCAGCAGATCGGGCTGCACCAGCGTGGCCGGCACCGCCGGCCCGACGTTCAGGCCCACCCGGTTGAACAGGCCTCGTCGGAAGGGCCGCGCCATCGCGGTGCCCCGCTCAATGCGGCTGAAATACGAGCCCCACAGGTTGGTCAGCGCCATCGGGATCACCGGGGGCGCCACGCCTTCTTCACGGGCGCGTTCGAGGAACTTCATGATGCCGCCCTTGAACGGCTGCAGCTGCCCGTCGCGTGTGATGCCACCCTCGGGAAAGATCGCCAGCAAATCCCCTTCCCGCAGCACCTGCGCGGCGCGCTCGAACGCTGCGGCATAGACCGCCGGATCGTCCTTTTGCGGGGCGATGGGAATGGCCTTGGCCAGGCGGAACAGCCAGCCGAGCACCGGCACGCGGAAGATGCGGTGGTCCATCACGAAGTAGATCGGGCGCGGGCTCGCCGCCATGAGCAACACCGCGTCCACGAAGCTCACATGGTTGCACACCAGGATGGCCGCGCCCTGGGTGGGCAGGTGCTCGTCGCCCCGGATCCTGAAGCGGTAGACGAAGCGCGAGGCCACCCACGCCACGAAACGCAGCAGGTACTCGGGCACCAGCAGGAAGATGTAGAACGCCACGATGGCGTTGGCGATGCCCGTGAACAGGAAGATCTGCGGCACCGAGAAGCCCGCGCCCAGCAGCGCGCCGGCGATGAGCGAGCTGCCGATCATGAACAGCGCGTTCAGGATGTTGTTGGCCGCGATGATGCGCGCCCGGTGCGTGGGCTGGCTGCGCATCTGGATCAGGGCATACATGGGCACGCTGTACAGGCCGGCGAACAGGCTCAGCAGCGCCAGGTCGGCCATCACGCGCCAGTGCGCGGCCTGCCCCACGAAGGCGCCCAGCCCCATCTCGGGCGCGGGCGGCAGGGAGCGGGAGGCGAAGTACAGGTCGATGGCGAACACGCTCATGCCGATGGCGCCCAGCGGCACCAGGCCGATCTCCACGTGCCGGCGGCTCAGCACCTCGCACAGCAGCGAGCCCACGCCGATGCCCACCGAGAACACCACCAGCAGCAGCGAGGCCACATGCGCATCGCCGTGCAGCACCTCCTTGGCGAAGCTCGGGAACTGCGAGAGGAACACCGCGCCGAAGAACCACATCCAGCTGATGCCCAGCAGTGAGCGGAACACCACGGGGCTCGCGTGCGCGAGCTTCAGGTTGCGCCAGGTCTCGGTCACCGGGTTCCAGTTGATCGACAGGCCCGGGTCGGTGGCCGGCACGCTCGGTATGAACTGCGCCACCACGCGCCCGGCCAGCGCCAGCAGCACGCAGGCCGCCGCCACCCAGGCATGGCCGATGTCCGGCACCGCCACCAGCAGCCCGCCCGCCACCTGGCCCAGCAGGATGGCGACGAAGGTGCCCATCTCCACCATGCCGTTGCCGCCCGTCAGCTCGCGCTCATTCAGCACCTGGGGCATGTACGCGAACTTGACCGGCCCGAACAGCGTGGAATGCAGCCCCATGAGGAAGGTGCACGCCAGCAGCACGGCGGCGCTGGAGGCGAGGAACCCCCAGGCCGCCACCAGCATGATGGCGATCTCCAGGTTCTTCACGAATCGGATCATGCGGGTCTTGTCGAACTTGTCCGTCAGCTGCCCCGACGTGGCCGAAAACAGCAGGAAGGGCAGGATGAACAGCGCGCCGATCACGAGGCCAGCCATGGACGGCGGCATCCACGACACGCTGAGCTGGTAGGTCACCATCACCGTGAAGGCGAACTTGAACAGGTTGTCGTTCGCCGCGCCGGCGAACTGCGTCCAGAAGAAGGGTGCGAAGCGGCGCTGGCGCAGCAGGGCGAACTGGTTGGGGTGCGACGGCTCGGCCGCGCGGGGGTGGTCGGCCATGCGGGCCTGTTCTTGGCTCATGCCGTGCTCCTGTGTGGAATGGTTCTTCAGACGCGTCGCGCCGCGGCGCCAGGCTGGTCCCCCTCGTCCGCGCTGGCGGCGATTGTGCCCCGGCGCAGGCCCGTTGCGGCCGCCGCCGGGCGGCGCCAGGGCACCGCCCGCACGCACTGCGCCCAGTAGGCGCCCGGCAGCGGGGCGCGGCGCGGCGCCAGCGCTGCGATCACCGGCCATGCGGCCAGGGCCGCCGCCACGTGCTTGAGACTGTGGCCCGACACCCAGCCGCCCATCCAGCCGAACACCGCATGGTCGCCCAACTCCAGCAGCTTGGCCAGGGCATACCAGCCGATCACGGCCACCAGCGACAGGGGCGGCCGGCCGGGCCGAGCCGGCACCATCGCCAGCGCCGCGACCAGCAGCATGCCCCCGCCCTGCAGCACGCCCCAGGGCAGCACCTGCCCCGCCGTGCCCCACGCCCGCAGCGACAACGCGCCCGCCAGCGGCACCACACAGGCCAGTACCCAGGCGGGCCGCGCACCCATGCGCCCATCGACCGCCAGGCCCAGCAGCCCGGTGAAGGCCACCAGCATGCCCATGCGGTCCCACAGCAGCGTGATGTCGTGCGGCACCGCGTGGTACAGCGCCGAGGCGCCGGCCGTGAGCAGCAGGCCCGAGAAGAAGATCGCCGACATCACCGCCGTGGTGGTGCGGCCGGTGCCGCCCGCCTGCGCCACCCCCTCGCCGCGCCCGCCAGCCTTGCCGCTGCGCACCCACTGCACCAGGCGCCGCACGCCCAGCAACCCCATGAGGGCGAACGGCAGGTTGGTGAGCACGTCCATGGCGTGCGCGATGCCCCACAGCGTGCGCTGGTCGGCAAAGGCATGCTGGTGCGGGTCCGCCGCCACCTGCGGGCCCCAGGCGCCCACGGCGGCCAGCACCGCCAGGGCGCCATACAAGGCCCACTCGGCCGGGGCCGGACGCGAGAGGAAGGCGCGGAAAAAAGAACGGGTGGACGACGGCATAAACGAAACTCTGGAAGGCAGCGGGATGGAACGGGGGACGGGACGGGGAAGGGACGAGCAATGGAACGCAGTCTCTACGCCCTCGCCATGCCAGGGCGCACGAAACGCGCCCAGGCCCATCGCCGGCCACGCCGGGTATCCATAATCGATACCCATGAGCACCACTGCCGACCTCGTCGCCGCCCTCAAGAAGGAACTCAAATCCGCGCAGATGACCTATGCGGACCTGGCCCAGGCCCTGGGGATGGCCGAGTCCAGCGTCAAGCGCATGCTGGCCAAGGGCGACATGCCGCTGTCGCGCATCGATGCGATCTGCCGGGCGCTGGCGCTCGATTTCGCCGATCTGGCGCGGCGCGTGGCCGACAGCCAGCCGTTGCTCAAGGAACTGAGCCAGGCGCAGGAAACGGCGGTGGTGGCCGACAAGAAGCTGATGCTCATGGCGATCTGCGTGCTGAGCCAGTGGACACTGGAGCAGATCGTGACCACCTACCGCCTGAGCGAGGCCGAGGGGGTTAAGTACCTCGCGCAGCTCGACCGCATCGGCATCATCGAATTGCGCCCCCTGAACCGCTACCGCCTCAAGCTCGCCAAGACCTTCCGCTGGCGCCCCCATGGCCCGGTGATGCACTACTTTCGCGACCATGCGCTGCTCGACTATTTCGCCGGCAGCTTCGACGGCCCGGGCGAAGGCGTGCTGCTGGTGCACGGCGCGATCAGCCGCAGCCTGGCTCCGGCCTTCTGGGAGCGCATGCAGCGCGTGGCGCACGATTTCGCGCAGCAGCACCTGGCCGACCAGCGCATGCCCGAGCGCGAACGCGAGGGCTACACCGTCCTGCTGGCACTGCGCAGCTGGGAGTTCGACGTGTTCACCAGCATGCGAAGGTAAATCGCATTCCGTGCCCTGCCACGTGGTCCGAGAGCGGCCATTTCGAGCTCTCTCGAAGCCTGGCGGCCAAGACAGGCAGTGATGCCGCGGGTCACTTCAAGGATGAAACAACGGGCTTGAGAGCGCTGCAAATGGACGTCGCGAGTTCCTCCTGCTGTTGAATCCCGAAGTGGACCGAGCAGTCGAAGTGCCGAGCCCAGGTGATCCGTTTGAGAGAAGAATCCACCAGCCGTATGGACGCACGGATGCGCTCGGTGTCGATGCGCAGGCTGCTTTCGACGCAATGGTGCGACCTGCCGCGCTGGCTGGTCCCTCCAGGGTCACCGGCATTCGGCCCGGCCGATGACGCGGGCGCCACCAACACGTCTCCAAAAGCACGAAAGAGCTGGTTCACCAGTTCCTCATAGAGCCCGCGGGCGAAAGCATGCCCGTCAACACGCTCCGCAATGCATTGGACCGGCTGCACCATGAGACGGTTGGGATGCACCGGGTCTTCGAGAGGGGATGCAGGGCGGTGGATCACCGGCATGTAGCTACCCACCGGAATGCGGATCTCGATTCCTCCCTGCGGCCTGTGGGCCGCGTAGTAGGCGTCCAGCCTTTGGCGCAGTCGCCCGATCTGAACCCTGACGATCGGGTCTTCACCCGGCATGTAGGCAGAAGCTTCGCGGTCGAAAACCTCGATCCCGATGGTGTGCTCGTTGGTATTGCGATTTTCTCCGGCGACCGCCTGCTCCACGAGAAAACGGAAAAGCCGCTTCATCCGATGCGCCTTTGCAAACGCATCGCTCTCCAATATTGCGTCGCACGCCTCCCTGATTTGATTTTCTTCGATCTCATTCATCTTACGCCTCACTGAGTACCTCATCGGTTAATGGTGCATCCACGCGTGGCCCTCCCAAAAGCCCCAAAAAACGCTGGCACTTCAATCAGGCGACCGGCGCGACTCCAATAACTTGAAAACCATTGGTTGCCGCCATCGCCGGCTTTTCAATACCCGTTTAATGCGCTGCCACGCGCGGCCGACATATTCACCCCGCAATGTGTTTTTCGGGCTGAGCCGTTCTGAATAGATCTGAAAAAAACTGCGCGTCCTCAAAGAGGAATACTGTTACGGTAACAGCCGACAGGAGTTACCGTATCGATACTTCACTTTTTCTTTGCCGGAATTAATATAGCGCCACACCAACCAAATTTGGCAAACGGAACCCCGCCAGCTATGGAGAGATAAATGGCCGACTCACTCCCCGCCGATGTCATTCAGGCAATCGCCATATCCAATGCAAAGTCCATTGGCGAGCAGCCTGCCATTTTGGCGAATCTCGCGCTAGCACAGCAAATATTCAACCAGAATATGCAACAGCAAATCGCCTTGAGCCAGCAGCAGGCCATGAATCAGGTGCAGATGGCAGCCGCCGCAAAATGCGTCACCATGATCGAGAAAAGCGATGGCAAACAAGGCGAGCCTTCCATGGAAAGAATACTCAAAGACATTCAAGAATTCATGAAAGTCATTCAAGAAAAAACCGCCAGCAACGCATCGGGCCAATAATTCATTCACGAATGCCATTCATTACATTTCTTGCAAATGCAATGAACCATCCTCCCAATTCCGGGGTGCGGTAGGTAACCCGCTTTTTTATCAACCTGCAATCCATCTCAAGGAGAAACACCATGGCAACTTTGCCCGAAGAAGTAGTGAGCGCTGTCGCGATCGGCAACCTGAAAGCCATCTCGGAACAGCCCGCGATGCTGTCCAACCTGGCCTATTCCAATACCGTGGCCAATACCAATCTGTCCCAGCAGAACGCGGTGGCCAACCAGCAGGCCATGAACGAACTGGGCATCTCCATCGTTGCCAAGGCATCCAACACGGTGAGCAACATCGGCCCGCTGGAGGCCCGCTCGGCCGTAGATGTCCTGACCAACGACGAACTGGCGCAGACCATCGCCGACATGAAGGCCACGCTGCAGGCTTTCAGCGGTCGTTGATCCCGGCCTCTCAGCGCTGACACGGAGGACAAAACATGATTGATGCACAAGTCACGAGTGCGGTCGCCGTCGGCAATCTGAAAGCCATTTCAGAGCAGCCGGCGATGCTGTCCAACCTCGCGTACGCGAATGTGGTCACGACCAACAACCTGGGACAGCAGAACGCCGTGGCGAACCAGCAGGCGATCGGCGAACTGGGTATTCCGCTGGTGGCGAAGGCCACGAACACCATCAGCACCATCGGACCCATGGAGGCCCGGTCTGCGGTGGATGTTCTGACCAACAACGAGTTGGCGCAATCGATCGCCGATCTGAAGGCGGCGGTGAACGCCTTCGCGGCGCCTTCGGGCGGAAGCGGTGCGGCTAGCCGAGCAACGCTCCGGGCGCTGATGGACAGGGGTCTTCGCGTGGACCCGGCCGGGCAGTTGGTCGTTCCACCGGGCATCACCATCCTTGTTCCCGGAAAAGTGGCCAAGGAGGAGATCCTCATCGATCTCCAGCCCAACTACTTCACCGTGAAGGTCAAGGCGAACGGCTGAATGCGTCGACAAGCTCGATGACGAAGGTGGGGCTGCCTGCGGGCCGCTCCACCCCTTTTCAACGGAGGGAATATGGGAACCATCGAAATCAACAGCGTGGGCGACGACACGCCTCGGCACCCCGCCGTGTCGGCGGTCGCTCTGTCGGGATGGGTGACCGCGCAGCAGCCTTCGGCACTGTCGAACCTGGCGTATGCCAACCAGGTCGTCAGTGGCGACCTGAGCGCCAAAGCCCAGGTGGCGCGCCAGGACGCCATGAACCGCCTTCGCCACACGATCGTGGCCTCGGCCGTGGCACGCATCCAGGCGCCGGGGCCTTGCACCGCCCGGTCGGTGGTGACGGTACTCACCAACAACGAATTGGCGCAGACCCTTGCCGGCCTGAAGAGCGCCCTCGGCGCCTTCTCGATGCGGCAGACCACCGCCCCTGTGCGAACGGCCATCCCATGAACCAGGCCACGCGGGAGCCGACGCCGATGGAGCTGCACAACACCATGCTCATGGAGCAAATCCAGAGCCGGCTGAAAAGCGGATTCGATGCGGCATTGCAGGGCGGCAACTACTACGTGGTCCGAAGCAGCCTGACAGGGGTGCTGTCCGTTCTGGCATCGACCACCATCACCGACGACCACGATGTGGCTTTCGGCCCTCAACCGTTTTCGCAATGCATCGGCTATGTCAACTCCACCGTCGTCATGCGAACGGCTGAAAAAAACGATTGGGAATCGGACCCCGCCCTCACGCCGGTCCTTCCGAAGAAACACAAAGACAAAGGCACTGAGCAATGAACCAACCCCAATCGCTGGCACAACTGGGCCAGGTCGTCGAAAGCATCGCCGACTCCATGACGAAGGTGGCCACCAACATCGCGATGCTGGGGGTCGAGGGCAACGCCGATGAACAGATGCGGGTCATCACCGAGGAGAACAACAAGGTGCTGGACTACATTCGCCAGCTGTACAAACTGCCGCCAGCGCCGGAGCAGTGACATGGCAGCCAGTGGTGCCATCGTGGACGCTGCCCTGTCGGCCGTGGCGGCGCTCAATGCCGTCGCGCTGCCCAGCGCCGAAGCCTCTTACGCCCTGATGGTCGAGGTGCTGGAAAGCGATCCCTCCCCACTCATCTTCGGATCGTTGGCCCTGAGCGCCGGCGCCATCATCCGGGGACTGAACGCCTACGAAGCCACCACGGTGGCGGGCAGCCCTGAATAGGGTCACCCGCATGCCACGTCGCGAAACCCCATGGCGGCCTTTGCCGGCACAGGTGGTGGTGGTGGCATTTCCCCAGGCATATCGCCAATATCCCTCCGGCATGGGGCTGGACGGCTATTCAGGCGATTTCATTCTGGTTCAAGCCGACCCAGGCGACATCCAATTGCCTGACAGCGCAGGCGACTGGTTGAACCTTTCGCCGCCCGTGGCACTGTCCCCCGGACTGAGCCGTGTGAATTACAAGGCCACGGACAACACCTTGTCCATGCGCCGTCTGGCGGTTCCAGTCGGTGTCCGTGGAAAGACTTATGCGGTGCAGTTCATGCAGCAGCCCGGTGAACTGGTGCAGACGCAAATGGTGAGGGTGCTGAATTCACCGCTGACCCTCGATTGCCTGATCGCCGTTTCGTTCATCGCCAGCCTCATCAAGAAGATCCCGATCCCGCCGATCAAGGCGATCGTGGCGGTGATCGCGGTGGTGGCATTGCTCGCGCTGGGAATGGCCGTGTCGTTGTTGCGGCGCAGTTTCATCCTGGTGCCAGAACCCTTGCCGCTGTCCACCGACACCGACGGCGTGCCCATCACCATCGTTCCCGGCGTGTCGGTATCGAATGTCCTGCCACTCGAGAACGTGTTGGCAGAAAACCAGACCATCGCACTGCAGACGATCAAGGCGGTTTATTGGTTGATAAAGGAGGTGCAATGACGTCTGCGACCGGGAGAACCAAGGCATGCGTTGAGTCAGGAGAATCCATGGATGACTACACGGGTTTCGGCACCGCGAAGTTTCCGGGGATGGAGTCCCTCGCAAGACCCGAGCCGCTCGGCCCCATGGAACGCATAGGCGCAAGCCGATATGGATGGCGCAACGGTCTGCCGGCCGCTGAGTTTTTGACCTTCAGGGCATAGCCCCACCGACCCTCGCGGCCGGAAACACCCGGTCACAACACTTCGCGCCGCGGCGACACCGGCTT
The DNA here is from genome assembly GCF_030158955.1 of Acidovorax sp. SUPP1855. Lineage (NCBI taxonomy): Bacteria > Pseudomonadati > Pseudomonadota > Betaproteobacteria > Burkholderiales > Comamonadaceae > Acidovorax > Acidovorax sp. SUPP1855. Next base: position 22,837 of record NZ_BQXI01000023.1, on the reverse strand, counting down.
GACGTTGGCGGATCACGATGGAGGTGCTGAAAAAAACACACAGCGCTTTTCCAAAGGAGATCGTCATGACCCGCAAGACCATTGCCCTCACCGCCGCCACGCTGGCCCTCGCCGCGATGGGCTCCGTCACCACCGTGGCACGGGCAGCCACCAGTGCCACCGTGATCGTGCAGTCTGGCGGACCGGTGTACCGGCAGCCCGGGCCCGTGATGGTGCAGTACCAGGCACCGCCCCCGCCCCGCCGCGAAGCCGTGCCGCCCCCGCGCCGCGGCATGGTGTGGGAGACGGGCCATTGGGAATGGCGCGGCCATCGCCATGTCTGGGTGGCCGGCCACTGGGTCCGCGCCCGCCCCGGCTATGTCTACCGCCAGCCGGCCTGGGTGCAGCACGACGGCCGCTGGGAGATGCGCCGCGGCGGCTGGGACCGCGACGGCGACGGCGTGCCCAACCGCCAGGACCGCCGCCCGGACAACCCGAACCGGTACTGAGCCACGCGCGGCCCGCGCGGCCCCGCGCCCGCCGCATTCAGCCCATGGCGGCGGCGCTCCCCCGGCCCATATGCATATGGCGCGCGGCGCATGAACGCTTGCCCACAATGACGCATCGGTTCTCACCCCGCGTTCAGCGCCCCTCTGCCATGCCGCTCCTCTTTCCCATCACCCACCGCGCCACCCGCCGCATCGCCGCCGCCCTGGCCTGCGTCGCGGCCACCACCTTCAGCTTCGCCGCCCACGCCGAAGCGGCCGGCTGGCCCCGGCAGCCCATCACCCTGATCCTGGGCTTTCCGGCGGGCTCGGGTATCGACGTCGTCGCCCGCGCGGTGCAGGAGCCCCTGGGCCAGAAGCTCGGGCAGCCCATCGTCATCGACTACAAATCGGGCGCCGCCGGCAACATCGCCAGCGAGTTCGTGGCCCGCGCCCGGCCCGACGGCTACACACTGGCCTTCGGCACCGCCGCCACGCACGGCAGCAACGCCGCGCTCTACCCCAAGCTGCCCTTCGACGTGGAGAACGACTTCGTTCCGGTGGGCCCGCTGATCGACGTATCGAACGTGCTCACCATCAACCCCGACGTCATCGACGCGAAGACGCTCCAGGAGTTCGTCGCGCTGGTGAAGGCCCACCCCGGCAAGTACAACTACGCCTCCACCGGCAACGGCGCCGGCACGCACATGGCCTTTGCCGAATTCAATGCGCGCCTGGGCCTGGACATGGTCCACGTGCCCTACAAGGGCGGGCCCGAAGCCATCACGTCGGTGGTGCGCGGCGAGACCTGCTGCATCATGAACCAGGTGCAGACCGTGCTGCCGCACTACAAGGCCGGCAAGGTGCGCCTGCTGGGCGTGACCACCGCCAAGCCCGTGGCCGCCGTCAAGGAGGTGCCCACCATCGCCTCCAGCGGCCTGCCGGGCACGCAGGGCTTCGACAGCTCGATCTGGTTCGGCCTCTTCGCGCCCAAGGGAACGGACGCCGCCGTGGTGCAGAAACTCAACACCGCCCTGCGCCAGGTGCTGGAGCAGCCCGAGGTGCGCGAGCGCTTCGAATCGCAGGGCAACGCCGTGCGCATAGAGACGCCCGCGCAGTTCCGCCAGACCGTCCACACCGACCGCGCCAAGTGGGCCCAGGTGGTGAAGGACGCCCGGATCCGCATCGACTGACCGCACGGCCCGCCCCCTCCGCCGCGCACCGGGTTTGCGCGGCGCGGCTTCGCTGCTACGATGCACCCCGCAGGAGAGCGAACGGCCCCCGGGCCGTTCCACCGAAGGCGCAAACTCCCATACACGCTCAGGTCCCGTACTGCACCACCATCAAAGCCGTCTGGAGAGCCGCCATGCATGCCATGGCGCACCGAAGGAGCAAGCCCCTCGCCGTGTTGGCGCAGGGTGAATCTCTCAGGTACCAAGGACAGGGGGAGCGGCAGCACGGCAGATCGCCGTCGGCTGCACGCTATCAATTCAATAGCACCACGCCGGCGATCTGCTTGCGCAAACCTTCCAAAAGGCTTGTGAATCATGCGCGTGATCGTTCTCGGTGCCGGCCTGCTCGGCACCACCTCCGCCTATTTCCTGCAGCAACTCGGCCACGAAGTCACCGTCATCGACCGCCAGGGCGTGCCCGGTGCGGAAACCAGCTTCGCCAACGGCGGGCAGATCTCGGTGAGCCATGCCGAGCCCTGGGCCAACCCCGGCGCACCGTTCAAGGTGCTGAAATGGCTGGACCGCGAAGACGCCCCCCTGCTCTTTCGCCTGCGCGCCGACATGCGCCAGTGGCTATGGGGCCTGCAGTTCCTGCGCGAATGCACGCCGGCCCGCACGCGGCACAACATCGAGCAGATCGTGCGCCTGGGCACCTACAGCCGCGACACGCTGCAGCAGCTGCGCCGCGATACGGGCCTCCAGTACGACCAGCGCACACAGGGCATCCTGCACTTCTACACGAGCGCCCGGGAGTTCGATGCCGCGCTCGCTCCCGCCGAGCAGATGCGCGCCCTGGGCTGCGAGCGCCGCGTGGTCAGCGCCGACGAGGCCATGCGGCTGGAGCCCGCGCTCGCCCACATCCGCCCGCAACTGGCCGGCGCCACCTACACGGCCGAGGACGAATCGGGCGACGCCAACACTTTCACGCGCGAGCTGGCCCGGCTGGCGCAGGCGGCGGGCGTGCAATTCCGTACCGGCTGCCACATCACGGCGCTGCGCACGGCGGGCGGCGCCATCGACCATGCCGAGATCACCAACGCGGAAGGCCGCTTCGAACGCGTGCGGGGCGATGCCTACGTGCTGGCCATGGGCTCGTTCAGCCCGCTGCTGGCCGAGCCGCTGGGCCTGCGCCTGCCCATCTACCCGGCCAAGGGCTATTCGGTCACGATGCCCGTGCGCGATGCCTCGGCGGCCTACGAGGTGAGCCTGACGGACGATGAATTCAAGCTCGTCTTCTCGCGGTACACCAGCGAGCGCGGCGACCGCCTGCGCATCGCCGGCACGGCGGAACTCAACGGCTACCAGCGCGACTTGAACCCCGTGCGCTGCGAAGCCATCGTGCGCCGCGTGGAAGAACTCTTTCCCGGCGCGGGCGACACGCGCCACGCCCAGTTCTGGACCGGGCTGCGCCCCGCCACGCCCAGCAATGTGCCGCTGATCGGCAAGACGAAGATCGGCAACCTGTTCCTCAACACAGGGCACGGCACGCTGGGCTGGACGCACGCCTGCGGCTCGGGCCGCTCCATCGCCCGCATCGTGAGCGGGCTGGCGCCGGAAGTGGACTTCGCCTTCACCGGCATGCCGCGCACGGCCGCACCCGCGCTCCTGCCGGTGACCTGAAGTCCATTGCTATTATTTTCATAGCTGTCACCGCATGATTTTCTAGGGCGTGAGGCCAAAACGGCCTAAAACCCCATTGGGCCACCCCAGGAAAGGGCGCACGGCCTGCGGGCATGCCGGCGCGGGGCCTCCCGCGGTCACCGGGCTCAGGCCGGCGCGTGCTCGCTGGTGAACACCGTGAGCACGCCGGTGTAGCCGTACAGCCGGTGGTGGGCGATCTCGCCGCCGGCGAAGAACCCCACCAGTGGCACGTCGCCCAGCGCATGGCGCACGATCTGCAGCTCCGCGCTGGGCCCGCCGAAATGCGGGCCGCCGCGGCCGGAGCAACTCACGTAGATCGCGCCCACGATGTGCCGCTGCACCGGCGCTCGCGTGGCCCCGTCGGCACCGCCGCCCAGGGCCTGCGCCAGCGCACGGCGCTCGCTGTCGGCCGACGGTGCGGGCAGGGTCTCGGCCTCCTCGGGCGTGAGCTCCTCGCGGATCTCGGCGCAGATGCGCATCAGGTCGGCGCGGGCCGCCGCCACGTTACGCTGGCAGAACGCCAGGCGCATGCCCTCTTCCACCTGGTCGGCCAGGGCCACGCCCCGGCGCGTGGCGTCGAGCCCCACGATGTGGCGCACCCGGGTGTCCGTGCCGAAATGCCCGGCCCGGCCGAGCGGCTGCACGCCGGCATCCACCAGGCCCGCGAGCGTGGCCCGCACTTCGCGCAGCGCGGGCTGCGGGTCGCCGTCCAGCGAGATGTGCAGCGTGTCCAGCAGCGCATCCAGCGCCGGCTGGCCGTCGAGCGCCAGCACCACGTTGTCCTGCGCCTCGGTGATGGTGCAAAGCGGCCCCACGGGCTGGCAACCCTGCGTGACGCGCGACAGCAGGCTCACGCCCTCGCTGAAGGCCACGCCCGACAGTCCGCCGTCGAACACGCCGCGCGCGCCGCCCTGCCCCGCGATGTTGCCGTTGCCGCCCACGGCGAACTGCACGCTCGCGTTGCGGCTGGCCGACAAGCCGCCGAACAGGTACCCGGTGGCCGTGCGGTCGGCCATTTCATCGATCAGCTCGGCCAGGTCGGGCGTGCGGCCGTCCGCGTGCACGAGCGCCGTGTGCGCAACGAACCCGCTGGCCGCATTGCGCGCCAGCGGCGCCACGCCGGAGAACACGCGGTACTGGTCGGACCGCAGGTCCAGCAGCATGACGGACAGTGCCGGCTCGTCAAAGTATTCGGCGTTGTTGGCCGCCACGCCCACGCCCACGGTGCCGCTCCAGTCGGTCACCTCAGGCAGTTCGGCCGACACGAAGTCGAGCAGGGCCTGCGCCTCGTCCGCATAGTGATCGGTGATGTAGAGCACCCCCAGGGTGGGCGCGCTGGCGTACTGCGGCAGCGCCATCTGCGCGCGCAGTTGCGCCAGCACCAGCGCGGCCGCCATGCGCCACTGGGGATGGGTGGCGTGGCCGTTGGGAAAGAGTTTCATGGTCGGAGGCAAAGGTCGCGGCGGCCCGCTGCGCGGGCGGCCATGTCGGAAAAGAAAGTGCAGGGAGATGCGGTCACGGGCCCGTCCGCTTGCGCGGTGCGGCGGACTTGGCCGCGGCCGGCGCGGCAGCGCGCCGCGCCGCAGAAGGGGGAGCCCCCACGGGCTTCCTGGCAGCGGCCTTTTTCGGCGCAGCGGCCGGCCGGGTGCGCGGGGCTGGGGTGCGGGCTGAGGCAGGGGCCGCGGCCGGCTTGCGGCTGCGGGCGGTTGGCGCCTTGGCATCCTGCGGCGCCTGGGCCATGCGCGTAGCCTCCTGCACGCCCTGCAGCCCCTGGGCGGCCAGTTGCGTGGCCATGTCGGTGGCGGTCTTGAAGGCCTCGGCCGCCGCACCGCGCGTGGCCTCCACCGCGGCCTGGTGCGACGCATCGCCCATCGCCTGGGCTGCGATCTGCTGGAACTGGCTGGTCAGCGCGCCCCACCACTGCATCGGGTCCACGACGCCGGGCAGCGCGGTGGACGCGGCTCCCGTGGCCGCGGGGTCGCTGGCGGCGTCTTCTTCGGTCTCGGGCTCGGAAGCGGGCGGCTCGGCCGGTGGCTCGCGCTGGGGCTCGCGGTAGGGGGCGGGGCTGGCACGTGCGGGCTCGGGGGCGGGTGCCGCGGGCGATGGTTTGGGCGCGAAGGCACCGGCCAGATCGCCCATCGCCACGTTCATGCCCTTGAGCGTGGCGAGGGTCATCTTCTGCACCTCCAGCGCCTGCACCGTGGCGCTCAAGGCGCGCGAATTTTGCTCCAGCCAGAACTGCACGGCCTTCAATTCATCGATGCGTTTTTCCAGCTCTTCCACGCTGATCGTCGGGGCCACCCAGCTCGACAGGCTGGGCATCTGCGGCACGCCGCCCGGCGCGCCTTTGGCCAGGTTCTGGAGGAAGTCGAAGCCCGGCACGAACCTGCCGAAACCGAAGGGAGATGTGTCGCTCATGGCCATTCCTTTGCGATGCGCTGCATGGCGCCGGTGGGGGATGGGACAGCTTAACGCGATTGCCCCGCGGGGCCAACGCCGCGGGCATCGCCCGGCATCGCCAGGGCACCTCGCCGGCACCGCTTTCTGCGCGCGCCTCGGGGCCTTCGAACCCAGCATCCATGCCGCTTGCAGCGTGCAATCCGCGTGCGGCCCGCGCCCGCCGATGCAAACCCCCTAGAATCCGGCGACCAGCATGCTGGAATGTTCACCACTTTTTCCGAGAAATACCAACACCATGGCAACTGCAAAGAAAACCACCGCGCCTGCAAAGAAGGCCGCTCCCGCAGCCAAGAAGGCTGCAGCCCCCGTGGCCAAGAAGGTCGCAGCACCGGCCAAGAAGGCCGCTCCCGTGAAGAAGGTCGCAGCCCCCAAGGCCAAGGCCCCCGTCGCCGCCAAGGCCGCTCCTGCCGCGCTCAAGCCGCTGAAGGAAGTGTTCACGAAGACCTCGCTGATCGCCCACCTGGCACAGCAGGCCGGCGTCGAGCCCAAGGCCGCCAAGGCCGTGCTCGCAGCACTGGAATCGGCCATCCTGGCTTCGGTGCACAAGAAGGGCTCCGGCGAATTCACGCTGCCCGGCCTGATGAAGATCGGCCTGCAGCAAGTGCCTGCCAAGAAGAAGCGCTTCGGCAAGGACCCGTTCACGGGTGCCGAGCGCTGGTTCCCCGCCAAGCCCGCATCGGTCAAGATCAAGACCCGCGCGCTGAAGAAGCTCAAGGACGCCACGGTCTGATCGACCGGTGCCCTCCGCGGTGCCTTGGCGGCACCGCCAGCCCAACAAAAAAGCCGGCACCTGTGCCGGCTTTTTTTCATGCGCACCGCGCTCCCATCAGGGCTCCAGATACCACTGCGCCAGGCGCCTGCGCTCGGCGGGGCCCACGCCCAGCCGGTGCTCCAGGTAGCGCAGCACGCCGCCATGGTCCGTCTCCACGGCCTGCAGCGCCGCTTCGAGAAAATCCTGCTGCACGCGCCACAGCACGTTCAGCACCGCCTCCGGCGCGGCCCCGTTCACCTGCGCGGGCCGCCGGTACAACCCGTTGGTGAGCAGATAGTCCTGCATCACCACCTCGCGCGATACACCCAGCGCCAGCAGGATGAGCGCCGCCGCGAAGCCCGTGCGGTCCTTGCCCGCGGTGCAGTGAAAGACCAGCGGCGTGTCGTTGTCCAGCAGGTGCTCGAATAGCGTGGCGAACTCGCGCGTGTTGTGCGCGACGAAAGCGCGGTAGGTGTCGCGCATCAGATCCATCGCGATCTCGGGCGTGAGCGTGTGGCCCGACAGCGCCATCTCCTTGGCACGCTGCACCACCGTCGGCTCGATGGACAGCGGGTAATAGGCCACGTCGGGCAGCACGTAGGCCAGCGTGGCCCGCTCATGCTCCCCTCGGAAATCCACGGCGCGCGCCAGCCCCAGCACCGACAGCGCCAGCGCGTCTTCGGGCGTCAGCGCGGCCAGGTGGTCGGAGCGGAACAGGCGGCGCCAGCGCACGGGCCGGCCCTGCTCGCCCGGGTAGCCGCCCAGGTCGCGGAAATTGGTGGCGCCCAGCAGGTTCAGCGAACGGGAGTAGGAAAGTGAGTCGCTCATGCAGCCACTTTATGCGAAAGGCGCGCGGGCCGGAGGGATGGCCAGGGCATGGCCCATGGCGCCGATCCCTGGGCAACCCCTGCCCCAATCGCGGGGCGCCACCCTATACTGGCTACGGATCACCCGGCCCCGCTGAAAGCCATGGCGGAGGCACGGATGCAAGTGCGCAGAAAGAGGCACGGAGAAAGGACGCAAGGGCGAATGCCTGCCCATGCCGAACAGGGCCCCGGGTGCAGGGGGCCAGGCTCGGCGCGGAGAGGCGCACGACAAGAATCCAAGGCCAGTGACCGCCCACGGTCCGGCCTTCCATTCCATAATTTCAGGAGGGGGCTTGCATCCATGAAGAAGACGCTGGCGAACGCTTCCACCAGAAAGCTCCTGATGCTGCTGGTTCCGGCGCTGATCATCTTCCAGGTGGTGGCGTTCGTCTTCCTGCACTTCGCCAACCGCAACATCGCGCTGGAAAGCGTGGACTCCGCGCTGGAAGGCGGGGCGCAGACCTTCCTGTACACGGCCGCCACGCGCAAGGACAACCGGCAGCAGACCTCGCTGCTGGTCACGAAAGACTACGGGCTGCAGCACACCATCGCCAACGGCAACCGCGCGACCATCGAATCGGCGCTGGCCAGCCAGCTGGCCCGCACGGGGGCCGAGCTGATCGTCCTCACGGACCTCAACCACAAGATCGTGGCCCGCGCTTCCGTGACCCAGTTGCTGAACGAGCGCGACCTGGATCTGGACGCGACGCTGGAGGCCCTCGTGACCGAGGTCAGCGAAACCGGCCGCAGCATCGGCCCGCTGGCCGCGGGCGAGCACACGCCCGTGCTCTACAACTGGGTCAAGGCCACCATCAGCGCCCCCATGCCCATCATGAACATCTTTCTGGGCTATCGCGTCAACACCATGGCGGTGGAGCAGTTCACCAAGATGACGCAGCTGAAGATGGCGTTCCTGTCGCAGGAAAGCGAAGGCGATTTCGTCATCCACACCTCGACCCTGCCCGGCATCGTGCTCAACCGGAGCATCCACGAACACACGCAGTCGTCCGAGAACTTTTCGGCGGAAGGCACGGACGGTGCGCAGTACCGGGCCAAGGTCATCAACCTGGGCGGGCTGCAGGGCTCCAACGTCATCGCGGTGGTGGCCAAGCCGTTCGCGCCGGTCTTCTCGCCCTTCCTGAGGCTGGAGGGGCTGTTCGCCGCCAGCATCCTGTTCAGTTCGTTCCTCTCCATTCTGGCCGCGAACCTCATCACCAACCGGGTGGTCGTGCCGCTCGAGAACGTGGCGCACCGCGATGCGCTGACCCATCTGGCCAACCGGCGGCTTTTCGAGATCAACCTGGAGAACGCCGAGCAGAACCAGCAGGCCCTGAACACCGGATACGCGATCTTGCTGATGGATCTCGACAAGTTCAAGGCCATCAACGACAACTACGGCCACGAAGCGGGGGACGCCGTCTTGAAGGAAGTGGCGCTGCGAACCAAGAAGCACGTGCGCTCGTCGGACACGCTGGCGCGCCTGGGCGGAGACGAATTCGCCATCCTGATGCGCTCGCAGGACCTGCAGCGCGTGCAGGAGGCCGCCGCCGCCATCGTCAACGCCATCCGGCAGCCCATCCAGGTGCGCCCGGACCAGTGGGTGAACGTCGGGGCCAGCATCGGCATCGCGCGCTCCCCCGAGAATTCGACCGTGGCCGCCCAGGTGCTGCATTGCGCCGACCTCGCCATGTACAGCGCCAAACAGCAGGCCAGCGGGCTCCAGGTGTACGAGGGCACACCGCCGACGTGATGCGTCGCCGCCACCGCAGGCACCGCGCTCGCGAAGGTTGATTTCGTTACAGCCCGTCCTGCGAGCAGGACCGAATGCGCCAGAGGCTGAGTAGGACAGGTCTGATTGACGTGGTTTGAAATTCTGGACCCAATGGATTCCTTCACTCCTCACCCCTTCACATCCACCCACTGCCGAGGTCCGCACCCCCATGCCCAAGCTCCAAACCGAATCCAGCGCCCGCCATCCCGTCGAGATCCACTACGAAGATTACGGACAGGGCGCCCCCGTTGTGCTCATCCATGGCTGGCCCCTGAGCGGACGCTCGTGGGAAGCCCAGATCCCCGCCCTCGTCGAAGCGGGCTACCGCGTGATCGCCTATGACCGCCGCGGCTTCGGCGCATCGTCGCAACCCTGGGAGGGCTACGACTACGACACCTTCGCGAAAGACCTCGATGCGCTGATGACCGGCCTCGATCTCACGGGCGCCACGCTGGTCGGCTTCTCGATGGGCGGCGGCGAACTCGCGCGGTACATCGCGAAATACGGCAGCCAGCGCGTGGCCAAGCTGGTCTTCGCGGGCGCCGTTCCGCCCTATCTCTACAAGAGCGCCGACAACCCGGAGGGCGGACTGGACGACGCGACGATTGCGCAATTCAAAGAGGGCGTCAAAAAGGACCGGATGGCGTTCCTGGAAAACTTCACGCACAACTTCTTCAGCGTGGACGGCAAGCTCAAAGTCAGCGAGGAACAGCGCCAGTACGCCCGCGACATCGCCGCCATGGCATCGCCCAAAGGCACGCTCGACTGCATCGAGGCCTTCGGCAAAACCGACTTCCGCGAAGACCTGAAAAGCGTGAAGGTTCCGACGCTGGTCCTCCACGGCGATGCCGACGCCATCGTGCCGCTGGAAGTGAGCGGAGCCCGCACCCACAAGGCGATTCCTGGCAGCGTACTCCAAGTCATCGCTGGGGCGCCGCATGGCTTCAACCTGTCGCACGCGCAGGAATTCAATGCCGCCTTGATCGCATTCCTGAAAAGCTGAGCCATGGCCCAGCCACATGCCCCCATTCCCGCGAGCTTCGAAGACTTCGAGCGCCAAGCGCTGGCGAAAGGCTACGAGCAGGCACTCGTTCGTACCTGGGCCCCGCAGCAAATCGTGCAGCAGCATCGGCACGATTTTCATGCGAGTGCATTGGTGGTGGCGGGCGAGATGTGGCTGACGCAGTCGGGCACCACGCGCCATCTGGTGCCTGGCGACACGTTCGAACTGGATCGGTCGGAACCGCACGAGGAGCGCTACGGCCCGGATGGGGCCACGTACTGGGTGGCGCGGAGAACGAGCGCGGCGTGAATCGCCGGATCATCGACAGGAAATGCCGCGTTGGCAGGAATGGTTCGAGTTTTAGTGATTGGAGCGGGCGCACGCCACCGAACCGCTTCGCCGCTCCACACACGACCGCATCAGGGTGAGGAAAACCATCCGCAAAACAAAAAGCCCCTGGTTCGCAAGAACCAAGGGCTTTGATGACTGGTGGCCTGGGACTCTCCCCCATTCCCTGCTGGAGGCCGCATGAACAGTGACTTTCGCTATACCGAGTAATACAACTCCTGCGAAAGTTACTGCATGCCTATCTTGGTTGGCCTCTCCGATACTGCCCTGCGCAATGTGAAACCTGGCGATCCGCGCAAGCGGCTCAGCGATGGTAAGGGCCTGTACCTGCTGCTCTTCGTGAAAGGCGGCTCTCACGGGTGGCGCTTCGACTACTCAATTCGAGGCCGAAGGAAGACCCTCTCCCTTGGTACGTACCCAGATACGTCGCTTTCCCTCGCCCGTGACAAAGCCAAGCGGGCGCGCCAGCTGGTCGCGGAGGGACTTGATCCCAGCGATGGACGCAAAGCGGCGAAGGCTGAAGCAAAGCTTGAACGGGATGCAGAGTCTCGTATTGCATCTGGGCTTCCGGCCTTGGGGAGCTTTGAATGTGTGGCTCGAGAGTGGTTCGATGTCCATCAGTCTGGCTGGGCTCCTTCGTACGGTGAGAAAGTGATACGACGTCTGGAGCGGGATATCTTCCCGTGGATTGGAAAGAAGCCCGTTGACCGCATCAGTGTTCCTGAAGTGCTCGAGGTCTTGCGTCGGATTGAATCGCGCGGTGTGCTGGAGACCACGCATCGTGCTCGCGAGAACTGCAGCCAGGTGTTTCGGTTCGCCATCGCCTCAGGCTTGGCCCTCACTGACCCGGCACGGGATTTGGCCCCGGCATTGCGCAGGCCCGTCTCTGATCGGATGGCCGCCATCATCGAACCCTCCAAGCTGGCACAGCTGCTGCGTGCCATTGATGGGTACTCTGGCACGCTCATCGTCCGCACCGCGTTGCAGCTCTCACCCATGCTGATGGTGAGACCAGGTGAACTGCGGCACGCTCAATGGTCCGAACTGGATTTAGACAGCAGTGTTTGGATCATCCCGGCTGCCCGAATGAAGGGGACAAAGGTCTTCAAGGCGAGTAGAAAGAACGATCACGTTGTCCCGCTCGCTCGCCAGGCCGTGCAGCTGCTGAGGGAGCTCCATCCGCTGACCGGACCAGGAGGATATGTGTTCAGGGGTGTGCGCGACCATGAACGGCCGATGAGCGAGAACACCGTCAATGCAGCGCTGCAGCGAATGGGCTACGACACGCAGGAAGAGATGACTGGTCATGGCTTCAGAGCTACGGCGCGCACCATCGTAAGTGAGCAGCTCAAGTTTCCATCTCCGGTCATTGAGGCCCAACTCGCACACGCGCCCAGTGGTCCTTTGGGCAGTGCGTATGACCGCGCGAAATTCTTGGAAGCCCGTCACGACATGATGCAGCAGTGGGCCGATTACTTGGACCGACTGCGGCACAGCGGCGAAATGATTGAGCTACGCCGCGCAGCCTGAAGACTATCGAGGAAAATTCATCAATAGAAAGTTTCAATAGAAATTCACTGCATCACCAGTCCTCCGCATTCCTATACGTCATTAGGCGTTCTTGGACGCACCCGGATGACCGATGGGCCCTCCCCCACGATTGAGGCAGGCTTCGATTCATCGAAGACACCTTCCGGCCCACCACTCGGAGGATGGAGATGTTTGATGACCATGCCCAAGCACGACGCGCTGCTGCGTCTTCCTCAAGTCCTGACCCTTGTCCCTGTCTCGCGTGCCAGCTGGTATGCGGGCATTAAAGTGGGGCGCTATCCCCAGCAGGTGCAGCTCGGTCCTCGCACTGTCGCTTGGCGTCGCAGCGACATTGAGCGGCTGATCGATTCCCTCGGCCAAGAGGTCGCGCATGGTCAGTGAGCCTTCAACGGGGGGACCTTAGGCGTCAATTCTCGGGAGACATCTGGCGGATCACGCCCTCAGTTCACGCGCCTCTTAACTTTCCCCGCAATGCGCTTTTTGGCGCGCGCCAAAAAATTTTCGGTGAGTGGGAGCGTTTTATTCACAGACCTGTTGAAGCCAACTATTCGGGATCAATGAAGACTAGCGCGCTCGCTAAAGCGTTTGGACTATGGGCCCATGAGCGTGATGCGATCCATAGCACGAAGTCTTGATATACGCCGCTACACCCAAAGAGCCTGCCTTCGTTGATCGAGCGTTGAGCAAAGAGGATCGGGTTCAAGGTTACCTACTTCGCAGCCACCTCTTTCCCCCACCGTGTCAGATGCACAGTCACTTCCGTTTTGCTGACGCTGTAGTCGGCAACGCGTACTGCCTCAGGTACGTTTGACTCTTGAAGGTTCTTCAAGCTCTCTTTGAGTTGGAATGTGAACTTCGCCGTTGTCGCTCCCGTTCCAGTGAGTCTTTGCACCAGTGCCAGAGGCAGAGGGAGGGAGCGTCTGTGGGTCGAGTAGAAGGTAGCAACCCATGACTTCAGTCCCTTGCCGGCGTTAAGCGCTGAGTGCGGCACTGCTGTCCACTTCGCAGGGCCATACAGTTCGGCTAGCGGTTCAAGCACCCGGAAAACGATCTTATCGCTGCCGCTTGAAATGTCACCACGGGCCTTGCCGTCGGCGAAGGAAACTTCCAAGATGCGCGGAAGGTGACGCTCAAACCCGTCGTGTCGCAGGTGAAGGGATAAGGCCGATAGTCTTTCGAGGCTTGCGCGAAGGGAGCGGTGACTTTCCGCGCTGTACGCAACGCCCATTTGATTGACAAAAAGATAGAACGACACTTCAACCCATGATGAGTCGCCCCCGGGAGACAAAGGCCGATCTTTGTAATAGTCCACGCAACTGGCGAAAACCCTGCGGTCATAACTTCCGAGGGCCGGGCCACGATTTATCAAAGTAAAGTCGCCCATTCCAGGAATCAACCTTCCCCCGGGCTCCTGGTCGATATCGCCGCTGATCGTGTCTTGATCTACGGCGTTTTGAGCCTCGGTTACTCCGTCGGGTGTCAGCCCTATGGTCCTCATTGACCAGAGGGCGGACCGAACGAGGACGTTCGGAAATCCCGTGGTCTCGGGCTTCCAGGAGGGCAGGAATATGTCTTTCCCGCGTCTGACGGAGCGCCTTTTCCGAGCACTGTTAACCTCGTTGGGTGTGGCGTTTGGCGGTAGTTGAAGTATCGGCTCTCCAGGTACTCTGGAGGCTCGCTCAGCGCGGGCCGCCGCGCGGTGGATGACGTCTTTTTGATGTTGCGTGAAATGATTGCTTTCAAGGGCCAGCGTTGCTAGCGTTTTCACGTCGCCCGCAGCGATGGCATGTCGAGAATTTTTCGTAGTCGTCAAACTGCACCGTTAAAACTGTAGTTGGGAGAATGATTCGCTGCAGCTCGAAGGTCATGAAACTATAGGCTGAAGGATCCTTCGGTATAGGGCACAGGATGACTTTGAAAAACGGCACCCAGAACCACCTTGAAAAGGTGGGTGAATTTGGTGGTGCTGTTCGACCTAATCTAATAATCCCTTAGCGCAATCTTGGGTGAGGTGCCTCCTTGCCTGAATTTGCTTGGGCCTTGTTTGCGCTTTTGATGCCCCGAGATCGCTACGAACGCTCCATTTTGCAGAGGGGCCTCGTAGGGAGTTTTTCTACCCATGAAACGTATAGCGCTGCACGGTAAAACGGTCGAATGTGAAGCCTTGGGCTTCTTGCGGACGGCACTAGCCGACCGCCGTGGAAGGCTTCTCAAACCTGATGCAGCCGCATAAGCTGAGGCGTGCTGTCCTAAGTTCGAGGGCACGTTTGCCGACCAGGCAGGATGCTGACGCATCCTGTTCCATTTCGGGTGTAGCAGCCACCGCCGATGGCGGCGTGCAAGGACTCTAGAGGTAGCAGGCGTCCCGAGAAGACTCACGTTCGAACCGTCATATGAGTGGGGGCCAATGAGCGAGAACGAGAATTACCAATAAATCTTGGTACTTCGGTTTAATCTGAAGAAGACCGTCGTAAAAGAATCGAGGGATCCTGTGCAGCGGTGAGATTAGGCCCTTGATTTGGATTAGTCTGTGTGCATGGTCTTTACCGCTCACCAATCGACCGGCACTGCGACAAACTTAGCCGCCCCGTACTTTCAAGCGCCGCCGCCTCGCAGTGCCGAGGTGGTGCTGTATCTGGATTTCGATGGCGTTCTCCAGCATCAGGCTGTGTACTGGCATCCTCGACGTGGTGCTTTTATCAACCAACGAGAGGCGCCTGGTCACACGTTATTCGAATGGACGCATTTCTTGGAACAGACGCTCGCCGGATTTCCCGATGTGCGCTTGATTCTGAGCAGTACGTGGTGCATTGCACCTGGGTACGGAAAGGCTTTAAAACGCCTGCCAGAGTCGCTGCGATCAAAGTTTATCGGGGGTACATTCCATCGGCGGGTTCATGGTGCAGACCCTTGGATATTCGAGTCGTTCAGGCGAACACCCAGGTGGCTTCAGATATGGGGTGACGTAAAAAGAAGGAAGCCCGTGCATTGGCTAGCCTTGGATGACGATGTCAGTGACTGGCCACGTGAGCACTTGAAGAACCTCGTAGCTTGCGACGGAAACACGGGGCTTTCATGCGTGTCGGTTCAGGCTGAATTAAGAGAGAAACTTGCACTATTGACTTGAGTGAATGACGTCCGTGCGAGGTCACGTTCCTGGGCTGCCCACAGGCTTCTCGGCGTTAACGACGCTTCGCAGCGAACGTAGACATTGATCGGCACTGAAATAAGGTAGGAGGTCAGAGTGGCAGGTCGAAAACAACATTTCATCCCTCAGGCGCTGCAGCGGGGGTTCGGGCAGGCAAAAGGAAAGAAGACCCAGGTCTACGTCTTCAAGAAGGGGAGCGAGCCCTACCTGTCCTCCACTGAGGGGGTTGCTGCGCAGCGGGACTTCTACTCCGAGCCGTCAGACGAGGAGACGCTGGACGACCGAATCACCAAGTACGAAAAACTGGTGCTATCGCCAGCGGTCACCGCGCTCCGCGAGTCCCCCCTGGGCCCGGTCGACGCACTGGCGCGGTACAGCGTTGGCGACGGGATGCCGAAGCTTTGCTGGCTTCGCGGCAGGGCAAGAGCTAAGAGGGGCCGCTCCGGCTTGCGGAGGTGACACTGGCTGCTCCGACCAATGAGCAGTTGGCCGTTGCTGCCTTGATGCAAGCCTGCTGCATCAGACAGCGCCCGCAGCTGCAGCGGCCACTGCAGGGACGGTGATCCCGCCGCAGAAGCGTCGCGTGTTGGTCTGCCAGGGCCGGCCTTGCAATCATGCAGGGGGCAGGATGGGTCTGGGGGCCCTTGCGCAACGAACAGAAGCGACTGGACTTGTGCAGTGCCGGGGCCGGGGCCGGGGCCGGGGCCGGCATGATGAGCGCGCGCACCAGTTGTTGGGACCCTGCAACCTTACGCTCGTAGTGCAGGTGTTTCCCGAAAGGACTTAGTATGGCGGCGTAGATGAGTTGGGCATCGCCCGAATCATTGATGCGCACCTGCTGCGTGGGGAGATTGGTTCGCGAAATAGCCTACGAGCCGCTACCTACCAAGCAGACATTACGGCAGCTTGGGTGAAAGGCGTCTTTAGCCACAGGAAGGTCTGAAAAAGCCAGAACTCGCGGCGCCAGCGAACGTCTGCTTTTGGACGCCCACACTTGCCTTTCTTGATTTTCCGACATGGGCCGTGATCAGCGGCTTAACAGCATCAAAGTCTTTTTGATTCGCGAGCGCGATCTCCAGGTCGCCTGTGCCCCAGTGCCCAATGTCACTCACGTCCCGAGCGTTGGGCGGCAAGGGGCCAGACTGTTTGGGGTTCAAGTATAGGTAGGCCATCCAACAGCCGAAAGAGATGAGCTCGCTCATGCAGCATATTTCTGAGGAAAGCTCGGCAGGCTTGCTGCAACATCGCGGAAGGCTGCCAGAGCTGCCTCTAGGTGCTCAATGATCTCTTGCTGCAGAACATCCGGTGAAGGAAGCTCATCGAGGTTGTCGAGGCTGTCGTCCTTCAGCCAGAAAACATCCAGGCTGGCTTTGTCGCGGGCCATGAGTTCGTCGTAGCTGAAGAACTTGAATCGGTCCGTTACGTTGCGTACGTGGCGATCTGCCGGGTTGTAGCAGGTGACGAAATCACGCAGGTCGTCCAGCTTCAACTGGCGCGTCTTCAGCGTGAAATGCTTGTTGGTACGCAGGTCATAAAACCAGATGCCTTTGGTGTGCACACGGCCATCTTTTGGCGCATTGTCAAAGAACACCACGTTCGCCTTCACACCTTGTGCATAGAAGATGCCGGTAGGCAAGCGCAAGATGGTGTGCACATCGCAGTTCTCCAGCAGCTTGCGGCGAATCTTCTCTCCGGCGCCTCCCTCAAACAGCACGTTGTCAGGCAACACCACAGCTGCCTTGCCGTCAACCTTCAACATGCTGACGATATGCTGCAAGAAGTTGAGCTGCTTGTTGGACGTGGTTTCCCAGAAGTCTTGACGCTCGTAGGTCAGGGAGTCTATGTCCTCCTCTCCAGCGTCATTGGTGATCGTCATGCTGCTCTTCTTGCCGAAGGGCGGGTTGGCCAGCACGTAATTAACCTTGCTCTTTGGCTCTGAAATCAGCGCATCGGAGCGGTCAATGGCTGGCTGACCATCCAGCTCACCGATGTTGTGCAGGAACAAGTTCATCAAGCATAAGCGCCTGGTGTTCGGAACTATCTCGTTGCCGACGAATGTCTCATCACGCAAGAAGCGCTTCTGCTTTGGGTTGAGCTTAGGCAGATCACGCCCAAGCGATGCACCGTTATCCTCCAGCCACTTGCCAGTACCCGATAGCCACTCATTGGCCACGAGAAAGAACCCGCCAGTACCGCAAGCGGGGTCGGCAATGGTCTTCAATGGCTGCGGCCGAAGGCAGGCCACCATGGCCTGAATGATCGCGCGCGGCGTGAAATACTGCCCTGCACCGCTCTTCGTGTCTTCGGCGTTCTTCTGCAACAAGCCTTCGTACAGATCACCTTTGGCGTCTGCCTCGAGACTGATCCAATTTTCGGCGTCGATCATCTGGACCAGACGGCTGAGCTTGGCCGGATCCTGAATCTTGTTCTGCGCCTTGAAGAAGATGGCCCCCAGCATGCCGGACTGCTCGCCCAGCTTGTGCAAGATGGACAGGTAATGCGCTTCCAGCGGCTCGCCGACCTTGGAGGTCAAGCTGATCCAGTCGTACCCCTTAGGGATTTGGGTGTTGCGGTTGTATGGCTCCTGCGCGTATTCATGCGCTAGTTTCAAGAACAGCAGGTAGGTGAGCTGTTCGAGGTAATCGCCGTAACCAACGCCGTCGTCGCGCAAGGTGTGGCAGAAGTTCCAGACTTTCTGGACAAGGGTGCTCGTGTTCATAGAAGAGCCTCAACCCAAGCCTTGTCTCGATGCGTGCCAATGGCAGATCGGAAAAAACTTGTGTGTTCGTGATCGTGGGAGAGATATTTTTTGATTTCAGCTGTTACCGCTGGATTGGCCTTGTCGCCCACAACAGCTAGTAACGTAGCCAGTGTCTGCCAACGACTGCGCTTGTCTTCGGGCATGTTCCATTCATTAAATCCGAGACGGTCAATCGTGTACCGCGCACGCTGATGTTCCCAGGTGCCATTACGCGCCGCAGGCTTGACCTCGCCGTCAATACCATGGGCGAGCAGTTCGCAATCAGCCTCCATGCATGGGTCCAACAGCCTAGGCGATTCAGCATTTAGGTACTCCGCAGGCAGCGCGCAACGCTGTGCCTCATTGCGAATCGGGAATTCATTCGCCTTGCCGTGCAATACGTCTGCATCGTCCTTTTCTGGTCGATTGCACCGTTGGCAAGAAAGGCGAAAGTTAGACCATTCATATGCCAGCCAGTAGTACTCGTCATGGCCTACGAGCTTCACGCCATCTACCGTGATGCCTAGCTTGGGCCGGAAGTGATCGACATCAAACGGTGCGCGCGTGCTCTTCACGTTGCCAGCAGTTGCTGCATGAGCTGCGACGATTTTGATTACGCAGAGTTGGCAGACAAAGGCGGACTACAGAAAGCCGGGGGTATTTTTGGCAAGGAACTGGATACCTTGATGAAGGAAATGAATATGGAGTTGGTGGCGTGAGTGAGAATGAAAATTTGCCGCCCGGATGGCTTGAGCTGGAGTTCGGGGATTTGTTCTCGCGGCCCGTTGACGACATCGTTGATGGCCCATTTGGCTCGAACCTCAAAGCAAGCGAGTATGCCTCTGCGGGTATCCCAATTGCGCGACTGCAAAACATTGGTCGGAATCGGTTCATCACCAAGAACATCCAGTATGTGACCGACGAAAAAGCTGAAGAGTTGGCTAGGCACACATTTGTGCCTAGCGACATCCTCATCACGAAGCTGGGCGCCCCACTTGGAAAAGCGTGCCTTGCTCCGGACAGCATTCCCAGAGGCGTTCTGGTCGCAGACGTCGTTCGTGCTCGACTGACGCATCCTTGGGTTGATCGTCATTTCCTTTGTTATCAGATCAACGCTGAAAATGTAGTCGAGCAGTTTAAAGAGCAAACGAAAGGCACGACACGACCTCGCGTTAATCTCACGAAGATACGAACACTCAAAGTCCGACTGTGTCCCCTGCCAGAGCAAACCCTCATCGTCGCCAAACTCGAAGAACTTATCTCTGAACTCGATGCAGGTGTGGCCGAACTCAACGCTGCACAGAAAAAACTAGCGCGATACCGCCAGACGCTGCTCAAAGCTGCAGTGGAAGGTGTGCTCACCGCTGATTGGCGGGCCAAGCACAAGCCCACCGAAACGGGCGCGCAACTGCTGGCGCGTATCCTGACCGAACGTCGCGCCCGCTGGGAAGTCAAACAACTCGCTAGATTTGAGGAGCAAGGCAAAATCCCGCCGAAGGATTGGCAAAATAAATACCCCGAGCCGGTGCAGCCGGGCATCGCCGATTTACCGAAACTGCCGAAGGGTTGGGTGTGGGCGAGCGTTGACCAATGTTCTTTAAACGAGTCGGCAATTACCGACGGTCCGTTTGGGTCAAATTTGAAATCGTCCCATTACCAAGAACACGGGCCTCGTGTGATTAGGCTCCAGAATATTGGTGATGGAGAGTTTGTTGACGCGAAGGCGCATATATCGCAAGAACATTACGAGCGGCTCACAAAGCATGCGGTTGAGGCAGGTGACTTGGTCGTAGCGATGCTTGGAGAGGAGCTTCCGAGAGCCTGCATTATTCCGCCGGGGGTGTCTCCTGCAATTGTTAAGGCTGATTGCGCAAGGGTTCGCTTGAATCCCGCTCTCGGAATCCCTCACTTGGTTATGTCGCAACTGAACTCGAAGCCTGTTCGTGATGCCGTTCTAAGGTTCGTAAAGGGTATTGGTCGGCCCCGCGTAAACCTTGGCCATATTCGGGCTGTGCCGTTGGCCATCTGCTCGATGGAAGAGCAACGCGAAATTGAGAGGGCTCTGGTTGAAGCTGGAATTTCAATTGAGGACCAGCTAGCCGCTATCGACCTCGCCCTCAAGCAATCCACCGCACAACGCCAAAACATCCTGCGCGCAGCTTTTGCCGGTGAACTGGTGCCGCAAGACCCCAGGGACGAACGCGCCAGCGTGCTGCTAGAACGCATCCGCGCCGAACGAGCAGAGCGTGCTCAGCAGCCGAAGATTCGCAAAACAAAGCCAAAGGAGACCGCCGCCATGGCGATCCAACTGATCGACGTGCTCGCTGAGGCGGGCGACTGGGTGCCAGCGCAAGAAGTCTTCCGGCGCTGCGGTGTGACCGATGGCGCGCTAACGGAACGGATTGAAGAGCTGTACGCCGACTTGCGCGAGCTGGACAAGGAAGGCCGCCTAGCCGTGGAGACCGTGACGGACGAGCATGGCCGCAAGCTGTATGACAAGCTGAAACTGCTGGCGGGCTGAGCATGCGTCTGGACAAACTCACCATCGGTAGTGCCAAGGGCAGCCCGGCGCACCAGTTCAAAAATCTGAAGAACGTCACCATCGACTTCGACCAGGAGCACTGGGTAACAGTAGTGATTGGCTGGAACGGCACAGGCAAGTCCAACGTGCTGGAGGCGCTGGCCATCATTTTTCGTGACTTGATCACCTACAAGAGCACGTTTCCAAAAAAGAAGAAGGAAATTCCTCGATTCGCATTCAAACTCGCCTATCGCATGGGCTCCGGTGAGAGTCTGCGGCACATTCACATTGATGCCGACCCGGATCGAGGGGATGAGCCCTTCACGATCCACGTTGCGACGGATGCAGAGGCCCGTGGCGAAGGCACCTTGATCCCATTCAGCGAGGGCGAAGCGTCGGTGTCGGCCCTGCGTGGCAAGGCCATCAAGCTCACGGCGTTCCTTAATGCGGATAACGAGTATCTTCCGCGGTATGTCTTTAGCTATTACTCGGGCGAGAGCCCGCGTATGCAAGAGGTATTCGAGCCCTACCTAAAAGATTATTATCAAGACCTTTTGAGCTCGAAGACTGATCCTGCTCCGAAACGTCTTTTCTATGCGCTACCTGTCCACAGCCAGTTCGTCCTCCTGGCATTTCTGATTCAACCCGATCAGAGGGTGAAGGATTTTCTAGAGAAAGAACTGGGTATCGATCCAGATAACGGGGTTGAATCCGTCCTTTTTGTCTTGCGTGAGCCACCTTGGGAATCGAGAGAAGGTGATCCGAGATTTTGGCATGCAAGAGGTTTGGTTCAGCGTTTCCTGGATCGACTGATGAATGTTTCGCTGGCGCCGATCTCCATCAAAAGGAAATTAAAGAAGTCCATATGGAATAAGAACTCGTCTGAGTACGAGTATCAATATTTGTATATCAAAGATGTGGAGTCACTCAGGGCGCTTGTCGGGGACCAGCCTGCAAACGAGTTCTTTCGAGACCTAGAGAGCACCTATGTCTCCGAATTGATCGAAGAAGTGCGCATTCGAGTGCGCCTGAAGAAAAACGATGGCAGCGTCACATTCCGTGAGCTGAGCGAAGGCGAACAGCAACTGCTCACGGTGTTGGGGCTGCTTCGCTTTACTGCCGAGGAAGAAAGCCTGTTCCTGTTGGATGAGCCAGACACCCACTTGAACCCTCGCTGGTGTGTGGATTACCTGAACTATCTGAGAACCTTTGTCGGGCAGAGTAGTGAAGGGCAGGACAACAGTCACATCGTCCTGACAACCCACAATCCCTTGGCCATTGCAGAACTTGTTAAGGAGCAGGTGCAGATCCTCTATCGCGAAGTGGGCAGCCGCACTGTGCGCGCCGAAAACCCCGCAGTTGACCCAAAAGGCATGGGCTTTGCAGGGATCGTGACTAGCGATATGTTCGGCTTGGGCACTAGCCTAGACAAGGCTACGAATGCCGATCTCCTGACATTGCATCGGCTCTCTACCCAACAGGCTCCGCTTAGCGATGATGATCAAGCTAAGTTGGTCAAAATACGTACACGCCTTGAAGGCTTGGATTTCAACTTTGCGTCGAGGGATCGGCTGGAGCAAGAGTATCTGCGAGCCCGGTTTGAGCTGGCGGCGGATGGCGATATCGACGGTGCCGTCGTTACGCCGGAAAACAAACAAAAGGCACTCGATGCCCTGGTGCAAAGTCTGATGCGCAGCTTGCAGGAGGGGCAGGCTTGAGATTCATCCAGATTCCATTGCCCCCTCATTTGCCCGCACGCTGGCTCACGGTTTGCGTTGGCCGAGTCTCGCGAGTCGATGCGCTGGCCACTCATGATCTTCGATCTGAATACATCAAGAGAAATGGCAGTTGGGGCTTGCTAAAAAAATGGCTCGCCGACGCCAGCGGACACAAGTGCTGGTATTGCGAAGCGATCCTTCATCAAGCGCAGCCATTCAGTCTGCTCTGTCGTAAAAGCCGTACCACGCTGGGCGTTGTGTCGAAAGATCCAGGCTTGGAGGCATTTGTCCACCTCGTCGGCAAACGGTTTGAGTTCGCCCTCCATCCCTATAGCAAAACGAGCTAGCGCCACCAGATCTGTCAGCTGCCGCTTGCGGTCAGTCCCGTTCACGGCGCTCGACTGCACACGTGCATAGGCGCTCCACAGTCGCTCAGTGGTGAGCATCAGCGGCGGTTTGCTCAGGTGTTCGTGTAGATCTTCGATCATGTCGAAGGTGAGTGGGCTTCCCCCGGTTTCCCGGACGGTTTGCCTAGCCCATTAAGCGCTGCCGCTCTTCGAATTGAACCGGGCTGAGGTAGTCCAATTTGGAGTGTTTTCTGAACGGGTTGTAGAACCGCTCGA
>NZ_BQXI01000022.1:0-92863 GCF_030158955.1 Acidovorax sp. SUPP1855 | reverse complement strand
CGATCAAGGCATCCACCAGCCGGGCCAGTTCTGCGAAGTCGATGTGCCGCGCGATCACCTGCAGCGGATCGCCCACCTCATCTCTCTTGTGTTGGCGCGAGGCCTCAGCGAACAGGTCGAACTTCAGCGCGCTACGGGGGGGGATCATCGCAAGTCATGGGTTGGCTGGTCTTGGTCAACCAGTGTGCGGCTGGGTTTTGAGAGGTTCCCGTCTATGCCGAGGACGGCATCGGCAGCACCGTGCTGGGCCAGTACGGTAATCGCAGGAGTTGCAACGGCGCCGCGCCGGCCGGTGAGATGGACAGCACGGAGGTCATCTACCGGCTTTGTTGCACAAATCGCGATGCTGATGCCCGTAGACTGACAGCGTGACAGAGACGAAGAACAGGCAGCGGAGCCAGTACCGCACGACGAACTGGAAGGCGTACGACGCGGCGCTGAAAGCGCGAGGCTCGTTGACGATGTGGCTCGATGAGGGCATGCAGTGGTTTGGCACGCCGACCGGCAAGCGCGGGCGCAGCCCGACCTTCTCGGACGCAGCCATCCAGTTCTGCTTGAGCATCAAGTGCCTGTTCGGCCAGCCCTTGCGACAGGCGCTGGGCATGGTGCAGAGCCTGCTGCGGCTAGCAAAGCTGGACTGGCCGGTACCTGACTTCAGCACGGTTTGCCGGCGCCAAA
Organism: Acidovorax sp. SUPP1855; assembly: GCF_030158955.1. Classification (NCBI taxonomy): domain Bacteria; kingdom Pseudomonadati; phylum Pseudomonadota; class Betaproteobacteria; order Burkholderiales; family Comamonadaceae; genus Acidovorax; species Acidovorax sp. SUPP1855. Next base: position 92,185 of record NZ_BQXI01000022.1, on the reverse strand, counting down.
AGACCTTGCAGGTCGAGCTGAGCTACCAGCGAACCAACTCGCCGCTGCAGTTGCTGGTGGACAGCACCGGCATCGAGTTCCTGGGCGAAGGCGAGTGGAAGCGCAAAAAGCATGGCGCCGAGTACCGGCGCGAATGGCGCAAGGTCCATCTGGGCATCGACGCGCAGACGCTGGAAATACGCGCCATCGAGGTGACCGGCAACGCCGTTGGGGATGCGCCGATGTTGCCCGGGTTGCTGGCTCGGATGCCCACCGACGAATCCATCGAAAGCGTCAGTGGCGATGGCGCCTACGACACGCGCGCCTGCCTGGACGCCATTGCCGAGCGGCACGCGATGGCGGTGATCCCGCCCCGCAAGAACGCCAGCCATTGCAAGAAGTCGAGTCCGGGCTCGGCGCATCGCAATGAGGCCGTTCGGGCGTGCCAGCGCCTGGGTCGCGGCATTTGGAAGAAGTGGAGCGGCTACCACCGGCGCAGCCTTGTGGAGACGAAGATGCACCGCTTCAAGCGACTGGGCGAACGGGTGATCGCGCGCACGTTCGACCGCCAGGTTGTGGAGCTGCATGTCCGCGTGGCCTTGGCTCAATCGGTTCAGCCAGATCGGCCGTCCTCACACCGTGTCGGTGACTGCTGTGGCATAGGTCCGTCTGGGGTTGGGGTCATGCCGTCTGCAATTCGATTTGTGCAACAGAGCCCCTCCAAGCGATAAGTGAAAAGCGAGATGAACAGCACGAAACCCATCTGATCGTTTATGTGGCAAATCAATTTGCCTTATGGCGTTGGTGCTCCCGCAGCAGTGTTCAGAGCGATGCATGGCGGCAGGGCGTTAATTTCCCCGCCGTCCAACGCGGACGGAATCCATCCCCCTGGACCGACGACTCGCCCTCGCCAGAGTTCGGACCAAACACATTCGATGCGCTATATTTTTAATAGCATCATGACCATGATTTTGTAAGGCATGAAGCCTATTCGGCCATAAGGAAAGCCGCGGCGAAGATGACTGGCAAGCCCCATTAGCGCGCAACGCGCATGCCTCGGCCGCCAGCGTTTTCTGGGCATGCAATACACCTTTCGCCAGCCCCTGGCCCGCCCCGCACCCCAATGTGAAGCCTGGGTAAAGTTCCTTCCCCCCCACCGAACTCCCCGCGAACTGCCGACCGACAGGGGTTTCATCTCGGCGCACAATGTCGCGTTCGCCAATCCGCATCCAACAATGACCCTCACGGAACTCAAATACATCGTCGCTGTGGCCCGGGAGAAGCACTTTGGCCGGGCGGCCGATGCTTGCTATGTGTCGCAGCCCACGCTGTCGGTGGCCATCAAGAAGCTGGAAGACGAGCTGGAGGTCAAACTTTTCGAGCGCAGCGCGGGCGAGGTGTCGGTCACCTCGCTGGGCGACGAGATCGTGCGCCAGGCGCAGAGCGTGCTGGAACAGGCCGCCGCCATCAAGGAAATCGCCAAGCGCGGCAAGGACCCGCTGGCCGGGGCGCTCACGCTGGGCGTGATTTACACGATCGGTCCCTACCTGCTGCCCGAGCTGGTGCGCCACGCCATCGCGCGCACGCCGCAGATGCCGCTCATGCTGCAGGAGAACTTCACCGTCAAGCTGCTGGAGATGCTGCGCACCGGCGAGATCGACTGCGCGATCATGGCCGAGCCGTTTCCCGACACGGGCCTGGCGATGGCGCCGCTGTACGACGAGCCGTTCATGGCGGCCGTGCCCAGCAGCCACCCGCTGGCCGAACAGAAATCCATTTCCGCCGCGCAGCTCAAGAGCGAGACCATGCTGCTGCTGGGCGCGGGCCATTGCTTTCGCGACCATGTGCTGGAGGTCTGCCCCGAGTTCGCGCGCTACGCGAGCAATGCCGAGGGCATCCGCCGCACGTTCGAGGGCTCATCGCTCGAGACGATCAAGCACATGGTGTCGGCCGGCATGGGCGTGACGTTGGTGCCGCGCCTGTCGGTGCCGCGCGATGCCCTGCACACGGGGTCGCGCCGGCGCAAGAGCGACGACACGCACATCCGCTACCTGCCGATCCAGGAGACCGACGGCAGCCCGCCGCCCATGCGCCGCGTGGTGCTGGCCTGGCGCCGCAGCTTCACCCGCTACGAGGCCATCGCCGCGCTGCGCAACGCGATCTACGCCTGCGAGCTGCCGGGCATGACGCGCCTGTCCTGACCGCAGGCCAGCGGCCGGCCTCTTTTTTCGCTTCTTTTTGCGGGCCTGGCGGCCCGGTGGTCGGCGCTGGCCGCCGCGCGCGCGGGTTGCCGGCTTCACCGAAACGCCTCGGGGCAGGGCTAAACTTCGCCCCGCGCGCGGCCGGTGGGTGGGCATCCTCCACCCCGGCCTGGCGCGGGCCGCGCCACATGCGGTCCGCGCGGGGCGCCGCGCTCTCCACAATCCCGAGGACATTCATGAAGAAGCTTTTGATGGCGGCCGGCCTGGCCCTGGGCCTTTCGGCCTGCTCCAGCGTGACCGCGCCGACCGACGCCGCGCCCTTGGTGGGCACGCTCAAGAAACCCGATCTGGACCGCCTGGTGGTCGCCGAGACGGGCGCGCCCAGCGGCGATTTCAGCGCGTTCCTCGAACGCGCGGTGCGCACCTACCCTGCGCTGGCGCCCAGCGTGAAGGCGTATGGGTCCAAGGCCACGCTGGCGGGCGACGACCTGGTGAACATCAGCCGCCTGCTGGGCCTGTACAACCGGCTGCACCACCACACGGCGGTGATCGACACGACCGCGAAGATGGTGGCTATTCCCACGGTGCGCGCCGACAAGGTGCCGCCGCACGAGGACAAGGCCATCATCGCCTTCGGCACGCTGGTCGAAGGCATGGCCAAGGATTTCGGCCTGCAGTACCGCAACGTGGACAACCGCATCTTCGAAGTGAAGCTGCCCGGCACGGGCACCGAGGAATTCGGCATCCTCACGCACGCCGACGTGGTGCCCGTGGTGGCCGACGAATGGGTGCTGGACGACGGCACCCGGCTGGACCCGTTCAAGCTCACGCGGGTGGGCGGCAACCTGTACGGCCGCGGCTCCATCTACGACAAGGGCTCCATCGCCGCCGTGCTGTACGCGATGAAGGCGGTGAAGGACAGCGGCCTGCCGATGGCCCGCACGATCCGCCTCATGGTCGAGACGACCGAAGAAACGGGCGGCGACGCGATGAAGTACTACCGCGCCAAGACCCAGCTGCCCGAGTACAACATCGTGCTGGACAGCAAGTACCCCGCCGTGGTGGCCGAAAAGGGTTCGGGCGCGCTGCGCGCCTCGTTCGCCCTGGCACCTGCCGCCGCCGTGCCGGCCGGTGCGGTCACCATCGCTGCGATGGCGGGCGCCGCCTCGGCCAACGCCGTGCCGCAGACGGCCACCGCGCGCCTCACGGGCGGCGACCTGGCCGCCGCGGCGCAGCGCCTGGGCGCGGCCCGAGAGGCCTTCATCGCCAAGTACGCGGGCCAGGGCGGCCCCTTCGCCATCGACATCGTCCAGGACGGCGCCGCGCTGACGGTCAAGGTCACGGGCACGTCGGCCCACGGCTCGCGCCCCGAAGAGGGCGTGAACCCGCTGCCGCGCCTGGCGCTGTTCCTGCAGGAGTCCGGCGTGCCGCTGGCGGCCAACGGCTACGCCAGCGCGGTGCGCTACATCGCCGACCTGTACGGCACCGACTACCTGGGCCGCACGATGGGCCTGGCGTACAGCGACGACTTCATGGGCCCGCTCACGATGTCGCCCAACCTGGTGCGCGAGAAGGACGGCAAGGTCGATGTGCTGGTGAACGTGCGCATGCCGCGCGGCAGCACCGCCGACGTGCTGACGAAGGCCACCGCCGCGCGCATCCAGGCGTGGGGCGCGCAGGCCGGCGTGGCGGTCGAGGTGGACCACAGCCAGGGCGAGTGGATGGCGCGCGACCCCAAGGGCGCCTGGCTTTCCACGCTGCTCAACACCTTCGGCGACACCACGGGCCTGGAGGCCAAGCCCGTGCCCACGGCCGGCAGCACCACGGCCAAGCTGATGCCCAACGCGATCAACTTCGGCCCCGCGATGCCGGGCAAGAAATACACGGCCCACAACGCGAAGGAATTCAAGGAAGTGGCCGACCTCGACGCCGACATGCAGATGTTCACCGAGATGCTGGTGCGCATCGGCAACCTGCCGCAGATGCAGTGACCCCGGGCGGCCGCTGGCCGCCCTGCATGCGCTAAAGTGTTTCAGGCGCCCGCGCGCCACGCCTCCCCCCTCAGTGGCGGAGGCCCGGCCGGGCCGGCAAGATGGCAGCGGCAACGCAACGCATCGTTCAGTTCAGCACCCGAAGGAGTTCTCCATGGCCAAGACCCCCAAGACCCCCCTTGCCCGCGCCGGCGCCAGCGGCGCACCGCGCATCAACATCGGCATCAGCGACAAGGACCGCGCGGCCATCGCGCAAGGCCTGTCGCGCCTGCTGGCCGACACCTACACGCTGTACCTCACCACCCACAATTTCCACTGGAACGTGACGGGCCCGATGTTCAACACGCTGCACACCATGTTCATGGGGCAGTACACCGAGCTGTGGAACGCGGTGGACCCGGTGGCCGAGCGCATCCGCTCGCTGGGCCATGCGGCGCCGGGCTCGTACGCTCAGTTCGGCAAGCTCACCTCGCTGCCCGACGCGCCCACCGAGCCGCCCCACGCGCTGGAGATGGTGCGCATCCTGGTCGAGGGCCACGAGGCCGTCGCCCGCACGGCGCGCGAGCTGTTCCCGGTGGCCGACAAGGCCAGCGACGAACCCACGGCCGATCTGCTGACCCAGCGCCTGGCGGTGCACGAGCAGACCGCCTGGATGCTGCGCTCGCTCCTGGAGGAATAAGCCGGCCGGGCTTGCACGGCCCTGCCCAGCCAGCGCCCGCCCACCCGTGCGGGCGTTTTCGTTTCCCGGGTCGCCTCTCTTTCTCTCTTTTTTCTTTCCTTTCCTTTTTCCGCGCCATGCAGCTTTCCGCCCCCACGCCGTCGCGCCTGTCGCTCTACCTCGACCTGATCCGCTGGAGCCGCCCGGCCGGCTGGCTGCTGCTGCTGTGGCCCACGCTGTCGGCGCTGTGGGTCGCGGCGGGCGGATTCCCCGGCTGGCACCTGCTGGCCGTGTTCACGCTGGGCACCATCCTGATGCGCAGCGCGGGCTGCTGCGTGAACGACGTGGCCGACCGCCGGTTCGACCGGCACGTCAAGCGCACGGCGCAGCGGCCGGTGACGAGCGGCGCCGTCTCCCCGCGCGAGGCGCTGGCCGTGGGCGCGGTGCTGGCGCTGGTCGCCTTCGCGCTGGTGCTCACCACCAATGCCATCACCATCGCGTGGTCGGTGCCGGCGCTGGCGGTCACGGTGCTCTACCCGTTCACCAAGCGGTTCTTCTCGATGCCGCAGGCGGTGCTGGGCGTGGCCTTCAGCATGGGCATTCCGATGGCGTTCACCGCCGTGCGCGGCGAGGTGCCGTGGCTGGCGCTGTGGCTGGTGCTGGGCAACCTGTTCTGGGTGCTGGCCTACGACACCGAATACGCCATGGTGGACCGCGACGACGACCTGAAGATCGGCATGAAGACGTCGGCCATCACCCTGGGCCGCTTCGACGTGGCGGCCATCCTGGCGTTCTACCTGCTGCTGGTGGCGTTCTGGGGCGTTTCGCTGGCGCCGCTGGGGCTGGGCGCGGCGTTCTACCTCGCGATCGGCGCGGTGCTGGCCCAGGTGGCGTGGCACTTCGCGCTGATCCGCCACCGCACGCGCGACGGTTGCTTTCGGGCCTTCCGCGAGAACCACTGGATCGGGTTCACGCTATTCGCCGGCATCGTCGTGGGTTACGCGCTGCGATAGGTTGCTATTTTTTTGGTAGCAATATGCCCTAGTACTTATTGTGCTGGAGGGCGTTTTGGCTTGAAGCCGGCGGTGCGCCCGCCCGCGCTGGCGATCAGGCGCCGAACTCGTCGCCTAGTTCGCGCGCCCGCGAACGCGCGGCCTCCAGGGCGCGCATGAAGCGCTGGGGCACTTCGTCCTGCTCCATCGACTGCAGGGCGGCGTAGGTGGTGCCGCCCTTGGAGGTGACGCGCTGGCGCAGCACCTCGGGCGGCTCGTCCGAGCGGCGGGCCAGTTCGGAGGCGCCAGCGAAGGTGGCCACGGCGAGCTGGTGGGCCTGGGCGCGGCTCAGGCCCATGGCGGCGCCGGCCTCGGTCATGGCCTCCAGGAAGCGGAACACATAGGCCGGGCCCGAGCCCGAGAGGGCGGTGACGGCATCGAGCTGCGGTTCGTCGTCCACCCACAGGAATTCCCCCGTCGTCGCGATGATCCGCTCGATGGCCGCGCGCTCGGCGGCGGTCACCTGGGGGCGGGCGTAGAGGGCCGTCATGCCGCGGGCGATCAGCGCCGGGGTGTTGGGCATGGCGCGCACGATGCGTTCGCTGTCCAGCCACCGGGCGATGCTGTCCGAGCGGATGCCGGCGGCCACGCTCAGGTGCACGGCGCCGGCGGTGTGGGCGCGCGCCTGCCGGGCCGCTTCCTGGAAGGTCTGGGGCTTGACGGCCCACACCACGGTGCCGGCCCGGGCCAGCGCGGGGCCGGCCGCTTCGTGCGCCGTGATGCCGTGCTGCGAGAGCAGGGCGGCGCGGGCTTCGGCCCAGGGCTCGACGACTTCGATCTGCGCGGCCGGCACGCCCTGGCGGATCAGCCCGCCGATGATGGCGCTGGCCATGTTGCCTCCGCCGATGAAGGCGATGGCGGAGGAGTGCGAATCGGTCGCGGCGGGCGTGGCGTTCATGGCGGCGGTGGGCAGGTGGAGGCGAAGCGCAGGATGTTAGCGCCTGCGCTGCGGCGGGCGCCGGGGGCGGCGGTTTTCAGTCGAGCGAGGCCTGCCGCACGGCGTGCTCCCAGCGCGCCATGAGTTCGCGGGCACGCGGGGCGCCCAGCGTGGGCATGAAGCGGCGCTCGGCGCGCCACAGGTCCGACAGCTCGTCGGTGCTGCGGTACACGCCGCTCGACAGGCCGGCCAGGTAGGCCGCGCCCAGCGCCGTGGTCTCGATCACCGCGGGCCGCACCACGGGAATGCCCAGCAGGTCGGCCTGGAACTGCATGAGCAGGTCGTTCACGCAGGCGCCGCCGTCCAAGCGCAGCTCGCTCACCGGCGCACCGCCGGCGGCCACGGCGTCGCGGCTCATGGCCTGCAGCAGCGCGGCGCTCTGGTAGGCGATGCTCTCCAGCGCCGCCCGCGCGATGTGGGCGAGCGTGGTGCCGCGCGTGAGGCCGGTGATGGTGCCGCGCGCGTCGGGCTTCCAGTAGGGCGCGCCCAGGCCGGTGAAGGCCGGCACCATCATCACGCCGCCCGAATCGGGCACGCTTTCGGCGAGCGACTGCACCTCGTTGCTGGCCGAGATGGCGCGCAGGCCGTCGCGCAGCCACTGCACCACGGCGCCACCGACGAACACGCTGCCTTCCATGGCGAACTCGGGCGTGCTGCCGGCCAGGCTGAGCGAGGCCGCGCCGGGCGGCGCCGTGCCGATCTGGGCGGCGCTGGTGGTGAGCAGGCCGTTGGTGGAGGTCTGGAACTTCTGCCCCGTGTGCATCAGCATGAAGCAGCCGGTGCCGTAGGTGTTCTTGGCCATGCCGGCCTTGAAGCAGGCCTGGCCGAACAGCGCGCTCTGCTGGTCGCCGGCCACGCCGCCGATGGGCAGGGCGCTGCCCAGCAGCTCGGGGTGGGTGTCGCCGAAGTGGGCGCTGGAGGGGCGCACCTCGGGCATGAGGGCGCGCGGGATCTGCAGCAGCTCCAGCAGTTCGTCGTCCCACTGGTTGGTGCGCACATTGAAGAGCATGGTGCGCGCGGCGTTGCTCACGTCGGTCATGTGCACCTGGCCTTGCGTGAGCTGCCAGATGAGCCAGCTGTCCACGGTGCCGAAGGCCAGTTCGCCGCGCTCGGCCTGGGCGCGCGCGCCGGGCACGTGGTCCAGCAGCCAGCGCAGCTTGGTGCCCGAGAAATACGCATCGATCAGCAGGCCGGTCTTGGCCTGGATGGTGTCGGCCAGGCCGCGCTCGCGCAGCTCGGCGCACAGGGGCTCGGCGCGGCGGTCCTGCCAGACGATGGCGTGGTGCACGGGCTCGCCGGTGCGCCGGTTCCACAGCACCGTGGTCTCGCGCTGGTTGGTGATGCCCAGCGCCCGCACGTCGCCGGCCTTCAGATTCGCCTGGGCCAGGGCCTGCCGCGCGGTGGCCAGCTGGGTGCGCCAGATCTCGCGCGGGTCGTGCTCCACCCAGCCGGGCTGCGGGTAGATCTGCGGCAGTTCCAGCTGTGCCTGCGCGACGATGTGGCCGCGCTCGTCGAACACGATGCTGCGGGAACTGGAGGTGCCTTGGTCGAGGGCGAGCAAATAGGTCATGGTGGATTCTGGAAGGAGAGGACCGGCGGGGTGCCGCAGGGCGGTGGGGGCGTCATCCAGCGACGGTGCAGTCCACGCCGGCATCGCGCAGCAGCGCGGGAAAGGGCTCGGGTGGCGGCGCATCGGTGAACAGCCGGCCGATCTGCGCCAGCGTGGCGGCCTGCACCATCGCCGCACGGCTGAACTTGCTGTGGTCGGCGGCCAGCCAGACCTCGCGGGCCTGGGCGATGATGGTCTGCGCCACCTTCACCTCGCGGTAGTCGAAGTCGCGCAGCGTGCCGTCCGATTCGATGCCGGAGATGCCGATGAGCGCGATGTCCACCCGGAACTGGCGGATGAAATCCACCGCGGCCTCGCCCACGATGCCGCGGTCGCGCGAACGCACCACGCCGCCGGCCACGATGACTTCGAAGTCGGGCTTGCCGCTCAGGATGGCGGCCACGTTCAGGTTGTTGGTGATGACGCGCAGGCCGCGGTGGTGCATGAGCGCGCGGGCGATGGCTTCGGTGGTGGTGCCGATGTTGAGGATCAGCGAGCAGTCGTTGGGCACCTGGGCCGCCACGGCGCGCGCGATGCGGGCCTTGCCGTCGGCATGCAGCGTTTCGCGCTGCGTGTGGCCGAGGTTCTCCAAGGTAGAGGTCGGCACTCGCACGCCGCCGTGGAACCGCCGCACCAGCCCCAGTTCGGCCAGCCGCTGCACGTCGCGCCGCACCGTCTGCAGCGTCACGCCCAAGGTGTCGGCCAGCTCCTCCACGGTGGCGGATTGGCGGGAGCGGACCTCTTCGAGCAGGCGCAGTTGGCGGGGATTGGTGTTCACGGAGGGTGGGGCAACGAAGCGAAATGAAGGCGCGGGACGGGCAAAGGCGCTGGTCTTACTTTAAAGCGAACCAAAACGAACCGTTCCAGGGTAAACCTTGATGAAAAACGATCACAAAGCAACACGCTTGATCGCGGCGGGCCCCTTTCGGGTGGGCTGGGGGGTGGGGAAGGGTGCGGTTTGCCGGGCCTTGCTCGGGAAAACGCAGAGCGAGGGCGTGGTGGAGCTGTGGGAGCCTGGAAACAGGGCGTGGGGGCAGTGCGCTCGCAGGCGCAGGCCTGAAGGAAGGAAGAATGGCGCCCCAACGAAAAATCCCCCTTGCGGGGGATTTCGGTGTGGCGCAGTCGGCGGAATGCGCCGGGCGCGTCAGAAGCGGTGGCGGATCGACAGCGTCAGGCTGTTGACGTCCTTGCCCGGGGCTGACGCCACGCCGCCGAGGAAGCCGTTGCCGCCCAGCAGGTCCTGCGAGGTGTTCTTGTTTTCCAGGTGCGTCAGCACGGCGCTGACGTCGGTGCGCTTGGACAGGGCGTAGGTGTAGGCCGCGCCGTAGGAATAGCGGTCGGCATCGAACGGCCGCCGGTCATTCATGTTGTTGTAGGCCACGGTCACGGTGTGCGGGCCGGTGGTGATGCGGTAGCCGATCTGGAACAGGCGGGCATCCTGCTTGAAGGCCTGCACGAAGGCGTTCTGCACCAGCGTGGCCACGGGGGCGGTGGCCGGGTTGGCCGACAGGCCCGTGGCAATGGTCGACAGGTCGGTGGGGTGGTCGTCCTTGATGGTGGCGTACTGGCCGGACAGCGTGCCCGGCCCGATGTCCAGCGTCGCGCCCAGGATGGCGTTGGTGAGCGACTTCTGGCCCAGCTCGTTGTTGCGGGTGTTGTAGCCGCCGCCGAAGGAATAGCCGTCGCCCTTGTAGATGGCCATGATGCCCAGCAGCCGCCGTGCGCTCGGCTTGCCGGCCACTTCGCCCGCCGCATACATGGCCGTGGCGGTGAGTCCGTCCTTTTGCAGCGCGTACTGGATCGAATTGCTCACGCGGATGTCGAACGAGGCCGGAATCGCCACCAGCTGCCCCAGGGCCAAGCTGGACTCGGTCTTCATCGCGTCGAAGTTGCCGGTGGCCAGGTAGCCGGGCGTGTACTGGCGGCCGACGGTGAAGGCGCCGAACGGCGTGACCAGGCCGGTGAAGATCTGCCGGTCGAAAATGCTGTTGCCCAGGTTGACGCCCACCTGGGAGCCGATCTGCGCGGCCACGGCCGAGACCGCGGGTTGCAGGGCGGCGGGCAGGCCCAGCGAGGAGGCGGTGCTGAGCCGGTCCGGCAACTGGCCCAGGGAGGGCGGGCGGTTGCTGAGGCTGCCGGTATCGGCTTCGATCCGCGATTCGAGCGTGAAGATCGCGCGGTAGCCGCCTCCCAGGTCTTCATTGCCCTTGAAGCCCAGGCGGGACCCTTCCATGTTGCCGCTGGTGAGCCGCGTCAGATTGCCGCCGGGGGCGCCGGTCATGTAGTTGATGCCCAGGTCCACCAGACCATACATGGTGAGGCTGCTGGTGCCTGGCGGCGTGCTCTGCGCCATGGCGACCGACGAGGCGCAGCCAAGAACGACGGCCGACAGCGTACGCATTTTCTTCATAAGGACTTCCGAATGGCAAAAGGGGAATGGAGGGGCGGCGACAGCATGCGGCGCTTTTGGAAGGCTGAGACTAGAGGCAACGCCTCGGTCGGTAAAGGAGGGGAATGCCGGACTGGGCATTTGTGACACAGGGGGAAACCCGGAACCCGGTCCCGGGCGGATGCGGCCCGCCGCATCGCGGCGTTGAAGCGAACGAAAACGAATCAATCGAGGGTAAACCTTGATTCGATACGAACGAAAAAGAACAAAAATGAAGCCATTCGAAGCGCGCAGGTTCCGTCAGGCACTGCGCGTTTTGCACGTTCAACTGGCCGCAAGGGGCCTTCAGGAAAGGTTGCGTGATGCAACTGGTAATGGACCGCATCAGCAAGCGGGTGGGAGCGCAGACCTGGCTCCATGGCATGGACATGGCGCTGCACAGCGGTGCGGTGACCGTGCTGCTGGGCGCCACGCAGGCCGGCAAGACCAGCCTGATGCGCATCATGGCGGGGCTGGACACACCCACCGAAGGCCGGGTGCGCGTCGATGGTGTCGATGTGACCGGCGTGCCCGTGCGCGAGCGCAACGTGGCCATGGTGTACCAGCAGTTCATCAACTACCCCTCCATGACGGTGGCCGACAACATCGCCTCGCCGCTCAAGCTGCGGGGTGACAAGGGCATCGCCGAGCGCGTGCGCGCCCTGGCCGAGCGGCTGCACATCGACATGTTCCTGAACCGCTATCCGGCCGAGCTGTCGGGCGGGCAGCAGCAGCGCGTGGCGCTGGCCCGGGCCCTGGCCAAGGGCGCGCCGCTGATGCTGCTGGACGAGCCCCTGGTCAACCTCGACTACAAGCTGCGCGAGGAACTGCGCGACGAGCTGACCCAGCTGTTCGCTGCCGGCGACTCCACCGTGGTCTATGCCACCACCGAGCCGGGCGAGGCCCTGCTGCTGGGCGGCTACACCGCCGTGCTGCACGAGGGCGAACTGCTGCAGTACGGCCCCACGGCCGAGGTCTTCCATGCCCCGAGTTCGCTGCGCGTGGCCCGCGCCTTCAGCGACCCGCCGATGAACCTGATCGCCGCCGATGCGGCCGCCGGCGGCGTGCGCATGGCCGGCGGCGGCCTGCTGGCGCTGCCGCAGGGTTTGCCGGCGGGCAGCGCCGCGACGGGCCTGACCGTCGGCGTGCGGGCGAGTGCCCTGCGTCTGCAGGCACGCCCCGGCGACGTGGCGGTGGCCGGCACGGTGGAGCTGGCCGAAATCTCGGGCTCGGACACCTTCGTGCATGCGCACACGCCCTGGGGCGAACTCGTGGCGCAGGTCACGGGAGTGCACTACTTCGATCTGGGTGCGGCCATCACGCTGCACCTGGCACCGGGCGAAGCCTATGTCTTCGGCGCCGACGGCGCCTTGCTGCTGGCGCCCGCGCGCCGGGGAGGGCGCTGAGATGGCGCGCATCAATCTGGATCTGGCGCACGCCTACAAGCCCAACCCGCAGCAGGACAGCGACTACGCGCTGCTGCCGCTGTCGATGGAGTTCCGCGACGGCGGCGCCTATGCCTTGCTGGGCCCCTCGGGCTGCGGCAAGACGACCATGCTCAACATCATGTCGGGCCTGCTCGTGCCCTCGCAGGGGCGCGTGCTGTTCGACGGCAAGGACGTCACCCACGCGAGTCCGCAGGAGCGCAACATCGCCCAGGTGTTCCAGTTCCCGGTGATCTACGACACCATGACGGTGGCCGAGAACCTCGCCTTTCCGCTCAAGAACCGCAAGGTACCCGAGGCCCAGATCCGCCAGCGCGTCGGCCAGATCGCCGAGATGCTGGACATGAGCGGGCAGCTCGACCAGCGCGCCTCGGGCCTGGCGGCCGATGCCAAGCAGAAGATATCGCTCGGGCGCGGCCTGGTGCGCTCCGACGTGGCGGCCGTGCTCTTCGACGAGCCGCTCACGGTGATCGATCCGCACCTCAAGTGGCAATTGCGCCGCAAGCTCAAGCAGATCCACCACGAGCTCAAGCTGACCCTGATCTACGTGACCCACGACCAGGTGGAGGCGCTGACCTTCGCCGAAGAGGTGGTGGTGATGACGCGCGGGCGCGCCGTGCAGGTGGGCGCGGCCGATGCGCTGTTCGAGCGGCCGCAGCACGTGTTCGTGGGCCACTTCATCGGCTCGCCGGGCATGAACTTCCTGCCCGCGCAGGGCGAGGCGGATGCCATCGTCGTCGCGGGCCACCGCCTGGCGCGGCCCGCGGGCAAGGCCCTGCCGGCCGGCGCGTTGCAGGTGGGCGTGCGCCCCGAGTACCTGGCCATCGCCGCGGCAGGGCAGCCCGGCGCGCTGCCCTGCACGGTGGAGAAGGTGCAGGACATCGGCACCTACTTCCTGCTCACCGCCCGCGTGGGCGAGCACACGCTCAAGGCCCGCCTGGGCACGGGCGAGGCGGTGCCTTCGGCGGGCGACACGGTCTGGCTGCAGGTGCTGGGGCGCCACACCTGCTTCTATCAAAACGAGGAGTTGCTGGCATGAGCACCACGACCAAGCCCGTGAACCAGAAGGCCTGGTTCCTGATCCTGCCCGTCATCCTGTGCGTGGCCTTCTCGGCCATCCTGCCGCTGATGACCGTGGTGAACTACTCGGTGCAGGACATCATCTCGCCCGAGCGGCGCGTGTTCGTCGGCACCGAATGGTTCGCCGCCGTGATGCGCGACGAAGAGCTGCATGCGGCCCTGTGGCGCCAGATCACGTTCTCGCTCGCCGTGCTGGCGGTGGAGATTCCGCTGGGCATCTGCCTGGCGCTGTCCATGCCCGCGCAAGGGTGGAAATCCTCCGCCGTGCTGGTGACGGTGGCGCTGTCGCTGCTGATCCCGTGGAACGTGGTGGGCACCATCTGGCAAATCTACGGCCGCGCCGACATCGGCCTGCTGGGCGCCGCGCTGCAGTACATCGGCATCGACTACAGCTACACCGGCAACGCCACGCAGGCCTGGCTCACCGTGCTGGTGATGGATGTGTGGCACTGGACGCCGCTGGTGGCGCTGCTGTGCTTCGCCGGGCTGCGCTCGATCCCTGACGCCTACTACCAGGCCGCGCGCATCGATGGCGCGAGCAAGTTCGCCGTGTTCCGCTACATCCAGCTGCCCAAGATGCGCGGCGTGCTGATGATCGCGGTGCTGCTGCGCTTCATGGACAGCTTCATGATCTACACCGAGCCCTTCGTGCTCACCGGCGGCGGGCCGGGCAATGCCACCACCTTCCTCAGCCAGTACCTCACGCAGAAGGCCGTAGGCCAGTTCGACCTGGGCCCGGCGGCGGCGTTCTCACTGATCTACTTCCTCATCATCCTGCTGCTGTGCTTCATCCTCTACAACTGGATGCAGCGCGTGGGCACCGACGCACAGACCGGAGCCGGCCATGAATGAAAAGCGTTTTCGCAAACGGAGCCTCTTCCTTGCGGCCTATATCGTCTTCGCGCTGCTGCCCATCTACTGGATGGTCAACATGAGCTTCAAGACGAACGCGGAGATCCTCTCCACGTTCTCGTTCTTTCCCCAGCACTTCACCTGGGACAACTACAAGACCATCTTCACCGACGAGTCCTGGTATTCGGGCTACATCAACAGCCTGATCTACGTGGCCATCAACACGGTGATCTCGCTCACCGTGGCGCTGCCGGCGGCCTATGCGTTCTCGCGCTACCAGTTCCTGGGCGACAAGCACGTGTTCTTCTGGCTGCTGACCAACCGCATGACGCCGCCCGCGGTGTTCCTGCTGCCTTTCTTCCAGCTCTACACGACCGTGGGGCTGATGGACACGCACATCGCCGTGGCGCTGGCCCACCTGCTGTTCAACGTGCCCCTGGCGGTGTGGATCCTGGAAGGCTTCATGACCGGCATCCCGCGGGAGATCGACGAGACGGCCTACATCGACGGCTACAGCTTCCCGCGCTTTTTCCTGACCATCTTCCTGCCGCTCATCAAGGCCGGCGTGGGCGTGGCGGCGTTCTTCTGCTTCATGTTCAGCTGGGTCGAGCTGCTGCTGGCGCGCACGCTCACCAGCGTGAACGCCAAGCCCATCGTGGCGACGATGACGCGCACCGTGAGCGCCTCCGGCATGGACTGGGCCACCCTGGCCGCGGCCGGTGTGCTCACCATCGTGCCGGGTGCCATCGTCATCTGGTTCGTGCGGCACTACATCGCGAAGGGTTTCGCGATGGGCCGGGTTTGACGTGTGAAGGGAGCACAAGCATGAATCACACACTTTCACCGCAGAGCGCGCGATGCGTCCAAGGCCAGCGGCAGCCGTGGAGCGGGCTTTGCCCAGCCGCCCGATGCGTCCCCCCGGGAGGAAGCGCCGCAGGCGCTCAGGGAGGTACCCATGTTTGAGTGGATGGCCTGGACCACGCCGGTGGCCGTTTTCTTCCTGTGCATCGTGCTCATGCTGGCCGGCATGACGGTGTGGGAAATCAAGTCCCCCACCCTGCTCCGGCGTGGCTGGCTGCCGCTGGCGACGACGCGCGGCGACCGCCTCTTCATCGGCCTGCTGGCCGCCGCCTATGTGAACCTGGCCTTCGTGGGCATCAGCGGGCACCTGGTGCAGTGGTTCTCGCTGTCGGCCGAGCCGTCGATCTGGATCAGCTTCGTGCTGTCGATGGCCTTGCTGGTGCTGATCCTGCGCAAGGGCTGACGGCGCGGTTGCCGGGAGTTTTTTCTGCCGCCGGTCCGACCCATCCCCCGGACCCGGCGGCCGCTGGAATGCAAAGGGGAGTCGATTCAACTGACTATCAGGAGACAAGCACTATGAAGATGCAGTATTCGGCGCTGGCGTTGGCCGTCGCGGTCCTGGCCGGCAACACGGCCATGGCGGGCGAGGCGGAAGCCAAGAAGTGGGTGGACAGCGAATTCCAGCCGTCCACGCTGGCCAAGGACCAGCAACTGGCCGAGATGAAGTGGTTCATCGACGCGGCCAAGAAGCTGCAGGCCAAGGGCGTGAAGGAAATCTCGGTGGTGTCGGAAACCCTGACCACGCACGAGTACGAGTCCAAGACGCTGGCCAAGGCCTTCGAGGAGATCACCGGCATCAAGGTCAAGCACGACCTGATCCAGGAAGGCGACGTGGTCGAGAAACTGCAGACCTCGATGCAGTCGGGCAAGTCGATCTACGACGGCTGGATCAGCGACTCCGACCTGATCGGCACGCACTACCGCTACGGCAAGATGATGAACCTGACCGACTACATGTCGGGCGCCGGCAAGGAGTTCACCAACCCTGGCCTGGACCTGAAGGACTTCATCGGCACCAAGTTCACCACCGCGCCGGACGGCAAGCTCTACCAGCTGCCCGACCAGCAGTTCGCCAACCTGTACTGGTTCCGCGCCGACCTGTTCGAGCGCAAGGACTTGAAGGACAAGTTCAAGGCCAAGTACGGCTACGACCTGGGCGTGCCGCTGAACTGGAGCGCCTACGAAGACATCGCCGAATTCTTCAGCAACGACGTGAAGACCATCGACGGCAAGGCCATCTACGGCCACATGGACTACGGCAAGAAGGATCCCTCGCTCGGCTGGCGCTTCACCGACGCATGGCTGTCCATGGCGGGCGCTGCCGACATCGGCACGCCCAATGGCCTGCCGATCGACGAATGGGGCATCCGCGTGGCGGCGGACAAGTGCACGCCCGTGGGCGCCTCGGTGTCCCGCGGCGGCGCGACCAACTCGCCCGCGGCCGTGTACGCGCTCACCAAGTACGTGGACTGGATGAAGAAGTACGCGCCCAAGGAAGCCATGGGCATGACCTTCGGCGAATCCGGCCCCGTGCCCGCGCAAGGCCAGATCGCCCAGCAGATCTTCTGGTACACCGCCTTCACCGCCGACATGGTCAAGCCCGGCCTGCCCGTGGTGAACGCCGACGGCACGCCCAAGTGGCGCATGGCGCCCGGCCCCAACGGTCCGTACTGGAAGCCCGGCATGCAGAACGGCTACCAGGACGTGGGATCGTGGTCGTTCTTCAACGGCCATGACGCCAACAAGACGGCCGCCGCCTGGCTCTACGCCCAGTTCGTGACCGCCAAGACCGTCTCGCTCAAGAAGACCATCGTGGGCCTGACGCCCATCCGCGAGAGCGACATCCAGTCCAAGGCCATGACCGACATGGCGCCCAAGCTCGGCGGCCTGGTCGAGTTCTACCGCAGCCCGGCCCGCGTGGCCTGGTCGCCCACCGGCACCAACGTGCCCGACTACCCGAAGCTCGCGCAGCTGTGGTGGAAGAACGTGGCCCAGGCCGTTACGGGCGAGAAGACCCCGCAGGGCGCCATGGACACGCTGGCCGACGAGATGGACCAGGTCATGGCCCGCCTGGAGCGCGCCGGCATGGCCCATTGCGCACCCAAGCTCAATCCCAAGGGCGATCCTGCCAAGTGGCTGAGCGACAAGGCCGCCCCCTGGGCCAAGCTGGCCAACGAAAAGCCCAAGGGCGAAACCATTGCCTACGACCGCCTGCTGCAGGCCTGGAAGGACGGCAAGGTGCGCTGACCCGGCAGGATGGGCCGGCGCCCACGCACCGCCGGCCTGATTTGCCCACCTCCCGCCCTCGTCCTTGTCTGCAAGGGCCTGGGCGGATTTGTTTTTTGCGGTGAATCAAGGGTTAACCCTTGGTTTTTCCGAGACGCATGGACAATCGATCCCATGAATACCGTGACCACCCCCCTGTACACCAAGCGCTCCGAACTGCTGGCTCGGCTGGCCGAGCCCCGCCTCTACGACCTGGCGGTGATCGGGGGCGGCGCGACAGGCCTGGGTGTGGCACTGGACGCCGCCGCGCGGGGCTTCAGCGTGGTCCTGGTGGAGTCTCACGACTTCGCCAAGGGAACCTCCTCCCGCGCCACCAAGCTGGTACACGGGGGCGTGCGCTATCTGGCGCAGGGCAATATCTCCCTCGTGCGCGAAGCGCTGCACGAGCGCACCACGCTGTTGAACAACGCCCCCCACCTGGCGCAGCCGCTGCCTTTCGTGATGCCGTCCTACCGCTATTGGGAAACGCCGTTTTACGGCGTGGGGCTCAAGGCCTACGACGTTCTGGCGGGCAAGGCCGGCCTGGGCGCCACCGAATTCCTGGGCCGGGAAAGCACCTTGCGCCTGCTGCCCACGGCCCGCAAGGAAGGGCTCAAAGGCGGGGTCAAGTACTGGGACGGCCAGTTCGACGACGCCCGGCTGGCGCTCGCCTTAGCCCGCACGGCGGCGCAGCGCGGGGCCTTGCTCGTCAACTACTGCTCCGCCCGCGATCTGGTGCACGAGGCCGGCAAGGTGGCGGGTTTCACCTGCGAGGACCGCGAAACCGGCACTACCTATAGCGTGCGCGCGAAATGCGTGGTCAATGCCACCGGTGTGTGGGTGGACGCGTTCCGCCAGCAGGATGCCGCGGCGCTCGGGCGCCCCGCCAAGCCCATCGTGGCACCCAGCCAGGGCGTGCACATCGTGGTGGACCGCGAGTTCCTGCCTTCCGACCATGCGCTCATGGTGCCCAAGACGGCCGATGGCCGGGTGCTGTTTGCCGTGCCGTGGCTGGGCAAGGTCATCCTGGGGACGACCGACAGCCCGCGCCAGGATCTGGCCCGCGAGCCCCTACCGTTCAAGGAGGAAGTGGCGTTCATCCTGAGCGAATCCGCCCGCTACCTGACCCGGGCGCCCGCGCCTTCGGATGTGCGCAGCATCTGGGTCGGATTGCGTCCTCTGGTCAAGCCGCAGGACGACGACGGTGACAACACGAAGAGCATCAGCCGCGAGCACACCGTGATCGCCAGCGCGAGCGGACTGGTCACCGTCACCGGCGGAAAATGGACCACGTACCGCGCCATGGCGGAGGACGTGTTGCAAAAATGCTTCACTGCGGGGTTGCTGACGGAGCGCCCGAGCGGCGTGACGCGCCATCTTCCCCTCGTGGGCTCGCCCCAGCAGGCGGTGCAGCACCGCATCAGCGCGCCTCAAGGCCTGCACTCCTATGGCAGCGAGGCATCCTTCATCGACGGTCTGCCAGGCGCGGACGCCGCGCTGTCAGAGGGGCTGACCGAGGCGATGGTGCGATTCGCCGCCCGCTACGAGTACGCCCGCACGGTGGAAGATGTGCTGGCCCGCCGCAGCCGGATGCTTTTCCTGGATGCGGCCCAAGCTGCTCGTCTGGCCCCGCGCGTGGGCGAGATCCTGCGCGAGGAACTTGGCCTCGACCCCCAACTGGAGGTGTTTCAGGCGTTGGCCCGGCAGTATTTGGACGTCCCGTTGTGAAGTGCTTGACGCCAGTTGCGCTTTTTGACAAAATCGAGGGCTTCGCGTTTCAAGCGCGAGGTTTCTGCCCAGCGGGAAGTGCTGCAAATGGTTTGCGGCATGGACGACGGGCCCAAGACTGATTGGCTGATCTTCAGCCCTTGAGACGTTCTCTGGGGCTGTCAATCCTGCCGGTGCAAGTTGGGAATATTGAAATGATCCAGACAGAATCTCGGTTAGACGTTGCCGACAACACCGGCGCGAAGTCCGTCCTGTGCATCAAGGTGCTGGGTGGTTCCAAGCGTCGCTACGCCAGTGTCGGCGACATCATCAAGGTGAGCATCAAGGAAGCCGCTCCGCGTGGCCGCGTCAAAAAGGGCGAGGTCTACAGCGCAGTGGTGGTTCGTACGGCGAAGGGTATTCGCCGTGGCGACGGTTCGCTCGTCAAATTCGATGGCAACGCAGCAGTGTTGCTAAATGCAAAGCTGGAGCCCATCGGCACCCGCATCTTCGGGCCCGTGACGCGTGAACTGCGTACCGAGAAGTTCATGAAGATCGTGTCCCTGGCTCCTGAAGTTCTCTGAGGACGCGCCATGAACAAGATTCGCAAGGGCGACGAAATCGTTGTGCTCACCGGGCGCGACAAGGGCAAGCGCGGCACGGTGTCGCTGCGCAAGGATGACTCCTATCTGGTCATCGACGGCATCAATCTGGTCAAGAAGCATGTCAAGCCGAACCCCATGAAGGGTACGACCGGCGGCATCGTGGAAAAGGCCATGCCGATCCATCAGTCCAACGTGGCCATCTTCAATGCGGCTACCGGCAAGGCTGATCGTGTAGGTATCAAGGTGCAGGCTGATGGTGCGCGCGTTCGCGTGTTCAAGTCCAGCGGCGCTGAAATCAAGGCGGCCTAAGGAGTCAACATGGCACGACTGCAACAACACTACCGCGAAAAAATCGCCCCCGAACTCGCCAAGCAGTTCGGTTACACCTCTCCGATGCAAGTCCCTCGGCTGACGAAGATCACCCTGAACATGGGTGTGAGCGAAGCCGTGTCGGACAAGAAAGTGATGGACAACGCCGTCGCCGATCTGACCAAGATCGCTGGTCAGAAGCCCGTGGTGACCAAGGCCAAGAAGGCCATCGCCGGTTTCAAGATCCGCGAAGGCCAGGCCATCGGCTGCATGGTCACCCTGCGTGGCGTTCAGATGTACGAATTCCTGGATCGTTTCGTGACCGTGGCTCTGCCCCGCGTCCGTGACTTTCGCGGTATCTCTGGCCGGGCCTTCGATGGCCGTGGCAACTACAACATCGGTGTCAAGGAACAGATCATTTTCCCTGAAATCGAGTACGACAAGGTGGATGCCTTGCGCGGTCTCAACATCAGCATCACTACGACGGCACGTAGCGATGAAGAAGCGAAGGCGCTTCTCGCTGGTTTCCGTTTCCCGTTCAAGAACTGAGGCAGCGTATGGCTAAAGTAGCTTTGATCCAGCGCGAACTGAAGCGCGAAAAATTGGCCGCCAAGTACGCAGCAAAGTATGCGGAATTGAAGGCAGTTGCCAGCGACATGAAGCGCAGCGATGAAGAGCGTGAAGCAGCCCGTCTGGGTCTGCAAAAGCTCCCACGCAACGCCAACCCCACGCGTCAGCGCAACCGTTGCGAAATCACCGGTCGCCCACGTGGCACGTTCCGCCAATTCGGTCTGGCTCGCGCAAAGATCCGTGAACTGGCTTTTGCCGGCGACATCCCTGGTGTCACCAAGGCCAGCTGGTAAGCGGGCAGGAGAGATACAACATGAGCATGAGTGATCCCATCGCTGACTTGCTGACCCGCATTCGCAACGCGCAAATGGTGTCCAAGGCAACCGTGCTGGTGCCGTCTTCCAAAGTGAAGATCGCCATCGCACAAGTGCTGAAGGACGAGGGTTATATCGACGGCTTCCAGGTCAAGACCGAAGCCGGCAAGTCCGAACTTGAAATCGCACTGAAGTACTACGCCGGTCGTCCGGTGATCGAGCGTATCGAGCGCGTGAGCCGTCCTGGCCTGCGTGTGTACAAAGGCCGTGATTCCATCCCGCAAGTCATGAACGGTCTGGGTGTGGCGATTGTCACGACGCCCAAGGGCGTGATGACCGATCGCAAAGCGCGCGCTACCGGTGTCGGCGGCGAAGTGCTTTGCTACGTCGCTTAAACGTGGCATTGAGGAGTAACTGAAATGTCCCGCGTAGGAAAAATGCCGGTGACCATCCCCGCAGGTGTGGATGTGTCCATCAAGGACGACCAGATCAATGTGAAGGGTACGGGCGGCACGCTGTCGCTGACCCAGAGCGCGCTTGTGAAGGTCTCCATCAAGGACGGCAAGCTCAGCTTTGAGCCTGTCAACGAGTCCCGTGAAGCGAATGCCATGAGTGGCACGATCCGCCAGTTGGTGAACAACATGGTGGTGGGTGTTAGCAAGGGCTTCGAAAAGAAGCTGAACCTGATCGGCGTGGGCTACAAGGCCCAGGCTGCAGGTGCCAAGCTGAATCTGAGCGTGGGTTACTCGCACCCCGTGAACTTCGAAATGCCTGCTGGCATCACGGTTGCGACTCCGACCCCGACCGAAATCGTGATCAAGGGTGCCGACCGCCAGCGCGTCGGCCAATTGGCCGCTGAGATCCGTGCCGTTCGTCCGCCCGAGCCCTACAAGGGCAAAGGCATCCGTTATTCGGACGAAAAAGTCACGATCAAAGAGACCAAGAAGAAATAAGGAGCTGCAACATGTTGACCAAGAAAGAGCAGCGTCTTCGTCGTTCGCGCCAGACCCGCATTCGCATTGCGCAGCAAGGCGTGGCGCGTTTGACGGTGAACCGCACGAACCTTCACATCTACGCCAGTGTTATCTCCGGCGACGGCAGCAAGGTCCTGGCCAGCGCATCGACGGCAGAAGCCGATGTGCGCAAGTCCCTCGGTGGCTCTGGCAAGGGTGGCAATGCCACCGCTGCCCAGATCATCGGCAAGCGCATCGCTGAAAAGGCGAAGGCGGCCGGCATCGAGAAGGTTGCATTCGATCGTGCAGGTTTTGCCTATCACGGCCGCGTCAAGGCTTTGGCCGACGCTGCACGTGAAGCTGGCCTGCAGTTCTAAGCGGAGCGAAATACAAAATGGCTAAATTTCAACCCAAAGTGCAGAGCGAAGGTCAGGACGACGGTCTGCGCGAAAAAATGATCGCGGTGAACCGCGTGACCAAAGTCGTGAAGGGCGGCCGTATTCTCGGTTTTGCCGCACTGACTGTGGTCGGCGACGGTGATGGCCGCGTCGGCATGGGTAAGGGCAAGTCGAAAGAAGTGCCTGCAGCCGTGCAAAAGGCAATGGAAGAAGCTCGCCGCAATCTGGTGAAGGTGTCGCTCAAGAACGGCACCATCCACCATCAAGTGACGGGCCACCATGGTGCTGCACACGTGATGATGGCTCCCGCCCCTAAGGGTACGGGCATCATTGCGGGCGGCCCGATGCGTGCTGTGTTCGAAGTGTTGGGCATCACCGACATCGTGGCCAAGAGCCACGGTTCGTCGAACCCCTACAACATGGTCCGCGCAACGTTCGATGCGCTGGTGCATTCCACGACCCCCTCGGAAGTGGCAGCCAAGCGCGGTAAGTCGGTCGAAGACATCTTCGCCTGAACGGAGTTGAGCAAATGACTACGCAACAAACCGTCAAGATTCAACTGGTGCGCAGCCCGATTGGCACCAAGGAATCGCACCGTGCCACCGTACGCGGCCTGGGCCTGCGCAAGCTGAACAGCATCAGCGAACTGCAGGACAGCCCTGAAGTGCGCGGCATGATTAACAAGATCAGCTATCTGGTCAAAGTCCTCTGAGAGGTTGATGATGGAACTCAATAGCATCAAGCCTGCAGACGGAGCCAAGCATGCCAAGCGCCGCGTTGGTCGCGGTATCGGTTCTGGTCTGGGCAAGACCGCGGGTCGCGGTCACAAGGGTCAAAAATCGCGTTCTGGCGGTTACCACAAGGTGGGCTTCGAAGGCGGTCAAATGCCTCTGCAGCGTCGCCTGCCTAAGCGCGGCTTCAAGTCCCATCTGCTGAAGTTCAATGCAGAAGTGACCCTGACGGCGCTGGACCAACTGGGTCTTGCTGAAGTCGACCTGCTGGCGCTCAAGAGCGCCGGTTTGGTGGGGCAGCTGATCAAGGTGGTGAAGGTCATCAAGAGTGGCGAACTGAGCAAGTCGGTCAAGTTGACCGGCATCGGTGCAACGGCGGGCGCGAAGGCGGCCATCGAAGCTGCCGGCGGCAGCCTGGCTTGAATACGTTCTAAAGGAACGCATCCGTGGCTACTAACGCAGCTCAAATTGCGAAAACCGGTAAGTTCGGCGATTTGCGTCGCCGGCTGGTTTTTCTGCTGCTGGCGTTGGTCGTGTACCGCATCGGAGCGCACATTCCCGTGCCGGGCATTGATCCGGCGCAGCTGCAACAGCTGTTCAGTGGCCAGCAGGGTGGCATTCTGAACCTGTTCAACATGTTCTCGGGTGGAGCGCTCTCGCGCTTCACGGTTTTCGCTCTGGGGATCATGCCGTATATCTCGGCGTCGATCATCATGCAGCTGATGACCTACGTCGTTCCGACGTTCGAGCAGCTGAAGAAGGAAGGCGAAGCAGGGCGGCGCAAGATCACGCAATACACGCGTTATGGAACGCTGGGTTTGGCCATATTCCAGTCGCTGGGTATCGCTGTGGCATTGGAGAGTTCCGCAGGGCTGGTGCTGAGTCCCGGTTTCGGGTTTCGCATGACGGCCGTGGTGAGCTTGACGGCTGGCACGATGTTCCTGATGTGGTTGGGTGAGCAGATCACAGAGCGTGGCTTGGGCAACGGGATTTCGATCCTGATCTTCGCAGGTATAGCTGCAGGGCTGCCGAGTTCTATCGGTGGATTGCTGGAGCTGGTTCGTACAGGTGCGATGAGCATCCTGGCTGCGATTTTCATCGTACTGATCGTGGCGGCGGTGACCTATTTCGTCGTGTTTGTCGAAAGAGGTCAGCGAAAGATTCTCGTGAATTACGCAAGGCGCCAGGTGGGCAACAAGGTGTATGGCGGGCAATCGTCGCATCTGCCTTTGAAGCTCAACATGGCGGGGGTGATTCCGCCGATCTTTGCTTCGTCGATCATTTTGTTGCCGGCTACGGTGGTGAACTGGTTCAGCGCGGGTGAGTCGATGCGTTGGTTGCGGGACATTTCTGGAGCACTGACCCCAGGTCAGCCGATCTATGTGATGTTCTACGCAGCGGCCATTGTGTTCTTCTGCTTCTTCTACACCGCATTGGTGTTCAACAGCCGGGAGACTGCAGATAATTTGAAGAAGAGTGGTGCCTTCATTCCTGGGATTCGTCCTGGAGAACAGACGGCCCGCTACATCGACAAGATCCTGGTTCGTTTGACGCTGGCTGGAGCGGTGTACATCACCTTTGTGTGCTTGCTCCCCGAGTTCATGATCTTGAAGTACAACGTGCCGTTCTATTTTGGTGGTACCTCTTTACTGATCATTGTGGTAGTCACCATGGACTTCATGGCCCAGGTGCAGAACTACATGATGTCGCAGCAGTACGAGTCGTTGCTCAAGAAGGCCAACTTCAAAGCAACACCTGGCAGCTGAGTCAGTCATAAGTGGAATCTTGGCAAATGCGCTATAGTGGCGGGTTGGCCTTGGTGGATACGGTTTATTGATGCCTCCGAGTCATCGCGGGCGCAAATTGTGTTCCGCGCAGTGGGCCGGGACGAAAAGACGAGTTTTAGGAGAATGAAATGAGAGTTTCGGCTTCGGTCAAGAAAATCTGCCGCAACTGCAAGATCATCCGCCGCAAAGGTGTGGTGCGCGTGATCTGCACGGACATGCGCCATAAGCAGCGCCAAGGTTGATTGAAAGTATTAGAGGACGCATATGGCACGTATCGCTGGCATTAATATTCCGCCGCATCAGCATGCTGAAATCGGCTTGACCGCCATTTTTGGCATCGGTCGCACCCGCGCTCGCAAGATCTGCGAAGCCTGTGACATCGCTTATTCCAAGAAGATCAAGGATCTGACGGACGGCGATCTCGAAAAGATTCGCGATCAGATCGCTCAGTTCACCATCGAAGGTGATCTGCGTCGCGAAACCACGATGAACATCAAGCGCTTGATGGACATTGGCTGCTACCGCGGCTTCCGCCATCGTCGCGGTCTGCCCATGCGTGGTCAGCGTACGCGCACGAATGCTCGTACCCGCAAGGGGCCGCGCAAGGGTGCTGCGGCGCTGAAGAAGTAAAAAGATTGAAAGATCAACATGGCAAAGTCTCCCGCCAATAACGCTGCACAGCGCGTTCGCAAGAAGGTTCGCAAGAACGTCTCGGACGGTATCGCGCACGTGCATGCTTCGTTCAACAACACCATCATCACGATCACCGATCGCCAAGGCAATGCCTTGTCCTGGGCGTCGTCGGGTGGTCAAGGTTTCAAGGGTTCGCGCAAGTCCACGCCGTTCGCTGCACAGGTTGCATCCGAAGTCGCGGGTCGTGCTGCCATTGAACAAGGCATCAAGAATCTTGATGTCGAGATCAAGGGCCCAGGTCCTGGTCGTGAATCGTCGGTGCGCGCGCTGGGCGCCCTGGGTATCCGTATCACGTCGATCTCTGACGTGACGCCGGTTCCCCATAACGGCTGCCGTCCGCAAAAGCGCCGTCGCATCTGATTTTTATAAGCCCACCGCCACCTGATTGCTTTAGCAGCAGGTGGCTCCCGCAATGATGTTGCGGAAGATGACAATCCAAGGAAGCTCAAGTGGCACGTTACCTCGGCCCCAAGGCCAAACTCTCCCGCCGTGAAGGCACTGACCTGTTCCTGAAGAGCGCTCGCCGCTCTATCGCGGACAAGGCCAAGTTCGACTCCAAGCCAGGTCAGCATGGCCGCACCTCCGGTGCTCGCACGTCCGACTATGGTCTGCAACTGCGCGAAAAGCAGAAGGTCAAGCGCATGTATGGCGTGCTGGAAAAGCAATTCCGCCGCTATTTCGAAGCCGCTGATCGCCGCAAGGGCAACACCGGTGCCAACCTGCTGTTCCTGCTGGAATCCCGCCTGGACAACGTGGTGTATCGCATGGGCTTCGGTTCCACGCGCGCAGAAGCACGCCAACTTGTTTCGCACAAGGCCATCACGGTGAACGGCCAATCCGTCAACATCGCCTCGTACCTCGTCAAGACGGGCGATGTGGTGGCTGTGCGTGAAAAGTCCAAGAAGCAAGGTCGCGTGGTCGAAGCCTTGCAGCTGGCCCAGCAAGTGGGTATGCCAGCTTGGGTGGAAGTGAATGCCGACAAGGCCGAAGGTATCTTCAAGAAGGTCCCGGATCGTGACGAATTCGGCGCTGACATCAACGAATCCCTGATCGTTGAACTCTATTCGCGCTAAGCATTTAGCGCACATTCGAGAAAATTGTTCCTATACCGCGAGGCATCGCGGTATAGGCGCTTCACCAGCCTTACCGGTGTAACGAGCTGGGGGTATTGAGAGGAAGTCTGAATGCAAACCAATTTGCTGAAACCCAAGGCGATCAATGTCGAGCAGCTTGGCCACAATCGTGCCAAGGTCGCGTTGGAGCCCTTTGAGCGCGGTTACGGCCACACTCTGGGCAATGCCATTCGCCGTGTTCTGCTCTCGTCCATGGTGGGTTACGCAGCAACGGAAGTCACGATCGCAGGCGTCTTGCACGAGTATTCATCCATCGATGGTGTGCAGGAAGATGTTGTCAACATCTTGTTGAATCTCAAGGGTGTGGTGTTCAAGCTCCACAACCGCGATGAAGTCACGCTGAGCCTTCGCAAGGACGGTGAGGGTGTGGTCACGGCGCGGGATATCCAGACGCCCCATGACGTTGAAATCGTCAACCCGGATCACGTCATTGCCCATCTGTCGCAGGGCGGCAAGCTGGACATGCAGATCAAGGTAGAAAAAGGCCGTGGCTATGTGCCGGGCAATCTGCGCCGTTATGCCGACGAATCGACGAAGTCGATCGGTCGCATTGTGCTGGATGCGTCTTTTTCTCCGGTCAAGCGCGTGAGCTACACCGTGGAAAGCGCCCGCGTCGAGCAGCGCACCGATCTGGACAAGCTGGTTGTCGAAATCGAGACCAATGGTGCCATTACGGCGGAAGATGCCGTGCGAGCATCCGCCAAGATTTTGGTGGAGCAACTGGCTGTGTTTGCGCAGCTCGAGGGCGGCGAATTGGCGGCATTCGATGCGCCGGCAGGCCCTCGCGGCAGTGCAACTTTCGATCCGATCTTGCTGCGCCCTGTGGACGAGTTGGAATTGACGGTGCGCTCTGCCAATTGCCTGAAGGCCGAGAACATCTACTACATCGGTGACCTGATCCAGCGCACCGAGAACGAGTTGTTGAAGACGCCTAATCTGGGCCGTAAGTCGCTCAATGAAATCAAGGAAGTCTTGGCTTCCCGTGGTTTGACTCTGGGAATGAAGCTGGAGAACTGGCCACCTGCAGGCCTCGACAAGCGTTAAGTTATAATTTTGGACTCCCCTCGATGGGAGCCAGTGCCTTGGGCAGTACCTGATACGGCTGCCCGATTTAATTACTCATAAGGAAAGCACCATGCGCCACGGACACGGCCTTCGTAAACTCAATCGCACCAGCTCGCACCGACTCGCGATGCTGCAGAACATGATGAACTCGCTCATCGAGCACGAGGCCATCAAGACCACGCTGCCCAAGGCCAAGGAGTTGCGCCGTGTGGTGGAGCCCATGATCACTTTGGCGAAGGAAGACACCCTGGCCAATCGCCGCTTGGCATTCGATCGTCTGCGCGATCGTGACAGCGTGACCAAGCTGTTCAATGTGCTCGGCCCCCGTTTCAAGGCACGTCCAGGCGGCTACACGCGCATCCTGAAGATGGGTTTCCGCGTGGGTGACAATGCACCTATGGCGTATGTCGAACTGGTTGATCGCGCAGAAGAATCTGCAGAAACCGCAAATGCTTCCGCAGAAGCATAAAAGTAGGTTATAATTTATCTCTTGCCGCGCGATGGAGCAGTCTGGTAGCTCGTTGGGCTCATAACCCAAAGGTCGGAGGTTCAAATCCTCCTCGCGCAACCAATAAAGCGGAAACGCTCTCAAAAAAGCCCACTAATCAGTGGGCTTTTTTGTTTTTGTCGTTTAACTCACTGGATAAACACTGATGGGAAGCTTTGGCTGGCCTCCAATCAGTGGGTGACGATCGGCATCTTTTCACATCAGGGCGATTAATGACGACACACTGCGACACTGAAAGGTGCGCGTGCCGACAGATTCTTGATGGTTTGATGCCGCCCGATCAATCCGGGGGTGATGCCTATCTCTCCTTTGTTCACGATGACATCCTCAGAAGAAACCACGCTTGGCATTGATTTCGGCACCTCCAATTCCGCCATGGCAGTGAGACGGGGCAGGGGCGTAGCCAAGTTGCTACCGTTGGAAGGGACTGCAACCACATTGCCGACCGCCCTGTTCTTCAACACGGAAGACCATCGAACACACATCGGGCGCGATGCCGTGGCGCATTACCTCGCAGGCACCGAAGGGCGGCTCATGCGGTCGCTGAAAAGCCTTCTGGGCAGCGCGCTGCTGCAGGACAAGACGGCGGTGCACCAGAACATGGTGAGCTATCAGGACATCATCGCGCTGTTTCTGCGCACGTTGGCGGGACAGGCCCGGCAAGCGCTGGGTGCGATGCCGGACCGCGTTGTCATGGGGCGGCCTGTCCACTTCGTGGATGGCGATGAAGCGCGCGATGCGCAAGCGGAAGACGCCTTGCGACAGGCGGCCTTGGATGCGGGGTTCACCAATGTCTCCTTCCAACTGGAGCCCATCGCGGCGGCGCTGGACCATGAGCAGCGGATCACGCAGGAATCGTCGGTGCTGGTGGTGGACATTGGCGGGGGGACCTCGGATTTCACCGTCGTGCGCCTCGGCCCCGAACGTGCTCTGCTGGCCGATCGCAGTTCCGACGTGCTGGCCACTTCTGGGGTGCACTTGGGCGGGACGGATTTCGACCAGCGGTTGAGTCGGGCTCAGGTCATGCCGCTGCTCGGTTTGCGCCACATCGGACCCAGTGGTCGGGAGGTCCCCAGCCGCGTGTTCTTCGATCTATCGACGTGGCACCTGATCCAGTGGCTGTACAGCGCCAAAGCCCTGAGGGAAGCGCAAGCCCTTCGGACCGACTATGCAGACCTTCGCCTGCACGACCGATTGATGGAGGTGCTCAACGAGCGGTGGGGGCACCGTTTGGCCAATGCGGTGGAGCAGGCCAAGATCGCGGTGTCGCAAAACAGCGCTGAAGAACCCATCGTGCTGGATTGGCTCGAAGCCGATCTGCAATCCTTCATTTCACCCGATCTTCTGGAGGCGCAACTGGAAGGTCCTTTGCAGCAGATCGTGGATTGCGCCCAGGAATGCCTGCGCAAGGCCGGACTGGACGCCAATGGCATCGATGCCATTTATCTCACGGGCGGCTCTTCTGCATTACGTCCACTGCGTACCGCGTTGAAGAAGGCCTTCCCACACGTGACTCAGATGGAAGGCGACCTGTTCGGCGGCGTGGCGTCCGGACTTGCGTACACGGTCGGCTAACGGACTTGCCTGCAGGGGGATGCGTTCACCATCGCCAGTGGCTGCATTGCATCGCTTGGCATGTGCCAGGTCCGCTAGGCCTGTGCTCCACCTTCCTGCTTGAGCGCCAAAGCCGATTGGTACAGGGCATTGCGCGATGCCCCTGTGATCTCGGCCGCCAGGCGGACGGCGGTTTTGAGCGGGAGTTCCTGCATCAACAACTTCAGCACGCGCAGGCTGTCGCCATCGTCCTGCGCTGCCTGCACCGGATGCAACAGCACCACGAACTCGCCCCGCGAGCGTTGTGGTCCGCCGGCCAGCCAGGCGGGCAGGGCATGGGCGGGCTGGGTGGCAATTTCTTCGAACTGTTTGGTCAGCTCCCTGGCGAGCGTGACCTGCCGTTCTCCCAGGATGACAAGGGCCTGTGCCAGTTCGGCGATGCGGTGCGGGGCCTCCAGCAGCACCACACAGCGGGTTTCCGTGGCGAGCTGCTGCACTGCCGTTGCCCGTTCACCGCTCTTGGTCGGAAGAAATCCGGCAAAAAGAAAACCTTCGGCCCCCTGGGCCACGGCGCCTGCTGCGCTGAGTGCCGAGGTCACGCTGCTCGCCCCTGGCAGTGGCACGGCGCGCAACCCTGCTGCATGCACGGCAGCGACGATCCGCGCCCCCGGATCGCTGACGCCCGGGGTGCCCGCGTCACTGGCGTAGGCCACCCGCTGCCCCGCGCGCAAACGCTCCACCACCGCATGCGATGCCTCGGCCTCGTTGTGCTGGTGCACCGCCAGCAATTGGCTGCCGGGTTTTTCTATGCCGTAGGCACGCAGCAGCGCCTGGGTGTGGCGGGTGTCTTCGCAGGCGATGGTGTCGGCCAGTTGCAGAACGTGCAGCGCCCGCAGTGTGATGTCGGCCAGGTTGCCGATGGGCGTGGCCACCACGTACAGAGCCCCTTGCGGATAATGCTGCGCAGCCGCCGCGTCGCGTGCGGCGTTCAGGGCTGAAGCGAAAGAGGCGCTCAATGGGATTCCTTGGGAAAAAACCGGTGGCCACCACGCGCGTGGTCGGCAATGCTGCCGAAGACCTCGCGTTGGCCCACCTGCAAGCCGCTGGACTGCGGCTGGTCGAGCGCAATTATCGAACGCCCGGGCGTGGCGGCGGCGAGATCGATCTGATCGTGCGGGATCGCGATGGAACGGTGGTGTTCGTGGAAGTGCGAAGCCGCGCCAAGCAGCGCGTTTGGCGGCGCGGGTGCCAGCATCGGCCGGACCAAGCAGCAGCGGATCGTGTTCGCCGCCCGCTGCTACCTGATGCGCCTGCCTGCACCGCCGCCATGTCGATTCGATGCGGTCCTGGTGGAAGGCGATTCAGTGCAGTGGCTGCGTGGCGCCTTCGAGGCGCAGTAACGCTTCGAGCCCTTGTTTGGAGTCAAACAGGATGCAGTGTTTTACGCCTGCCGTCCATGGTTGACCCAAACGGCGCCGACCCCCCGGGTATCATCTTTGTCTCATGCTAGAGCAACGCATCCAACAGCATTTCATCGACAGCGCCGACCTCAAATACCAGTCCGCGCAGACCCTGAGCCATCCCATCGCTTCCGCTGTGCAGGCCATCCTCGCCTGCGTCACCAGCGGCGGCAAGGTGCTTGCCTGCGGCAGCGGCCCGGCCGCGGCGCAGGCGCAGCAGTTTGCGGCACTGTGCGTGGCTGGGTTCGAGCGGGAGCGGCCGGAACTGGCCGCCATGGCACTGGCGCCCGACGCGATCTGGACCCCCGCAGGCCTGGAGGGCCCTGACATCGAAGCGCTGGCGCGCCAGGTGCGCGCGCTCGGGCACGCGGGCGATGTCCTGCTGGCACTGTCGGAGTCCGGCAATGACCTGCCGCTGCTGGCCGCATGCGATGCAGCGCATGAAAGAGACATGACCGTCGTCGCCCTCTCCGGCCGCAGCGGCGGCCGGCTGGCCGGCATGCTGCGCGAGACCGACGTCTTGATCGCCGTGCCCCACGACCGCGCCGCACGCGTGCGGGAGGTGCATTCGCTCGTCCTGCACTGCCTGTGCGACGGCGTGGACGCCCAATTACTTGGTGAACAGGAGATACCGCTATGAGCTTCCCGATGATCCGCTTGACCCGATTGACTTGCACCCTGCTGGCCGTGGGCGCCTTGGGGGCAGCCCTCTCGGCATGCGCTCCGCTGGTGGTCGGCGGCGCTGCCGTCATGGGCAGCATGATGGCGTCGGACCGGCGCACGACGGGCACGCAGGTGGAGGACGAAGGCATCGAACTGCGTGCCTCCAACCGCATTCGCGACACCTTCGGCGACCGCGTCCATGTCAACGTGACCAGCTACAACCGGCAAGTGCTGCTGACGGGCGAAGTGCCGACCGCGCAGGACAAGGAAAAACTCGAGCAGACCGCGTTGGCCGTGGAGAACGTGCGCTCGGTCGTCAACGACCTGGCCGTGATGCCCCCCAGTTCCCTCACGCAGCGTTCCAACGACACGCTGATCACCGGCAAGGTGCGCGCGAGCTTCGTCGATGCCAAGGACCTGTTCGCGAGCGCCTACAAGGTGGTCACCGAGCGCGAGACGGTGTACCTCATGGGACGCGTGACGCAGCGCGAGGCGGACCGGGCCTCCGACATCGCCCGGGGCGTGAACGGCGTGCGCAAGGTCGTGCGCGTGTTCGAGATCATCACGCAGCAGGAACTGGAGCGTGGCTTCGCGCAGCAGCGTCCCGCGCCGGTCACCACGGACGCTTCGCCCAACGTGCCGGTCCGCTGAGCGTCGGCTGCCAGCGAGTTCGTCAAGAAGCGGTTCCGACACCGGACCGCTGGCCACCGCCACGAAGGCGCGGCCCGGGGCGGCCGGGCTGAGCGATCGGTTCTTTTATCCGTTCGTTTTCTTGCGCCCCAGCCGCGTGATCAAGCTGGAGGTGTCCCACCGGGCGCCGCCGTGCTGCTGCACATCGGCATAGAACTGGTCCACCAGCGCCGTGACCGGCACGCGTGCGCCGTTGCGGCGGGATTCGTCGAGGACCAGGCCGAGGTCCTTGCGCATCCAGTCCACGGCGAAGCCGAAGTCGAAGCAGCCCTCCACCATGGTCTTGCCGCGGTTGTCCATCTGCCAGCTCTGTGCGGCCCCTTTGCCGATGACGTCCAGCACCAGTGGCATGTCGAGCCCGGCATGCTGGCCGAAGGCGATGGCCTCCGACAGGCCCTGCACGATGCCGGCGATGCAGATCTGGTTGACCATCTTGGCCAACTGGCCCGAACCGCTGTCGCCCACGCGGGTGAAGGCCCGAGAAAAGGCCAGTGCCGTGGGCTTCACGCTGTCGAAGGTGCCGGCGTCGCCACCGCACATCACGGTCAGCTGGCCGTTCTGGGCCCCGGCCTGGCCGCCGGACACGGGGGCATCGATGAACTGCAGTCCCAGCGTGCGCGCCGCGCCGTACAGCTCGCGAGCGACCTCGGCCGATGCCGTGGTGTGATCGACGAAGACCGCGCCGGGCTGCATGCCGGCGAATGCGCCGTCGGCACCCAGCGTGACGGAACGCAGATCATCGTCGTTGCCGACGCAGCAAAAGACGATGTCCGCCCCCTGGGCCGCTTCGCGCGGCGTGGGGGCGTGCCGGGGCGCGGCGCTGCCTGCGAACTCCTCGCACCAGGCGGCCGATTTGGCGGCGGTGCGGTTGTACACGGTGACGGAGTGGCCAGCGTGGGCGAGGTGCCCTGCCATGGGGTAGCCCATGACGCCCAGGCCGAGAAAGGCGACCTTGCGTGAAGGCGTGGCATCGTAGCTGCGGGGATTCGTGCTGGGCATGGGAGAGGGCTCCATTTCAGAAAAAAGAAAACCCGCCGGGCAAGGGCGGGTGGTGGGGCGACTGGCGTCAGACGATGGCGAAGTGCTCGGTGCCCGAGGCCAGGTCTGTGGTCTTGGCGCGCTGGCTGCCCAGCTTGATCTGCAGGCGCAGGTCGTTCAGCGAATCGGCATTGCGCAGCGCGTCTTCGTAGGTGATGACGTTGGCCTCGAACAGGTCGAACAGCGATTGGTCGAAGGTCTGCATGCCGAGGTTCCGGCTCTTCTTCATGATCTCCTTGATCTCGGCGACTTCGCCCTTGAAGATCAGGTCGGCGATCAGAGGGGTGTTCAGCATCACCTCGACCGCGGCGGCCCGGCCCTTGCCATCCTGCTTGGGGATGAGGCGCTGGGAGATCATGCCGCGCAGGTTGAGCGACAGGTCCATGAGGAGTTGCGCGCGCCGCTCTTCCGGGAAGAAGTTGATGATGCGGTCCAGCGCCTGGTTGGCGCTGTTGGCGTGCAGCGTGGCCAGGCACAGGTGGCCGGTTTCGGCGAAGGCGACCGCATGCTCCATGGTTTCGCGGTCGCGGATCTCGCCCATCAGGATGACGTCCGGCGCCTGCCGCAGCGTGTTCTTCAGGGCGGCTTCCCAGCTGTCGGTATCGAGCCCGACCTCGCGCTGGGTCACCACGCAGTTCTTGTGCGGATGCACGAACTCGATCGGGTCTTCCACGGTGATGATGTGGCCGAACGAGTTCTCGTTGCGCCAGTCCACCATCGCCGCCAGCGTGGTCGATTTGCCCGAGCCCGTGGCGCCCACCAGGATGCACAGGCCCCGCTTGGTCATCGTGACTTCCTTGAGCACCTGCGGCACGCCCAGCCCGTCGATGGTCGGCAGCGTGAGCGGAATGGTCCGCAGCACCATGCCGACGCGGCTTTGCTGGATGAACGCATTCACGCGGAAGCGCCCGATGCCGGCAGGCGAGATGGCGAAGTTGCACTCCTTCGTGCGCTCGAAGTCCGCCACCTGCTTGTCGCTCATGATGGCGCGTGCCAGCGTCAGCGTGTGGGCGGGTGTGAGCGGCTGGGGCGACACCTTGGTGACCTTGCCGTCCACCTTGATCGCGGGCGGAAACTCGGCCGTGATGAACAGGTCGCTGCCGCCGCGGCTCACCATGAGCTTGAGCAGATCGTTGATGAATTTACTGGCCTGATCGCGTTCCATCAGCTCTCCCTGGGGTGGTTGCAGCGCGGTGCGTCATTTCTGGCTGTCGGACAGGCGGGCGCTCACGACGCGAAGGCGCAGCGAGAGCTTGCGTGCCAGCAGGGCCACCAGGCTGGCGGCCAACTGGGGGTCCTTGGTCATCATGTCGTCCATGGCCTCCGCGCTGAGCACCGCGATCTCGCAGTCGGTCAGCGTGGTGCAGGCCGAAAAGCGGATACCGCTGTCCAGCAGCGACATTTCTCCCAGGATATCGCCGGGACGGGTTTCCGCCAAGCGCAGGTGCTCGCCCCAGGGCTGCACGCGATCGACGGCGATCGTGCCGGTGAGCAGCACCACCATGAAGTTGCCGTACTCGTCCTGGCGGATCACATCGCGGTTGGGCGCGACGGCCGCGAACTCGAAGAAGCGCTCCATGCGCTCGACGGCGTCCCGGTCCAGGTGCGCCATGTATTTGTCCTTGGACCACAGCGCCTGCAGCAGCTTGCCGCCGCGGCTGGCGGCCATGCGCCTGGCGCCCACCTCGACGGCACGGGCTTCCCAGGGCACCAGCATGGCGTCGTCCACGCCTTGTCCGGCGAAGGCGGTAGTGAAGAAGACGGAGTCGCCGCCTTCTTCCGCCGCTTTGCCGCCGCGGGTCTTGGCCTTCAACAGGCCGAGGATGCCTTTCATAGGGGATGCTCCGGTGTGCCGCCTGAAAAAGGCCGCGAATCTCTGGGGTGGATGGACGGAAGGGGATGCGGGTGCATCAACCCGGGAAGTTGTCGGGGATCTTCGCCTTGCCCCGCGCCTCGGCCGGGCTGATGACGTTGCGCCGGACCAGATCGGTCAGGTTCTGGTCGAGGGTCTGCATGCCGGCGCTGCTGCTCGTCTGGATGGTGGAGTACATCTGCGCCACCTTGGCCTCGCGGATCAGGTTGCGGATGGCGCTGGTGCCCAGCATGATCTCGTGCGCCGCGACGCGGCCCTGGCCGTCCTTGGTCTTGCACAGCGTCTGCGAAATGACGGCCTGCAGCGACTCGGACAGCATGGCCCGCACCATTTCCTTTTCCTCGGCGGGGAACACGTCGATGATCCGGTCGATGGTCTTGGCGGCGCTGGAGGTGTGCAGCGTGCCGAACACCAAGTGGCCCGTTTCCGCCGCCGTCATGGCCAGGCGGATGGTTTCCAGGTCGCGCATTTCGCCCACCAGGATGGCGTCCGGGTCTTCGCGCAGTGCCGACTTGAGGGCGGCAGCGAACGACAGCGTCATCGGCCCGACCTCGCGCTGGTTGATCAGGCACTTCTTGGATTCGTGCACGAACTCGATCGGGTCTTCCACCGTGAGGATGTGGCCGTATTCGCTTTCGTTCAGGAAGTTGACCATGGCCGCCAGCGTGGTGGACTTGCCCGAGCCCGTGGGGCCGGTGACCAGCACCAGGCCACGCGGCTTCAAGGCCAGTTCGCCGAAGATCTTGGGGGCGTTGAGCTGCTCAAGCGTGAGGATCTTGCTCGGAATGGTCCGGAACACGGCGGCCGCGCCGCGGTTCTGGTTGAAGGCGTTGACGCGAAAGCGCGCCAGGCCCTCGATCTCGAAGGAAAAGTCCACTTCCAGGAACTCTTCGTAGGCCTTGCGTTGCGCATCGCTCATGATGTCGTAGACCATGGCGTGGACGGTCTTGTGGTCGAGCGCATCGACGTTGATGCGCCGCACGTCGCCGTGGACCCGGATCATGGGTGGAAGGCCCGCCGACAAGTGCAGGTCAGAAGCCTTGTTCTTCACGCTGAATGCCAGCAGTTGGGTGATGTCCACGGGGTCCCTCGGTCGTTTGGTACGCTCAGAGGAATCATTATGACGACGATTGGTAACAACCTCCAACAGGTTCTTGGGCGCATCGCGCAGGCCTGCGCCGCAGCCGGGCGCGACCCCGCCAGCGTGCGCCTGCTGGCCGTTTCCAAGACCTTCGGCGACGACGCCGTGCGCCGTGCCGCCGAGGCCGGGCAGCGCGCGTTCGGCGAGAACTACATCCAGGAAGGCGTGGCGAAGATCGCCGCGCTGCAAGGCGGCGCCATGCCCTGGGCGCCGCCGCTGCAGTGGCATTGCATCGGTCCCGTGCAGAGCAACAAGACCCGGCAGGTGGCCGAGCATTTCGACTGGGTCCACACCGTGGACCGCGAAAAGATCGCGCAGCGCCTGTCGGAGCAGCGGCCCGCTGGCCTGGCGCCGATGGACGTGTGCATCCAAGTGAATGTGGACGGCGGCGCGACCAAGGCGGGCGTGCCGCCGAACGAGGCCCGGGCCCTGGCACAGGCTGTTGCGCGGCTGCCACGGTTGCGGCTGCGGGGCCTGATGAGCATTCCGGACGTGGCCCCCGATTTCGCCGCGCAGTTGGCGGTCCATGCGGCGGCGAAGGCGCTTTTCGACCAGATCCGGGGGGAGGGTGGCGAGGGCTTCGCGGCGTTCGACACGCTGTCGCTGGGCATGACCGCCGACCTGGAGGCCGCGATCCAGGCGGGGAGCACCCTGGTGCGGGTCGGCACGGGCGTCTTCGGCACCAGGGCGGTCCCCGCCTGAGGCCGGGGCCGCGCCCCGCTCAGGCCCGGCGGGCCCAGCCCAGTTGCGGCGACGAACCGGCCTCGGCGTTTTCCTGATTCAGCCGGAACACTCCCACGGCCTGCAGCAGGGCGCTGGTGCGGTCCTTCATGCCGCTGGCGGACGCCGCCATCTGCACGACCACGCTGCCGTTTTGCTGGGTGACCTGGTCCATCTGCGACACGGCCTGGCCGACCTGGGCGACGCCCATCGCCTGCTCGTTGCTGGCCGCGCTGATTTCCTGCATGAGGTCCGTCACGCGGCGAATGGACGACACCACCTCCGTCATGGTGGCCCCGGCCTTGTTCACCAGCACGCTGCCCTGTTCGACCCGCTGCACGCTGGTGGAGATCAGGTGCTTGATCTCTCGCGCGGCTTCGGCCGAGCGGCCGGCCAGGCTGCGCACCTCGCTGGCGACCACGGCGAAGCCCCGGCCCTGCTCGCCCGCGCGCGCCGCCTCCACCGCGGCATTGAGGGCGAGGATGTTGGTCTGGAACGCGATGCTGTCGATGACGCCGATGATGTCGGCGATCTTGCGGGAGCTTTCGTGGATGCCCTTCATGGTCTCGACCACCTCGGTCACGACCTCGCCGCCCTGGATGGCCACGGCGCTGGACTGGGTGGCGAACTGGCTGGCCTGGCGGGAGTTGTCGGCGTTCTGGCGCACCGTGGAGCCCAGTTGCTCCATGGACGCCGCGGTCTGCTGCAGGGCGCTGGCATGGTGCTCGGTGCGGCTGGACACGTCATGGGTGCCTTGCGAGATCTCGGTGCTGGATGCTGCCACCGCCTCGGACGTGCGGCGCACGTCGTACAGCACGTTCTGGAAACTGTCGCGCAGCGCTTCCAGCGACTGCAGCAGCTGGCCGGCCTCGTCGGTTTGCCGGGCCTCGACGGCCTGCGTCAGGTCGCCGGTGGCCATGGTCCTGGCGGCCTGCACCGCCCGCTGGATGGGGCGCACGATGCTGCGGGAGATGAGCCAGGCCGTCGCTGCCGCCACCACGATCGCCGTGCCGCTGAGCACCAGCATCAGGATGGAAAAACCCTGGGCGACGGACCGCGCATTGGCCGATTCGGCCTTGTTCTTTTCCTCCTCGATGTCGATCAGCCGGTTGATGCTGGCCAGCCACTCCACATAGGCGGGTCGGGCCTGCTCCTGCAGAACCTGAATGGCCTTCTCAGGCTGGTGGGCGCCGCTCAGCTCGATGACTTGGCGGGTCAGCGGCAGGGCGCGTGATTCGACCTCCTTGATGCGGTCCAGAGCCTCCCGCTCGCGGGGCTCGATCGGGGTGGATGCGAACATCTGGTCCAGCGGCGCTGCCGACTGCGCATAGTGGCCTGCGAGCTTCTGGATCAGGTCGATCTCGGCCTGGAGCTGGTCGGGGCGCGTGGCCAGGGTCACGTCCCGCAGCGCGATGGCGCGGTCGTGCACGCTGCCGCGGAAATTGATGGCATAGCGCTGCTTGGCGCTGTTGAAGTCTCCGAT
This sequence comes from Acidovorax sp. SUPP1855, assembly GCF_030158955.1. NCBI lineage: Bacteria > Pseudomonadati > Pseudomonadota > Betaproteobacteria > Burkholderiales > Comamonadaceae > Acidovorax > Acidovorax sp. SUPP1855. The sequence goes on along the minus strand of NZ_BQXI01000022.1, from coordinate 53,432 downwards.
GGTGGCCAGGCTGGCGTTGATGTTGGACACCCGGTTCACGCCGATGACCGTCAGGCCGAGCATCAGCAGGATGAGCAGGGAAAATCCCAGCGCCAGGCGGTGGGCGATCTTGATGTTCGAAAGCTTCATGGTTTCACCTCGGTTGCAGGAGTGGTGTGGATTGGTTTCGTTTGTTTCCTTTTGTAATTTTTGACAGGTGCGTGACAAATTTCAATCACTAAAAACGGGGTGTTGGATCGCCGTCCTTTTTGAGAATTGTTGAGGATTGGGCCGCTCCGATTCGATAGGCATGAGTGGCGGATTCGCAGCCAGCCGGTGCTTGCAAAGGGTTGCACAGCACTGGCCTGCGGACGGCCTTGTCCTACCGGGTGCGGGAAGGCCCACTCTTAGAATCCGGCCGGCCATGCTCTATGGCGTAACGCGAATGGATAGTTGTTTTGAATGTTGAAATCACGCCGGCCGTGGCGTTGGAAACGATGGTGGTGCTGCGGCCTTCCGGGCAGTTGGCGGCCGGCGAATCGAGGGCCAGGGCCTGGAGTGCATGGGAGGCCTTCGCGGACTCCGGCGTGGAGCCCCTGGGGTTCTACCTGGATGGCTGGGAGGGCGATGCCCCCGCCGCGTTGGCGGCCCAATTGCGCTCCAGCGTCTGGTGGGACCGCCCCCTGTTCGTGGCGCCCGGCGATGCGGCCCCGCCCTGGCTGGCCGATGGCGCCGCGCCGTATGCCGCCGCCCTGGCCGCCAGCGAGCTGTGCCTGGCCGTGCGGCGCAGCCTGCCGCTCAATCCCGCGGCCCTGCATTTCGACGAGCGGGTGCTGTATTTCCTGTGCCTGCGCGACGGCGCCCAGTTGCAGCCGCAATGCGACCGCGCCAGCCTGGCGCTGTACCGCTACCCGATGGTCGAGGCGCTGGCCCGGCCCGGCGACGATGCCGATGCGTGCCTGGCCGGGCTCACGCGGCGCCGGCTGCTGGAGCCCGCCGAGCTGGTGGACCGCACGCGGCACTGCCGCACCTGCGGCAGCGCGCACATCCACTACCTGGACGTGTGCCCGCACTGCACCAGCATCCACATCCGCAAGTCGCCCTCGCTGCATTGCTTCGCCTGCGGCCACGTGGCGCCCGAGGCGGACTTCCATGCCGATGGCGCGCTCTCGTGCCCCAAGTGCAACGCCATGCTGCGGCACATCGGCGTGGACTACGACCGGCCGCTCACGCAGTACGCCTGCGGCAGCTGCCACCACGTGTTCGTGGAGACCCAGGTGGTGGCCCGCTGCCTGGATTGTCGCACCACGGCCGAGCCCAGCACGCTGGACGTGCGCGAGATCTCGTCGCTGCGCCTGAGCCCGCAGGGCCGCGCCGCGCTGCGCGCCGGGCAGATCCAGGAATCGTTCGCCGCGCTCGACTCCGCGCACTACGTGCCGCCCGCCGATTTCCGCCGCATGCTCGACTGGGCGCTGGCCACGCATGCGCGCCATGGCGAGATGCGTTTCGCGCTGATGCTGGTGGAGTTCCAGAACGCGGCCGAGGTGATCGAACGCGAAGGCGCCTCGCGCGTGTTCCTGATGCTCGATGAGTTCGCGCGGCGCCTGCACGAGCTGCTGCGCACCTCGGACATCACCACGCGCACGCAGGAGGAATGCCTGTGGCTCTTCCTGCCGTTCTCCTCGCCCGAGGGACTGGCCGCGCGCCTGCAGGCGTCGCTCCAGGGCGCGGGCGGCGGCGCGGCCGCGATGCCGCTGCGCACGCGCATCCGGCACCTGGAGGTGCCGGGCGGCCTGCGCTCCGGCGAGCAGGCCGCGGACCTGATGGCGCGGCTGCGCGACGGGGCCTGAACGCATGTGGGAGCAGGTGGTGTTCGCGTTCGTCACGCTGTTTTCCAGCGCGACGCACCAGTCGTGGGTGGAGCTGGCGCTCAAGTTCTTCCCGTTCGTGGTGCTGCTGGAGGCGCCGTTCTTCCTGCTCGTGTGCTCGGGCATTGTGAAGTACGGCCTGCGCGAGCACCGGCCCTACCTGCAGCGCGAGCGCTATCCGCGCGTGTCCTGCGTCATCACCTGCTACTCCGAGGGCGACGACGTGCGCAAGACCATCCAGTCGCTCGCCCAGCAGATCTACCCGGGCTTCATCGAGATCATCGCCGTGGTGGACGGCGCGGTGCAGAACGAGCCCACGCTGCGTGCGGCGCGCGGCGCGCGCGAACTGCTGGCCGGCGCCCGCCGGCGCGCGCTGGTGGTGCTGCCCAAGTGGCAGCGCGGCGGCCGCGTGTCGTCGCTGAACGCCGGGCTGTCGATCGCCAGCGGCGAGATCGTGATGGCGCTGGACGGCGACACCTCGTTCGACAACGACATGGTGCGCAATGCCACGCGGCATTTCGACGACCCCGGCGTGGTGGGCGTCGCCGGCAGCCTGCGGGTGCGCAATGCCCGCCGCTCGCTGGCCGCGCGCATGCAGGCGCTGGAATACATGCTGTCCATCGGCGCGGGCAAGACGGGGCTTTCGGAGTTCAACATCGTCAACAACATCTCGGGGGCGTTCGGCGTGTTCCGCGCCAGCTTCATCCGCAACCTGGGCGGCTGGGACGCGGGCACGGCCGAGGACCTGGACATGACGATGCGCATCAAGCAGTACTTCGGCCGCCATCCGGGCCTGCGCATCGTGTTCGACCCGCATGCCGTGGGCCACACCGACGCGCCGGACACCTGGCGCGTGTTCTTCCGCCAGCGCCTGCGCTGGGACGGCGACATGTTCTACATCTTCATCCGCAAGTTCCGCCTGAACCTGCGTCCGCGCCTGCTGGGCTGGCGCAATTTCCTGTTCGTGGTGGTGAACGGGCTGGTGATGCAGGTGCTCATGCCCTTTCTCATCGTGGCGTACACCGGCGTGATGCTGTTCACGCTGCCGGTGGGGGCGGTGCTGGGGGTGCTGGGGTTCGTCTACGCGGTGTACCTCGCGGCGCTGCTCTTCTATTTCCTGCTGTACCTCGTGGCCGTGTCCGAGCGGCCCCGGCACGACGCGGCCTACCTGCGGTTCCTGCCGCTGTTTCCGCTCTTCGCCTTCGTCAACCGCGTGCACTGCACGTTCTCGATCCTGCAGGAGGTCTTCCTGAAGACCCACCTGGACTCCGCGATGGCCCCCTGGTGGGTGCTGCGCAAAACCAAATTCTGATATGCCGCATCGCCTGGGGGAACGTCTTTTGCCATGGGCCGCGGTGCTGTGCCTGCTGGGGTGGGGCGCGGGCGCGCTGGCGGCCGAGCCGACCCAGCCGCTGGCGCCTCCCGTGGTGGCGCTGGAGGCACCGCCCGCATTGGCCGCCGACGTGCTGGCCCAGGCGCCTGCCACCCTGGCGGAACTGGAAGGCTGGGCCGAGGTGCAGGCCCCGGCCGTGCGGCTGGCGCAGGCCGAGGCCGACGTGGCCGCGCAGCGCACCGGCGCGGCGCGCGCCGGGCAGGGCGCGCGCGTGTTCGGCGGCGCCAGCCTCGGGGGCGTGCGCGAGTCCGTCACCGACACCACCAGCCGCGACTACCAGCGCGGCCAGGCCCAGGTCGGCGTGCGCTGGCCGCTGCTGGGCAGCCGCGAGGCCCAGCAGCGTGGCGTGCGCGAGGCCGAAGGCGCCGAATCGCTGGGCCGGCTGCGGCAGGCCCAGGCGCAGCGGAACGTGCGGCTGGCCTTGCGCCAGGCCTATGTGCGGTTCGCGCACAGCCTGCAGCGGCGCCTGCTGGCGCAGGAATTCCTGTCCGTGCGCGCGCCCGTGGAGGCGCAGCTGCTGCACCGGCGCCAGGCCGGCGTGATGCTGGAGGCCGACCGGCTCGACCTGTCGGCGCTGTTCGATGGCGTGCAGGCCGCGCACGATGCCCAGCGCGCCGCGCAGTCCAGCGCGCTGCGCACGCTCGCGCGGCTGGCGGGGCAGCCCGTGGCGCGGGTGGACACCGCCATCCCGGGCTGGCCCGCGCGCTGCATGGACCGCGAGGCGCTGCTCGCGCAGGCGGGCGACGACCCCGCCATTGCCCAGGCCCGCACAGAGCGCGACACCGCCGCCGCGCAGCTGGAGAACGCGCAGCACACGGGCCTGGAGGCCGGCGTGTCGCTGTCGCAATCGGTGAGCCGCGACATCGGCGGCCAGCCGGGCCGCAGCACCGTCGTCGGCGTGGATTTCTCCATGCCCCTGGAGTGGCGCGCGCAGCGCGACGCGGCCCGGGGCCAGCTGCAGAGCGAGCGCGACCGGGCCGATCAGTTGATGGAACTGCGCCTGGGCGAATACCGCTCGGTGCTGGACCAGGCCCTGGCCGACTGGCAATTGCGCGGCGGCGAGATGCCCGGCTTTTTGAACCGGCTGCAGGCGGCCCAGGAGGGCCTGCGCGTGGCGCGCCTGCGACTCGATGCCTTCGACGGCGACGGCTACTCGCGCCTGCTGATGGCGCGCTACGCCCTCTACCAGGCTTCGCTGCAGGTCGTCGACGGCTCGGAGCGCCGGGCGCTGGCCGCGCTCGACGTGCTGGCGCTCGGCAGCCCCTGCCCGCCGCAGCCGGGCGCGGCCGAGCCCCTGCCCGACCTGCTCGCGCCTGCGCTCACCGCCCTGTCCGCGCTGCCGCCGGCGGCGCGGGGCGAGCCGGCCCCGCAGGCGCGTGCGCCGGGCCTGGGGTGGTTCTCCTGGAGCGGGCAGGCGCTGCTGGACCGGCCCGCCCGGCTCGATGCCATGCCGCAGGACAGCCAGCGCGTGCTGCTGTCCTTCACCAGCGCGCAGCTGCGCGCCCTGGCCCGCCCACCAGGCCGAGCCGCCCTGCGGCGCCTGCTGGAGCACGCGCACGATCGGGGCATGGCGGTGGAGCTGATGCTGGGCGAGCCCAGCTGGGTCCTGCCCGCCGGGCGCGAGGCCCTGCTGGCGCTGCTGGCGCCGCTGCGCCACCTGCCGTTCGACGGGCTCAACCTCGACCTGGAGCGCAGCCAGCTCGACGCCGCCGACCAGCCCGGCTGGGAGGACGGCACCGTGGCCACGCTGCGCGCCGTGCGCGCCGCCACGCCCTGGCCCCTGGCGCTGACCACGCACTACCGCGAGCTGCAGGTGCCCGGCCTCGCGCAGCGCCTGCAGGTTGCCGGCGCCACCGAGGTCGTGGCCATGGTCTACGTGAGCCGGCCCGAACGCGCGGCCGAACTGGCGCGCCCGCTGGTGCGGCAGGCCGTGCCCGGCCTGCGGGTGGCGGTGGCCCAGAGCATGGAGGACTCGCTCACCCGCGAGGAAAGCAGCCATGGCGTGGGCCGCGCCGCGGCGCTGCAGCGCTGGCGCGCGCTCGCACAGTCCCTGTCCGACCTGCCGGCGTTCGCCGGCGTGGTCGTGCAGGCATGGGAAGATTTTGAAGGGGCCGCCCCGTGAAGATCCAGTTCGACATTCCGCCGGGTTCGGCGCAAGAGGCCAACGGCCTGCCGGTGCGCTACGCCGCCGCCAAGCGGCAGGTGCCGCGCTGGCGCTGGTACCTGCTGCTGGCCATGGTGCTCGCCGCGCCGGCCTATCTGCTGATGCGCTTTGCCATCGCCTACTGGTGGGAGACGGCGCCCGGCTTCGTCGTCACCGAGCAGGTGGCCGTGGGCGTGCACACCTCCGGGCGCGTGGCGCGCATCGTGGCCGTGGGCGAGACCGTGCCCGCAGGCCAGCCGGTGATGGTGCTGGAGCCGCCCACGGCCGCGGGGGCGCCGGCATCCACGGCCCTGGCCGCGCCGCTGGCCGCCGCCACCGATCCGGCCGTGGCCCAGGCCGTGGCGCAGGGCCAGGCCGCGCGCCTGGCCGGGCTGAAGGAGGCCGAGCGCCTGGCGCTGCGGCAGGCGGCTCTGCACCAGGAGCGCGTGCGCACCATGGAAGGCTTGCGCCTGCAGGGCGCGGCCACGCGCCAGGAGCTGGATGGCGTGCGCCTGCAGGCGATGCAGGCCCAGGCCGGCGTGGACCGCGCGCGGTCCGAACGGGCCGAGACCGCCGCGCAGGTGGCGCGCGACCGCGCACTCGCCCAGGCGGCGCTGCGCGCGCAGAGCCCCATGCCGCTCGCGTCCCCTGGGGCGCCGGGCACGAACGCGGGCACGGGGCCGCTGGCCGCCGGCGCGGCGCTGCCGTCGCCCGACGTGGTCGCGCCCTTCTACGCCACCGTGGTGCGCCAGCTCGTTCGCCGCGGCGAGTGGGTGGTGCCCGGCACCGACGTGGCCGTGCTGCAGGGGCGAGGGGCGCCCATGGTGCACGCCTACGTGCTGCCCAACGAGGCGCGCTACGCCCAGGTGGGGCGCCAGGCCAGCCTGCAATTCATGGACGGCGGGCGCATCCGCGCCGAGGTGGTCGGCGTGGTGGCCGAGGCCGAACGCCTTCCCGCCGAGCGCGTCTCGCCGCTGTCGCCGCGCATGCCGTCGATCGTGGTGCGCCTGCGCCCGCTGGAGCCGCTGCCCGCGGCCTACCGCATCCACCAGTTGCCGCTGGATGTGCGGTTCGACTGGGTGTGGAGCGGTTTTTGAGTCAAAACCCCTTCATGCCCTAGTATTGATTGCCTGTGTTGCTATAAAAAATATAGCATTATGCTTGCTTGCTTGCTTGCTTGCTTGCTTGCTTGCAGGCGGGTGTCCGCTCAAGCGCCACCCTGTGCGGGGGCGCGGGCCGATCCAGCGCGCTGGCATCCACCCGTCCGCGCGGTGCACCTGGCAGGCCGGCTGGCCTTCCAGGTGCCCGACACGGTTTCAACCCACGCGCCCCACTTGGGGCGCGACACGCTGGACACATCCCAGTCCGAAATATCGCCGTTGTTTCAATCCCACGCGCCTGCGAGAGGCGCGACGGTCTGGCAGGCATCGAGCCCCCGTTCATCGCTTAGTTTCAACCCACGCGCCCCTGCGGCGCGACACAGGGACTGCAGCCCCTGCCGACCCCTCAGCGGATCATTGCCCGCGCCCGTCGAACCGGCGCACGCACTCCAGCGTCTGGGCCACGTCCTCGGGGCCCACGTCCAGGTGCGCCACCCAGCGCAGGCGCGCGCCCCGGCCGTAGAGGCCGCTGGTCACCCGCACGCCGTGTTGGGCCAGCCACGCGGTGAAGGCCGGGGCCACGTCGGCCTCCACGTCGGTGAACAGGATGTTGGTGTGGGCCGAGGCCACGGTCAGGCGCCCCTGCAGCACGGGGTGGCTGCGGCCGGCTTCGGCCAGGCCCTCGGCCAGCTGGCGCGCCAGGGCATGGTCGTCGGCCAGGCGGCGCACGTGGTGCTGCAGCGCGTGCAGCCCCGCGGCGGCCAGAAAGCCCGCTTGGCGCATGCCGCCGCCCAGGATCTTGCGCGTGCGCCGCGCCTGGCGGATGAAGTCGTGCGAGCCCAGCAGCAGCGAACCCACGGGGGCGCCCAGGCCTTTGCTCAGGCACACCGAGGCCGAGTCGAAGTGCGAGCAGATCGCGCGCGCCTCGTCGTACACGTCGGTGCCGTTCTTCTCGGCGTGGGCCGTGGCGGCGTTGAACATGCGCGCGCCGTCCAGGTGCATGGCCAGGCCGCGCGAGCGGGCGAGGGCGGCCACCTCGGCGATGTAGCCGGTGGGCAGCGGCTGGCCGCCGGTGGTGTTTTCCAGCACCACGAGGCGGGTGCGGGCGAAGTGCGGGTCGTCGGGCTTGATGGCGGCGGCGATGTCGGCCACGCGCAGCGTGCCGTCGGGCTGGGTCTCCACCGGCTGCGGCTGGATCGAGCCCAGCACCGCCATGCCGCCGGCCTCCCAGCGGTAGGTGTGCCAGCTCTGGCCCACGATGGCTTCGTCGCCGCGCTGGCAGTGGCCCATGAGCGCGATCAGGTTGGTCTGCGTGCCGGAGCACGCGAACAGCGCGGCCTCGAAGCCGAGCAGTTGCGCCGCATGGTCTTGCAGCGCGTTCACGGTGGGATCGTCGCCGAACACGTCGTCGCCAAGGGGGGCCTGGAACATGGCGTCGCGCATGGCCGGCGTGGGTCGGGTGACGGTGTCGCTGCGAAAGTCGGGCATCGGGAGGGGCTCCTGGTGGGGGCTTGGGGTCGAAAAGGGTCGGTCCGGCATCCTAGCGGCGTTGGGCCCGCTGCGTCCATCGCACCGGCGATGCGGGCGGCCGGCCCGCGGAAAGTGCGCGTGCTAAGCTGGCCCGCTCAATTTTTTCCGGCCTTGTCCGCCCCGTCTGCCGGCCAGCGCGGCCTGTGCGGCGTGTGCGGCGCGATGGCCCAGCCCTCACGGAAACAACTATGCCCGGCCTTCTGCCCGATATCGATCCCGACGGACTGCTCGAATTCTCGGTGGTGTACACCGACCGGGCGCTCAACCACATGTCCCGGCGCTTCACCGGCGTGATGCAGGACATCCTGGCCACGCTCAAGGGCGTCTACCACGCCCACACGGCGGTGCTGGTGCCCGGCAGCGGCACCTTCGGCATGGAGGCGGTGGCGCGCCAGTTCGCCAACCGCGAGAAGGTGCTCATCGTGCGCAACGGCTGGTTCAGCTACCGCTGGAGCCAGATCTTCGACGCGGGCGCTCTGGGCGGTGGCGCGGTGGTGTGCCAGGCCCGCCGCCAGGGCGAGGGCCCGCAGGCCCCGTGGGCGCCGTGCCCGGCCGATGAGGTGGCGGCCGCCATCCGCGCCGAATCGCCCAAGGTGGTGTTCGCGCCCCACGTCGAGACCGCCAGCGGCATCCTGCTGCCCGACGACTACCTGCGCACCGTGAGCGAGGCCGCGCACGACGTGGGCGCGCTCTTCGTGCTGGACTGCGTGGCCTCCGGTGCCGTGTGGGTGGACATGCAGGCCACTGGCGTGGACGTGCTGATCTCGGCCCCGCAAAAAGGCTGGAGCGGCTCGCCCTGCTGCGCCATGGTCATGCTCGGCGAGCGCGCCCGCCAGGCCATCGACGGCACCACGAGCAGCAGCTTCGCCTGCGACCTCAAGAAGTGGATGCAGATCGCCGAGGGCTACGAAAAGGGCCAGCACGCCTACCACACCACCCTGCCCACCGACGCGCTGGTGCAGCTGCGCGACGTGATGGTGGAGACGCGCGACTACGGCTTCGACAAGGTGCGTGCCGAACAGATCGAACTGGGCGCCCGGGTGCGCGCGCTGCTGCGCGAGCGGGGCTTTCCGAGCGTGGCCGCTGAGGGCTACGAGGCCCCGGGCGTGGTCGTGAGCTACACCACCGACCCCGGCATCCAGAACGGCAGGAAGTTCATGGAGGCCGGCCTGCAGACCGCCGCCGGCGTGCCGCTGCAGTGCGGCGAGGGCCCGGACTTCCAGACCTTCCGCATCGGCCTGTTCGGGCTGGAGAAGTGGCACCACGTGGACCGCACCGTGGGCCACCTGGCCGCGGCGCTGGACCAGATCGCCGCCCCGCCAGCGCACTGAAGCGGCCCTGTCCCACAGGGGTCTCGGGCTATCCTTGGGCGATGCAGAGCACCCACGAAGACCAGGCCCGCGCACTGATCCGGGCCAAGTGGCTGGCCACGGGCCTGTTGCTGGCGGTGGCCGCCGTGTTCGCGCTGACCTATGCGCTGCCCCGCAGCCTGGCGGTGGAATGCGTGCGCGCCGTGGCCGAGGCGGCCATGGTGGGCGCCCTGGCCGACTGGTTCGCCGTGTCGGCGCTGTTCCGGCGCATTCCGCTGCCCTTCGTGCAGCGGCACACGGACATCATCGCGCGCAACAAGGCGCGCATCGGCGGCAACCTGGCGTCGTTCGTGCGCGACGAGTTCCTCGATGCGCCTTCGCTGGTCACCATGATCCGCCGCCACGACCCGGCCCACATGCTGGGCCAGTGGCTCACCTCGCCGGGCAACGCCGAGCTGCTGGCGCGGCAGATGTCGCGCCTGGCGCTGTCGGCGCTGGAGACGGTGGAGGACGAGCGCATCCAGCGCTTCATGAACGACGCCGCGCGCACGCTGATCGGGCAGATCGACCTGTCGCGCACCATGGCCATGGCGCTGGAGGCGCTCACCCACAACGGCCGCCACCAGGCGCTGCTCGACGACCTGCTGGCCCGCCTGGCCACCCTGGTGCGCGACCCGCAGACCCGCACCTTCATCGCCGAAACCATCGTGCAGTGGATCAAGCGCGAGCATCCGCTGAAGGAAAAGGTGCTGCCCACCGACTGGCTGAGCGAGAAGGGCGCGGGCGCCATCGCCCAGGCCATCGAGAACCTGCTGGCCGAGGTGGCCGGCAACCCGGCCCACCAGCTGCGCGGCACGCTGGATGGCGCGGTGCAGCGGCTGGTGGAGCGCCTGCAGTCCGACCCGGAATGGGCCGAGCGCGGCATGGCGATCCGCCACTACCTGCAAAACGACGCCACCCTGGGGCGCTACGTGCAGACGCTGTGGACCAGCCTGCGCGAGCGCCTGCAGCGCGACCTGGCCGACGAGGACTCGGCGGTCTCGCGCAAGGTGGCGGCCATGGGCCAGTGGCTGGGCCTGTCGCTCGCGGGCGATCCGGCGCTGCGGGTGCGGCTGAACGTGCGGCTGGAGCTGTGGGCGGCGCAGTGGGCGCCCGAGCTGTCGCAGTTCGTGGCCGAGCACATCCGCAACACCGTGGACCGCTGGGACGCCCAGGAGCTGGCGCGCCTGGTGGAGCTGCACATCGGCAGCGACCTGCAGTACATCCGCATCAACGGCACGGTGGTGGGGGGCTTCATCGGCCTGCTGCTGTTCGTGCTGTCGCATGCGGACGACCTGGCGCAGGGCGTGGGCGCCCTGTTCGCCGGCTGAGGGGCCGTCGGCCGGGAGCCTGTCAGCGGTTGCCGCCGCGCGGGGTCTGTTCGGCGGCCTGGGCCTTGGCGATGGCCAGGATCACCTCGCGCGCCAGGCGGCGCTTGGGCACGGGCAGCTTCAGATAGGTCTCGAACAGTTCGCGGTCTTCGTACCCCAGGTTCACGTGCCAGCGGGCGGCTTCTTCGCGCGCCTGCGGCGTGGGCGTGCCGAAGGCCAGTTCCTGCACCGGCATGCGCAGCCACTCGGCCAGGGTGATGAGCTTGCGGGCATCGGGCATGGTTTCGCCCAGCAGCCAGCGGCGCACGCCATGCAGGGTCATGGGCTTGCCCCAGTGGCGGGTGTTGAACTCCCGCTCGAGGACGGAGGGCTTGGGTTCGTAGCCGGCCGCCACCATGGCTTGGCGTAATTTCTCGGCAAACAGTTGCTTGGGATCTTGCATGGGCGGCACGCTAGGCACGCCCGTTGGCCGTGGATTGACTCCGTCTTCGAGTTACGCGGCCGCCGTGATTTGGGGTGACGGTTGGTGCCCGCGTCAATGGGGCTTGCCGGCCGGCTTGGGCTGATCGGCCGCGTGGGCCTTGGCGATGGCCAGGATCACCTCGCGCGCCAGGCGCCGCTTGGGCACGGGCAGCTTGAGGTAGGTGTCGAACAGCTCGCGGTCCTCGTAGCCCACGCCGACGTGCCATTGGGCGGGCTGCTCGCGCACTTCGGTACCGTCGGCGACGCCGAACGCCAGTTCCTGCACCGGCATGCCCAGCCATTCGGCCAGGGTGATGAGCTTGCGGGCATCGGGCATGGTCTCGCCCAGGAGCCAGCGGCGCACGCCGTGCAGGGTCATGGGTTTGCCCCAGTGCCGGGTGTTGAACTCCCGCTCGAGGACGGAGGGCTTGGGCTCGTAGCCGGCGGCTGTCATGGCTTCTCGTAATTTCTCGGCAAACCGCTGCTTGGGATCGTGCATGGCGGCACGCTAGGCAGACCCGGTGACGGAAGATTGATTTTCGGATAAAGTCACGGCAAGCAATTGATTAAAAGTCAACTTTCCGAATTCCGGCAGGTGCCTCGGGGCCTGCCGAGGGGCTCGGCAGGGGAGCAAAAAACGATGCACAAGGGATGGGTGGCGCTGGTGTGCGCCGGGATGGCGCTCGCCGGCTGCGGCGACGGCGCGGTGCGGCAGGTGAAGGGGCTGGAGCGCGGCGATGTGCCGGGCCGGGTGTTGGGCGCGGCGCTCGATGGCCGCGGGGCCTGCGCGTCCGTGCAGTGGCGCTCGTTCCAGGATGCGCGCGGGCGCCGCATCGTCGAATACGCCTGCGAGCACCGGCCGGCCACGGCGCACTATGCGCGGCTCACGCGCGAGGCGCTCGCGGCCCTGCCGCCCGAGCCGGCGCGCGAGCCGGGCGGGGCCGAGGCGCTGTACCTGCTGCGCCAGCGGTCGGTCGATTTCCGGCGGGTGCGCGAGATCACCGAATGGCGCATGGACGCGCCCGCGCCGGTCTGGATCGGCTCGCGCGTGGACACCGAATACGCCAGCCACACCGCGCGCGAGCCGGTGTCGGCCGACTTCGTGTTCGCCGAGGCCGCGCACGACGGCCCGGACCTGTCGCCGGGCTACCGGCACCTGCTGGAGCGGGCATGGCGCGGCTACCGTCCCCTGCCCGCCGCCGGCGCCGTGCACCACCGGCTCGCGGCGGCGCGGCCCGTCACGCGGGTGCCGCCGGCCGATCCCACCGTTCTCCATCCGTCCGAGCGGGCTTCCGCCACCTTGCGCAAAGGGGAGTGGCTGCGATGAATGCCATGGAAGTCGACATCCACCTGGGCGAGGACGCCCGCTGGTTCTACGAGGCGCAGGGCGAGTGCCGCGGCCCGGTGCCCGACGACGAGATCGTGCGCCTGATCGATGCCCGGCGCCTGCCCCCAGGCCAGCGCATCTGGCGCCCGGGCCTGCCGTGCTGGGTGCCGGTGGAGCATTCGGAGTTCCGGCCGCACCTGGGGCCTCCTCTGGGCCTGCCCACCGCGCCCGCCGATCCCTGGGCCGGCAGCGTGAACAACACGCTGGCCTGGCTGCTGGCCTGCGCGCCGGTGATGGGGGTGTCGCTGGAGGGTTTCGTGGCCTACCTCGTGTACCGCGATCCGTACGTGTCGCAGCGGGCCGTGCAGTCGGGGGCGTTCTTCTTCCTGACGGTGGCGTTCAACGTGCTGCTGGCCTTCGTGGACGAGCGCTGGCTGTGGCGCGCCGGGCACGACACCGCGGGCTTTCGCGGCTGGGTGTGGCTGGCGCCCGCCTATCTCTACCGGCGCGCGCGGCGGCTGGGGCAGGGCCTGGCGCCCCTGGCGGCCTGGGTGGTGTGCCTGCTCGTGGTGCTGATGCTCTGAGCGCGGGAGTGGGCAGCGGCCGGCCCGCGCCGGCACCCCGGCTGCGCGCCGCTCAGAACCGCGGCAGGTCCGGGTGGGCGATCCGGCCGCCGCGCACCAGCATCTTTCCGTACTCCGCGCAGCGGTTGAGCGTGGGGATCACCTTGCCCGGGTTGAGCAGGCCCGCCGGGTCGAAGGCGGCCTTGAGCGCGAACATCTGCGCGTTCTCCTCGGTGGTGAACTGGGTGCACATGGAGTTGAGCTTTTCCACCCCCACGCCGTGCTCGCCCGTCACCGTGCCGCCCATGGCCACGCTGGTCTCCAGGATGTCGGCGCCGAACAGCTCGCAGCGGTGCAGCTGGTCGGGGTCGTTGGCATCGAACAGGATCAGCGGGTGCAGGTTGCCGTCGCCCGCGTGGAACACGTTGGCGCAGCGCAGCCCGTATTTCTTTTCCATCGCGGCGATGGCCAACAGGATGTCGGCCAGCCGCTTGCGCGGGATGGTCGAGTCCATGCACATGTAGTCGGGGCTGATGCGGCCGCTGGCCGGAAAGGCGTTCTTGCGGCCGCTCCAAAAGCGCAGGCGTTCGGCCTCGTCCCGGCTCACGGTGAGGGCGGTGGCGCCGGCCGCGCGCAGCACCTCGCTCATGCGGCCGATCTCCTCCTCGACCTCCTCGGGCGTGCCGTCGCTCTCGCACAGCAGGATGGCCTCGGCGGTGAGGTCGTAGCCGGCGCAGACGAAATCCTCCACCGCGGCGGTCATGGGCTTGTCCATCATTTCCAGGCCCGCCGGAATGATGCCGGCCGCAATGATGGCCGCCACCGCATCGCCGGCCCGGCGCACGTCGTCGAAGCTGGCCATGATGCAGCGCGCCAGCTGCGGCTTGGGGATCAGGCGCACGGTCACTTCGGTGGCCACGGCCAGCATGCCCTCGCTGCCGATCACCGCGGCCAGCAGGTCGTAGCCGGGCGCATCCAGCGCCTCGCTGCCGAAGGTGACGGGCTCGCCCTCCATGGTGAAGCCGCGCACGCGCAGCACGTTGTGCACCGTGAGGCCGTATTTCAGGCAGTGCACGCCGCCGGAGTTCTCGGCGATGTTGCCGCCGATGGTGCAGGCGATCTGGCTGCTCGGGTCGGGCGCGTAGTACAGCCCGTGGGGCGCGGCGGCCTCGCTGATGGCCAGATTGCGCACGCCGCACTGCACGACGGCGGTGCGCGACACCGGGTCCATGCGCAGGATGCGGTTGAACTTGGCGAGCGACAGCGTCACCCCGAGGGCGTGCGGCATGGCCCCGCCCGACAGGCCGGTGCCGGCCCCGCGCGCCACCACGGGCACCGACAGCGCGTGGCAGGCGCGCAGCACGCCCTGCACCTGGTCCTCGGTCTCGGGCAGGGCCACGGCCAGCGGGCGCTGGCGGTAGGCGGTGAGCCCGTCGCATTCGTAGGGCGTGGTGTCCTCGGCATGCCACAGCAGCGCATGCGCGGGCAGCACGGCCTGCAGCGCCGGGATCAGCCGCGCGCGGATGGCGGCGGCGGGCGATGGCGAGGAAGATGGTGAGGCGGAAGGGGCGTTGGCGGTCGTCATGGGGTGCCGCGGGGCCCCAGGCGGGCACCGCTGAAGGGGCACTCTACGTCAATCCGGCCGCCAAACGGGGGGCTGGGCGGGCGAGTTCGCGTGAAGTTCTTTAGCGTCGGTCGTGAAAAGCTTTCCCGGAGCCGCCGCCGCCCGCGCGGCGAAGAACGGCGCGACCTCGCCGGCCTCCATGGGGTAGGCCAGGAAGTAGCCCTGTACCAGGTCGCAGCCCGCCTCGGAGACCATGTCCAGGATCTCCTGGGTTTCCACGCCTTCGGCCACGAGCTGGTAGCCCAGGCGCTGGCCCAGCGAGATGATGGTGCGCAGCAGCGTCCAGGCCTGCATGTCGTGGGCGATGGGCATCACGAGCGACTGGTCGAGCTTGAGCATTTCGGCCGGCAGCCCGCGCAGGCACGACAGGTTGCAGTAGCCGATGCCGAAGTCGTCCAGCGACACCTTCAGGCCCATGGCGCGGATCTCCTCCAGCACGCGCTGCGTGGCGCGGCCGGTCAGGGCGACGTTCTCGGTGCACTCGATGTGCAGCTGCTGCGCCGCCACGCCGTGCAGCGCGATGGCGTTGCGCAGCACGGTGGCGAAATCCGGGTGCTCCAGGTTGCGGGCGGACACGTTGATCGCCATGGTCATCTGCAGGCCCTGGCGGTTCCATTCCGCCAGCTGGGCCAGGGCCGTGTGCAGCACCCATTCGGTGAGCAGGTGGATCAGGGCCGTCTGCTCCACCTGCGCGATGAACTCGGCGGGCGAGACGTTGCCGTGGCGCGGGTGGCGCCACCGGATGAGTGCCTCCACGCCGGAAAAGCGCTGGTGGCGCACCTCGAACTGGGGCTGGTACACCAGGCGGAACTCGCCCTCCGCCAGGCCCTGCGTGAGGCCGCGCAGCAGCGCGAAGGCGCGGCGGTGGGCGGTGTCGGACTCGGGGGTGTACCAGACGAAGGCACGGTTCAGCTCGTCCGCCTGGTGCAGGGCCGAGGTCGCGCGGCGCAGCACGTCGCCCGCGGATTCGGCGTCGAGCGTGAAGCGCGTCAGGCCCGCCACCAGGTACAGATCCAGCACCACCCGGCTCATGCGGAACGCCTCCTGCAGGTGGCGCTGCACGCGCAGCACGGCCTGCTCCTGCGCCTGCGCGCTGCCTTCGGGTAGCAGGTAGGCAAACCGGGTTTCGGACGCGTGGTACAGCTGCACCTGCGGGCCCAGGGCCTGCGTCAGGTGCGCCACCACGTCGCGCAGGCCGGCCTCCAGCGGTGCGATGCCGATGGCGCGGACGGCCTGCTGCAGGTCGCGGTCGCGGATCACGTCCAGCAGCACGAGCGTGCGCATCTCGCCCGGCGTCTGGTTGCACAGGCTCGTCAGGTCCTGTACGAGCTGGGCCCGGTTGTACAGGCTGGTGATCTCGTTGATGCGCCCGGCCGTGCGCTGCAGCGCGATTTCGTTCAGCACGAGCGCGGCCAGGTCCTGCAGCTGCTGGCACTGCACGGCATCGAAGGTGCGCGGGTGCTGGTCCAGGATGCAGAGGGCGCCCAGCGCCTGGCCGCCGGGCAGCACCAGCGGGGCGCCTGCGTAGAAGCGAACGCCCAGTTCTCCGGTCACCAGCGGGTTGTGGGCGAAGCGTTCGTCCAGCAGGGTGTCCTCGACCACCATCACGTCGGCGGACTGGATGGTGTGGTGGCAAAAGGCCACCGAGCGTGGCAGCTCGCGCGCGGACAGGCCCACGCGCGACTTGTGCCATTGGCGTTCGCTGTCCACCAGCGTCACCAGCGCGATGGGGGCGTCGAACAGGGCGCTCGCCAGCCGCGTGATGCGGTCGAAGCCGTCGCTGTCTGGCGTCTCCAGCAGGCCGGTGGCCTGCAGGGCGCAGATGCGCTGCAGCTCCGGTTCGAGCGCCGGGTCCGTGTCTTCGGGGCGGGGGATCGAACTCAGCGGTGGCACGGGCGGCGGTCTCCCAACGGCGTGATGAACGGGGGCGCGGCGCCCGCGCCTGCCAGGGGGCAGCACACCGCCAGACGAGCGGGCCGCGCGCTCATGGCCGGCGCCCCGCCATGGCCTGCACCGATTCGAGCAGGGCCCCGATCTTGAAGGGCTTGCGCAGCGTGCCCGTGACGCCGATGGCTTCGCGCCAGGCATCGCGCTCCGGGTCGGGCAGCGAGGACATGGCCAGCACGGGCATGTCGGCCGGGCAGGCGAACGCCCCGCTGCGCAGGCGCGCCAGCAGGTCGGTGGAGGCGGCGGCATCGTCGCAATCGAGCACCAGGCCGAAAAAGGGCTGGGCCGCCAGCATGGGCAGGGCCCGCGCCACGCTGGTGGCTTCGTGAAAGTCCACCAGGCCGAGGTCGCGCGCGACCGAGACGATCGTGCGGCGCAGCACGAATTGCGGCTCCACCAGCAAAAGGATGGGCAGGGAGGGTGGACGGGTCATGCGTCTTTGTCTTTGCCGGCAATGGTTTCGTTGGCCAGGGTGCCCAGCGCCCGCAGCACGGCCCGCTCGGTCACGGTGAGGCTGCGGGGTTTGGTGTCGATGATGCAGAGCGTGCCCAGGCGCTCGCCGGTCGGCGCGCACAGCGGGGCGCCGGCGTAGAAGCGGATGTGCGGGGCCTGGGTCACCATGGGATTGTCGGCAAAACGCGCGTCGAGGTTCGCATCTTCCACCACGAACAGGTCCGGCTGCAGGATGGCGTGGGCACAAAAAGACACGTCGCGGCTGGTTTCGGGCACGTCGAGCCCGACGCGCGACTTGAACCATTGCCGCTGGTCGTCGATGAGGCTCATGAGGGCGATCGGGGCGTCCAGCTGTTCGGCGGCGAACCGCACGAACCGGTCGAAGCGCTCCTCCGGGGGCGTGTCGAGCAGCATCAGTTCCTGCAGCGCGCGCAGGCGCTGCGCTTCGTTCTCGGGGGTCCTGGCTGGGGTCATGGGGGGTGGGTCCTTGGGAGAGGGGTGGGGTGCGTCAGCCGAGCAGGTAGGCCATCTGGCCCAGATCGACCACGACCATGCTGGCGCTGGCGCTGCCGCGCTGGTGCGTGACCATGCGGAACTCGCCCACCGAGCCGAGCCGCATCGCGCGCACGTCGGCGCGGTGGGCTGGCAGCCAGTCGCACAGCTTGGCAATCGCAATGCCCACGGTCGCGTGATCTGCCGGGTCGGGTTGCAGCAGGATGGCCATGCGCGGCGGCTCGGCGCCGGGCCGGCCGTTGAGAGAAGGCATGCACGCCACTTTCAGCGTCGTGCCGCGCCAGTCCATCACGGCGGTCCGGCCCCGGACCAGTTCGTCGATGACCGGCTGCGGCAGGTCGACGACGCCGACCACCTGGTCCACCGGCGAGGCATAGAGCGCGTCGGCCTCGAACACCAGAAAGTGGCCGCCGGCCTGGTCCGTGTCGGCCTGCGCATCCGTCGGCGCACCGCCGGCACCCTCGGCCCCATCCACCGGCGCAGCCGCGGGCGCCACTTCGCTCACGGCCGCCTCGGGCACGGCTTCGAACAGCTTGCCGATGTCCAGCACCCGCAGCGTGCCCAGGCCGGCCACCAAGGCCAGGCCCTTGAGCAGCGGATCGCCGGGGGTGGGCGCCAAGTCGGCCTCGGCCAGGTCGGCCAGTTGCCGGCAGGTGTCCGCCGTGAGGCCGATCCACTGCCCCTGGCTTTCCAGCACGGCCACCCAGGGGCGCAGCGCGGCACCGGCGCGGGCGGCACCGGCGGCCACGTCCACCAGCGGCAGCTTGCGCCCGCGCAGCGTGCTGATGGCCACCGTGAAGTGGCCGGGGGGCACGTTCAGTTCGATGCGCGGCACTGGCACCACCGTGTGGATGGCGCGCGCCGGCACGGCCCACAGGTCGTCGCCCACGGCGAAGACCGCATGCCGCTCGGCCAGCGCCTGCTGGTCCGGGGGGCGGGCCGCCGACGGCGCGGCGGCGGTCGCAGGGGCCGGGTCCGTGGCCAGCGCAGGGTCGTCGCACCACACCTGGCACAGGGCCATGAGGCGTTCGACCTCCAGCACCGACAGGATCGGCGCGCCGGCCGAGGCGGGCACGACCGACTGGAACAATTCCTCCTCGCCGCCGTCATGGTGCACGCGCACGATGGCGTGCGGATCGACGGGCTTCACGCCCAGGACCTCGTCCACCCGCAACCCGATCCGCGCCGGCCCCGCGTGCAGCACCAGCACCCGCTGTAGAGCGCCGCCCGCAGGCGAGGCCTGGATGGGCAGCCAGCGCTCCAGCGACACCACCGGCACCGGCCGGCCCTCCAGGTCGATCATGCCGGCCAGGGCGCCCTGGCGTCGGGGCAGGGCCGCCAGGCCCTGCGGCGGGATGGCGATCGCGCGCTCCACATGCACCGCCGCGATGGCGATGTGGCAATCGCCCACGCGCACCCGCACATGCGCCTGCGCGCGCGCGTCGGCCCCGGCCTCGGCCGCCGCAGGCGTGGAGGGGCTGCCCGGTGGGGTCATGCGCCCGTGCGCCCGGAACTGGCGCCTTGCAGCTTGTCCAGCAGCACGACGACGTCCTGGGTGGACGTTTCCTGCGCCAGCATGGCGTTGCGGATCTCGCCGATGGACTGGCTGGTGCTGTCCACCGCGGCCAGGATGCGGCTGAAGGCCGCGCCCACCTCTTCGGAAAGGCGCCCACCTTCTGCCACGCGGGCCACGCTGCTGCCCACGAGCTTGGAGATTTCCTGCGCGGCGAGCGCCGACTTTTCCGCCAGCTTTCGCACCTCGTCGGCCACCACGGAAAAGCCGATGCCGTGCGGCCCGGCGCGCGCGGCCTCGATGGCGGCATTGAAGGCCAGCAGATGCGTCTGGCTGGAGATCTCGCCAATGGTGGCCACGATGTCGCGGATGTCGGCGGACGACTGCTCGATGGCGGCGATGGCCTCGCGCGAGCGCGCCAGCACCTGGTGGCCCTGGCCGGCCTCGCGCTGGGTCTGGGTGGCCAGGTCGGCCGAGCGCTCGGAGTTGCGCGCCACCTGCTGGATCGAGTCCGAGATGGTGTGCAGCACGGCGCCGATGTCCCGCACCTTCTGCGACACGGCGGTCTCGCGTTCGACCTGCTCGGTCACGTTGACCGCGAACTTCACCACCTTGTACACGCGGCCTTCCACGTCGAAGATGGGGTTGTACGTCGCCTGGATCCAGATGCCGGCGTCGTGCTTGCCGATGCGCCGGTAGCGCGCGCTCTGGAACTTGCCTTCCCCCAGGTCCGCCCAGAAGTCGCGGTAGGTCTGCGTCTTCACGAAATCGGGGTCGCAGAACATGCTGTGGTGCTTGCCGCGGATCTCCTCGAGCGTGTAGCCCATGGTGCGCAGGAAGTTCGGGTTGGCGGTGAGGATGCGGCCATCCACGCCGAACTCGATCACCGCCTGCGACAGGCCGATGGCATCGAGCTTGCCCTTGGTCTCCGCGGCCTGGCGCGTTTCCTCGGAGATGTCGGTGGCGAACTTCACCACCTTGTAGGGCTTGCCGGAGGAGTCGAGGATGGGGTTGTACGACGCCTGGATCCACACGTCCGAGCCGTCCTTGGCCACGCGGCGGTAGCGTCCGGCATCGAATTCGCCGCGGGCCAGCCGCTCCCACAGCCGCGCGTAGTCCGCCGAGCGCACCACCTCGGGCGTGCAGAACATGCGGTGGTGCTGGCCGATCACCTCGTCCTCGGTGTAGCCGAACACCTTCAGGAAATTGGGGTTGGCGTGCAGCACCTTGCCGGTCAGGTCGAACTCGATCATGGCCTGCACCCGGTTCATCGCGGCGATCTTGCCCTCGAAGTCGGCCTGGGCCTGGCGCGCCTGGGTCACGTCGGTGGCCAGCTTGACCACGCCCACCGGGCGCCCGGCACTGTCGAAGATGGGGTTGTAGGAGGCCTGCAGCCACACTGGCTCGGCCGTCCGGGTCAGGCGCTGGAACACGCCTTCGACGATCTCGCCGGCGGCCAGGCGCTCCCACATGGCACCGTAGGCCGCGCTGGCCGCCACCTCGGGCGGGCAGAAGATGCGGTGGTGCTGCCCGACGATGTCCTCGAGGGCGTAGCCCATGCGGGCCAGGAACAGGGGGTTGGCGTGCTGGACCTTGCCGGCCAGGTCGAATTCGATGGTGCATTGCACCCGTTCCAGCGCGGCCAGCAGGCCCGTGGTGCGTGCGCGTTCCAGCTCGGACGCGGCAAGGGGGTCTGTGAAGGCGTTCATGGTCGCAAAGTCCTGGTGGGCGGCATCAAGGGGTTATCGGCCACTGCAGCCCCAGGCTTGAATGCCGGGCCCGCTGGAAAACCGGCGAGGCGTAATGTGATGGTTTGAAGCCGCTCCCGCCGCCGACGTCGCAATAGACCCGCGCCGACGCGGGGCCTTTGGGAATCTTGACGGCCCTGCGGGCGTCGCGCAAGCCCGCGGGGGGGCGAAACCGGGGGGGGGTTGCCCGCCGTCGCCGCCCGGCGCCGGGGCGCGGGGCGCCGTTCACCCCTTGTCAGGCCATGGTGCGGCGCAGCCAGTCGGTGAAGGCCGCGCACTCCCAGCGGTCCATGGTGCCGGTGCGCCAGCACAGGTAGTGGGCGTGCGGGCTGGGCGCCTCGCCGGGAAAGAGCCGCACCAGGGTGCCGTTTTCCAGCCAGGGCGCGCCCAGCTTGAGCCGCACCAGCGCCACGCCCATGCCGGCCGCGGCGGCGTCGCACATCAGGCCGATGTCGTTGAACTGCGAGCCCTCGCTGGGTTCGGCCCAGTCCAGGCCGCTGGCGCCGAACCAGGTGCGCCAGGGCTCCAGCGGGCTGCGCAGCAGGGCCACGCCCTCCAGGTCCTCGGGGCGCTCGAAGGGGCCGTGCTCGCGCACGAAGGCGGGCGAGGCGAGCGGCGTGACCCGGTCGCGCGCCAGTTCCACGTGCTCCAGGTCGGCGTAGTGCCCCGGGCCGAAGCGCACGATCAGGTCGGCATCCTCGGCCACCACGTCCAGCAGCGGAATGGACACCTGCAGCGCCAGGTCGATCTCGGGATAGGCCTCGGTGAACTGGCGCAGGCGCGGGATCAGGATGGCGCGGGCGAAGGTCGGCGTCACCGCCAGCTTGAGCCGCCGCTTGCCCGGCGCCGTGGCCGCGCCCGGAAAGCGCTGCAGCGCGCCCAGGCCCTCGCGCACATGGGCCAGGTAGGCGCTGCCTTCGGTGGTGAGCGAGAAGTCGGCGCGGCCGAACAGCCGCACGCCCAGGATCTGCTCGAGCTGGCGCACGCGGTGGCTGACGGCGCTGGGCGTCACGCACAACTCGTCGGCGGACTGCGTCACGCTGCGCAGGCGGGCCAGGGCCTCGAAGGTCAGCAGGCACTGGATGGGCGGGATGCGCCGGCCGGTCGCCCCCGGCCCGTCCCCGCCGGCGCCATCCGGGTCGGCTGCGCGCACCGTGCCGCGTGGCCGGTCGAACGGGCGGGCCGTGGTCACCGGGATCCCTCGATGCGCCGCACCCGGGGGGCCTTCAGCGGAAGATCACCGTCTTGTGGCCGTTGAGCAGCACGCGGTGCTCGGTGTGCCACTTGACGGCGCGGGCCAGCACCTGGCTTTCGGTGTCGCGGCCCATGGCGGTGAGGTCTTCCACCGTCTTGCTGTGGTCCGCGCGGGCCACGTCCTGCTCGATGATCGGGCCCTCGTCCAGGTCGGCCGTCACGTAGTGGGCGGTGGCGCCGATCAGCTTCACGCCGCGGTCGTGCGCCTGGTAGTAGGGCTTGGCGCCCTTGAAGCTGGGCAGGAAGCTGTGGTGGATGTTGATGGCCCGGCCTTCCAGCTTGCGGCACAGGTCGTCCGACAGCACCTGCATGTAGCGCGCCAGCACCACCAGTTCGGCCCCCTCGGATTCGATGATCTCGAACTGCCGCGCCTCGGCCTGCGCCTTGGTGGCGGCCGTGACGGGGATGTGGTGGAACGGCACGTTGTAGCTGGCCGCAAGCTGATAGAAATCGCGGTGGTTGCTGATGATGGCCGCGATGTGCACCGGCAGCAGGCCGGACTTCCAGCGAAACAGCAGGTCGTTCAGGCAATGGCCTTCGCGGCTGACCATGATGACGGTCTTCATCGGCTCGGACACCGGGTGCAGCTGCCAGTGCATGCCGTGCGGGCCGGCGAAGGCGGCCAGCTGCGTCTTGAGCGCGGCGTGGTCGTGCGCCCCGCAGGCGAACTGCACGCGCATGAAAAACAGCCCGGTGGCGTGGTCGTTGTATTGGGCGGCCTCTTCGATGTTGCCGCCATGCTCCAGCAGGAAGCCGGACACCGCATGCACCAGCCCGAGCTTGTCGGGACAGGACAGGGTAAGGATATAGGCTTGGTTCATAGCGGGGCGATTGTCGCAGCAAGGCCCGGGGCCGTGCCGCGCCGATCGCTCTGGAGGGCCCTGGCTGGCGCGAGAATACGGTCCCATTGGAGGCCGCCCGGAAGGGGCGGTGCGCCCGGCGGGCGAGGCAAAACACAACAAGGACAGTCATGGATGAAGAGGAGGGCCCGGCCCTGACGCGGGTGCCCGGCTGGGCATGGGCCGCCTATGTGGCGGCGGGCGTGGCGTGGGTGGCGGGCGGCGACGCGCTGCTGGCATGGCTGCTGGGCACCGACGCCGGTGGCGGCACCCATGCCGGCCTGTGGGGCAGCGCCAAGGACATCGCTTTCGTGCTGGTTTCCGCCGCCCTGGCGGTGGCCGGTCTGCGCCGGCTGCAGGCGGCCGATGCCGCCGCGCTGGTGCGCCGGGGCCGCGCCTGGGCACGGATGGCGCGCGGCGCCGAGCAGCGCCAGCGCCTGGCGACCACGGTGGTGGACAACGCCATCGAGGGCATGGTGGTGACCGATGCGAACAACCGCATCCTCTCGGTGAACGCGGCCTTCACGCGGTTGATGGGCTACACCGAGGCCGAGCTGCTCGGCCAGACGCCGCGCCTGTTCAAATCCGGCCGGCACGACCGGGCCTTCTACGAGGCCCTGTGGACCGAGCTGTCGCGCAGCGGCCGCTGGCAGGGCGAGATCTGGAACCGGCGCAAGAACGGCGAGGTGTTTCCCGAGCGCATGTCGCTCAGCACCGTGCGCGACGGCGCGGGTGTGGTGACGCACTACGTGTGCCTGTTCACCGACATCTCGCAGGAGCACACCCAGCGACAGCGCCTGGCGTTCCTGGCCCACAACGACCCGCTCACCGGCCTGCCCAACCGCACCTGGTTCGCCCAGCGGCTGGAGGAGGCCACGGCCCAGGCCCGCGTCAGCGGCGAGTCCATGGCCGTGCTGCTGCTCAACCTGGACCGCTTCAAGGACGTGAACGACAGCTACGGCCACGCCGTGGGCGACGAGGTGCTGCGCCACATCGCGCGCCGGCTGGAGTCGGCCCTGCGCCCGGGCGATCTGGCCGGGCGCCTGGCGGGCGACGAGGTCGGCGTGCTCGTGCGCAACGCCCCGAGCGAGGACGAGGCCGCCGCCATCGCCCGCACGCTGATCGCCGCCGTGGCCGAGCCCTGGCGCTCGCCCGAGGGCTTCGAGGTGGTGGCCGGCGCGAGCGTGGGCATCAGCCTGTTCCCGCGCCATGGCGACAGCGCCCAGGCCCTGCTGCAGGGCGCCCACGCCGCCGTGTACGGCGCCAAGGAGCGCGGGCGCGGCGCCTGGTGTTTTTTCAGCGAAGCCATGACGCGGGCCGCGCGCGAGCGCCTCGCCCTCGAATCGCGCCTGCGCGCGGCGCTGGCGCTCGGCCACCTGCAGCTGCACTACCAGCCGCAGGTGGACATCGCCACCGGCCGGGTGATCGGCGCCGAGGCGCTGGTGCGCTGGATGGACCCGCAGGAGGGCATGATTTCCCCCGCGCGCTTCATCCCGGTGGCCGAGCACTCCGGCATGATCGGCCCGCTGGGCGAATGGGTCATGCACGAGGCCTGCCGCCAGGCCCAGGCATGGCGCGCCGCCGGGCTGCCCGGCCTGACCATGGCCGTGAACGTGTCGCCGCGCCAGTTCCACCTGACCGACCTGGCCGGCTGCGCTGCGTCGGCCCTGTCCGCCTCGGGCTACCCGCCCACGCTGCTGGAACTGGAGATCACCGAGGGCGCGCTCGCCGAGCGCCCCGAGGAGGCCCGTCAGGTGCTGCTGCGCCTGCGCGGCCTGGGCCTGCGCATGGCCATCGACGACTTCGGCACGGGCTATTCGTCGCTTGCCCACCTCAAGCGCTTTCCCATCGACGTGCTCAAGATCGACCAGGGCTTCATCCGCGACCTGCCGCAGAACACCGACGACATGGCCATCTGCACGGCCATCATCGCCATGGGCCACAGCCTGGGGCTGGCGGTGCTGGCCGAAGGCGTGGAGACCCCCGAGCAGCTGGCTTTCCTGCGCGAGCGCGGGTGCGACCGCTACCAGGGCTACCTGTGCCAGCGCCCGCTGCCGGCCGAGGCATTCACGGCGCTGCTGCGCGCGCAGGTGGGCGGCGCCCATGGAGCCGGCACGGGCGACGAACGGGCGGATCGATTGCTATAAAAATAATAGCGATATGCCCTAGTGGATCATGTGCTGGAGGCCGTTTTGGCTTGAACCCTCCACCGGGTTCGCCGTGGCGCCTCAGGGCCTGGCGCCCTGCGAGCGACGCAGCTCGGCGCAAGGGTCGCGCGCCGGCAGGGCCGGGGTGGCCTGCACTGCGTCGGTGTCGCCCGCTTGCGGGTCGGGTGCCCCGCCGGCCTGCGCCAGCGCCACCTTGGCCGTGAGGCCCGGAAACCAGTGCGTGGGCACGCCCACGCCGCGCAGCACGTGGCCGCCGCCGGCCACCAGCACCACCACTTGCCCGGGGCGCCGCGCCGCCGCGGCCACCGCCGCCATGCGGGCATCGCGGGCGATCTGGATGCGGGCCATGCCGGGGATCTGCGACTCGGGCATCAGGCCGCAGTGCCCCTCGCGCAGGGCGGTGTGCTGGCGCGCCAGCGCCGCGGCGTCCAGGTGCCGGTCCCAGCGCTCGTCCCGCATCGCCTCGCGCAGGTCCGCCCGCGGCAGGTTGCCGCCGCGCACCGGCACGCCGGCCCGCACCGCGGCCATGGCCACCGGGCCGTACTGCGCCCACGGCCAGGCCGCCGCGTTCCAGCCTAGCGCCTGCTGCACCTGGGCCTCGTCCGCGTCGCGGGGCAGTCCGTCGGTGGCCCGCCCGCTGTCGGCCATCTCCATCACCAGCGCCGCCAGTTGCCCGCGCGCGGCCAGCCACTGCACGGCCTCGCGCTCCAGCGCCTGGTGTTCGGGGGCATCGTGCTGCTCGCCGATCAGCAGCACATCGGCGGGCAGCAGCGCCTGGACCTGGGCGAGCCAGGGGGTGGGGTCGGCAGGCTCCGGGGGCCCATGCGCACAGCCGGCGAGCAGGGCCAGCAGCGCGGTGGCCGCAAGGCGGGTGCCTCGTGGCCATCCCGCGCTGCTGAATCGATGTCCTGAAAGCCTGGAAGGCGGGCGCGATGGGAGGAAGGGACGGTGCATGTGCGCATGCTAAAGCCATGCCCCGCCCGGTTCTTCCTGCCGTGCCGTTGGACCGTGCGGCTGTCAACCGCGGCGCTTGACCGTGGCTGAAAACGTGCTGATGGGACTGTCGCACCCGTTGTAGAGGTCGTCGAACAGGGCGTTTTTCACCGCATGGCCGCGGGTCTCGAACAGCATGAGGTTCTCGTTGGAGCGGTAGTGGGACTGGCCATCCAGGTTGTAGGAGCCCGTCATGACGATGCTGGAGCCGTCCTGGCGCTCCAGGATGTAATTCTTGGCATGGCCCACGGCCTGTTCCGCGGTGTTGAAGTGCTGCGCTGCTGCCAGGGTTTCGCTCGGCGCGAAATGCCGCAGGTTGAGGGTGCCCACGGGGGAAGACGCCGGATGGGCGAAGAACTTGCGGGCCGCCCGTTCCAGCGCCGCCCGGTTGTCCTCGTTGATCAGCACATTGACGTTGCAGCCCCTGGCGAGCGCGTCGGTGATGAGCGCCATGCCTTCGCTGCCGATGGTCTTGTTCACGATGTTGATCGTTTCCCCTGGCTGGGCCCCGGAAAAGAACCGGGACATGACCTGTCCGATGGGCTTGCCTTCGATGTGGCCGCGCGTGGAGAACATGTTCTTGTAGCCGCTCGACGTGTTCTGCACCCAGAGCACCTTGTGCGCTGCGCCATCGAATTCCACCCCTGCCTGGGCCAGGGAGTCGCGCAGGCGCGCGACGGCCTGTTCCTTGTGCGGTCCGGCCTGATCGAGTGGCGATTCGATGTCGACCGTTCCCAGGGCCTGGATGCGTGACAGGTCCTTCATCTTCTCCGTGACCAGTTCGCCGTCGCCGTTCACCTGGAGCTGCCCGCCGTGCACGGTGTGCCTGCCGATCAGTTCGTCGAGAAAATAGTCCCGCTGCCGTGCTGCCAAGGGCTGGCTCAGCGTGACGCATCCGCCGTCCATCCAGCTGTCCTTGGTCTTGTTGGCCAGGCTCGCTCCGAGGGTGGCGGCGACCCCCTTGTCATTGATGCAGAACTTGTTGTGGTGCGACCCGGCCACGCCCTTGGCCTTGGCGGCGACGAAGTAGAGGTTGCACAGGGGCCGGGTGATCTTCAGGCTCGCGTCGGTCTGCTGCCGGTTGTAGGCCTTGACGACCGCGGGCCACGTGGTGGTGGCATGCGTTCGGCTGCTCGAGCGCAGGCTCATGTTGGTCGTGACGTTCTGGCCCACGACCGCGGAGATGACCGCGTTGGTCTGCAGCTTGGTGTCGTTGTAGAAAAGGACGAACGAAAAGTCCTTGTCGTGCTGCTTCCTGGCGAGCGATTCCAGGATCGCGAACATCGTCCCGGAGATATTCCCGGCGCGAAGAAGACGGCGGCGCGATCTGGCAAGCCTCGCAAGTCTTCTGGCCGGAACGGGGAGACGCCACTGCGACGCGCCGGACTTTGACATCGGTGGTCCTGGCGGGTGGCTGGTATCGCGTTTCGCTTTGGAATCTGCCCTTCGTACCCGAGACGCTGTCTTCGGCATCGGAGAGACGCTTGCCCGGCCGTGGAGCCAACATGCATGCCACCGCAGAGGAGTTACAGAATGCACATATCAGATGCAGCCAAGAAATCGACATGCCGCCATACCAGTGTGCCAGAGAAGCAGTTTCCTACACCCGAGTTCCAGAAGCCTCCCGCGCTGGGCCACTATGCGCTGGAACCGCGTTCCAACCCGGCCCCCACATCGCCAAGAAATGCGCGTCTCGATCTTTCCAGCGCTCTCCCTGGAGTGGGCAGGACGGCTTCTCCCGGCGCTGCATCGGGCTCGTCCGCCATCGGAGCGCTCACGGACGAGGTCCATGCAGAACTTGCTCGCCATTGGCCATCGCGGTACGTCCACTTCGACGCCAGCGCGTTCGTCCTGAGCACCATTCCGTCGAGTGAGGACCGCCAGAAGAAGCTGATCCGGATGACCATCGACTCGGCCGAGAGGTTTGCCATCCTCACCTCTTTCAGCGTCAATCCCACCAAGGATCATGAGCCGGGTCAGGTGTCTGCAACCACGTTTGCAATGTTGGAATCGCTGGCCAAAAAGCAGCACGACAGCCATTTCAAATTCGTATTCCTCTACAACGACAACAAACTTCAGAGGAATGCTGTCGTATCCGCGATCGTCGGCCAGAACGTAACGGCGAACATGTCGCTCAAGTCCAATAGCCACGTCCCAGGCACCATCACATGGCCAGCGGTGGTCGAGACCTATAACCGTCAGCAACGCATCGAGGAACTGCGCATAGGCCATGTGAAATGCGGCATCTACTTCGTGGCAGCGAAGGCCGAAGGGCGCCGCAGGGTCTCATCACAACAAATTCTGTATCAACGACCAAGGGGTGGCCGCGACGCTGGGCGCCAGCATTGCCAACAAGACCAAGGACGGGTGGATGGACGGCGGCTGCATCGCCATCAGCGCCGAACTGGCATCCAGTCAACGTCACTATTTCCTGGATGAATTGATTGGCGGGCATGCCGTCCAATGCGCGCAACTGCAGATGGAGGGGGGGGGCTCCCTCCATGGCTCCGGTGAAAGACTTGGCAGCCTTGCAGGCACTGGCGGACATAGACGTCCGCTCACCGCTCGATATGGGCGGTCCAGGAGCAGAGGCCACGCTGGCACGTTTTCAAAACGCCTTAAACGGAGCCGGCGTTCCTCTGAAAGGAGGCCAGCACAAGGTCCTGTGGGTCCAGAACCCGTCGGACGGCTACAAGAACATGTTCTCCACGGGCGGACACATCGAAGGCAAACCCATCGGGCGAGCAATCGCCAGCATCTTTCGGAGCGCCGTGGCCGGTGAAAGGATTGACATCGTCGGCAAGAAAATAGGCACCGAGGCCCTGGCAATGATCAAAGAGGCGCTGTCGAAGGGCTGCAACGTCAATGTTCTCGTCGATCCTTCTTCAAGGAGTTGGGTCGAATATGCAGCGCGGCATTTTTATGCCGAGAAGACAGCCAAATTACGCGGCCTGCTGACGGTCAGGCATTACGAGCCCAATGCACGGCTGGCACGTGAGCACCACCTTGACACCGAGCATGAACAAGTCCTCCATGCGAAGAACTATGTACTGACAAGGAATGACGGATCCTATGTCTTGATGACGGGCTCCTATAACCTGGACGGCCAGTCCCACTACCGCTCCAATGAAAATCTCATGGTGTTCGAGAGTACCGATGCTGATCTGCGCAAATCGCTGTTTGATGATCTCTACGACGGTAGCAACAGCACGATAAGCCACTACCCTGCGCAGGCAGCGCATAGGCGAAGTGGTGTTAGACCGATGGCCTCATGACCCGACGCCCGGCCGGAGAACTACTTGCGCCAAACCAGATCTGCATTGCAGACCCTGGACTTCGCCCAAAGAGCGATAGCTTCTTGTGGCGAGGGTTGGTTTTGCGTCACGCAACATATGCTCAGAGGACACTCGCCAAGTTGGGCATTTCATCATCATTGAGGAGAATGCAGTGATACCGAGCCAACCACCTACTCGTCGCGCGGCCACCGATCCTGGTTCGTCGCGCACGTCTGCCAAGACAGATGACCATAATGCGGCGGCGGCCTCTTCCGCCAGCGTTTCCAGCCGCTCCACGGGCTTGGCGGACCCTTCGCTCGAATCGCTAGGCAGCCCCCCGAAACCGGATGCACGAGAGGGCGCAACCAGCCAGGAATCTTCCTGCGCCGAGCCCAGCCGCATAGACATTCGGGTGCGCAGTGAACTGCATGCTGAGAGACACCGTGTGGGCTGGACGCAAGCCACTGAAACGACCGAAAGACTCGGGCACAAGATTCAGTCGATCCTGGGATTGCGGAACTCAAACGCCCGGACCCAAGCCTTTATCGAGTTCATGGCAAGCGGTAGAGGGCAGCCTGATGCCACCATGCTGGATCTGGGCGATGGCTGGACGAGGGCCACGCGCCGCGTGGGCGGCAAGACGGCGTGCATCGACTTTCTCACCGATGGCAGTGGGGCTGTGGTGGATGCGCGGTATCCGGGCCAGCGCCCATCGCTGCCGCTGGGCAAGGAAAGGGATGCTTTTCGCACGGCGCTCCAAGAAGTGAAATCGGTAGGCGTAGAAGCGTTGCGCAAGGTGCCCGTGTATTACGTGAATAGAAATACGCGAGGCTACGCGCTTCCTACGCACGGCTATGTCGTTGCAGGAGATCCAGGCAAAGGGCGCAAAAGTGGCGCCATTTTGTATGGGGTCGGAGGTGACCCGAAACGCGGACCAGTGATCCTGGATGACAGCATGCTGAAACGTCTCCTTGACAAGTCAGGAGGCAAAGGATCAGACAAATTACCCGAGGCTGCGCGCGCTGCTATTTCCAGATTGGCGGGTGAAAGTTTTGCTAGCCGGGAGGATTTCTATGCCGCTTATAGCCGCACGCGCGGAGATTCGTCCGATCCCGCATCACTCCATGAAGAAATATCTTCCATCTATCGTCTATTGCCAATGTCAACCATGGAGCTTTGGCCCAAAAAAGCGGACGATTACAGGGTGGCGAAGCCTGCTGCGCCAGAGAGAGATCTCCGCGCCTTTGAAAATCTGCCCAAGGACATTGGGCATAAGGTCAGTTTGCGGCAGATATCCGATGTGGACAGCACCGCTCTGCTCGAGGCCAGGCAACAGTTCGATCTCCACCGGCTGTACCAAGATGAGTTGCTGGGTCGAAACGGAACAGGCGTTCCCTCCGAGCTTTTCCCTCCTCTTGCAGATGTCGAACGCCGAAGTTCCTTGAGTGTTGCAACCCCGCGATTCCAGCGGCTTCCCCCGCACACCTCTGACAAGGTCGGCAATTGCAACACGGGCGCTGCATCGCTGCTTCAGAGGGCCATCGACAACAATCAAAGGCCAGGCACATCGGCTTCGCAAAAAGTAACCGCTGCTAGCATTTTCGGTGTGGGATCGGGGCATCGAGTGGCGCTTTGGGACCCGTTAAGGCCCCGTGAAAGTGCGGCGGACCGTTTACCAACGCAGCGGGAGGCAGACCGCCACGCTGTGGACCGCTCAATGTCCTGAAACCGCCCTGAACTTCCGGCACGGGCGGCCCAGCGCCGACGATAACACCTCAGTGACGAACTGCTCGCGCGGACGGCGCACCTTGGGCAGCGGGGCCAGCCAGTCCTGGTCGGCCTGGCGGTAGCCCAGCGGCACGATTGCCACGCCGCGCAGTCCGCGGGCGCGCAGGCCCAGGAGGGTGTCGAGCGCGTCGGGGTCGAAGCCTTCCATCGGCGTGCTGTCCACCGCTTCGTAGGCCGCGGCCATGAGCGCGGCGGCCAGGGCGATGTAGGCCTGCCGGGCGGCGTGCTGGAAGTTCACCTCGGCACCGCGCTGCGGGTAGGTGCCCAGCAGCATGTTGCGGTAGTTCTCCCAGCCTTCGTTCTTGAAGCCGCGCACCGCGTTGGTGTAGTCGAACATGGCGTTGATGCGCTCGGGCGTGTAGTCGTCCCACGCGGCGAACACCAGCAGGTGCGAGCCGTCCGTGATCTGGGCCTGGTTCCACGCGATGGCCTGGATGCGCTGGCGCACCTCGGGCTGGGTGACGAGCAGCACCTCGAACGGCTGCAGCCCGCTGGAGGTGGGCGCGAGCCGCGCGGCTTCGAGGATGCGCTCGACCTTCTCCTCGGGCACCTGGCGGGCCGGGTCCATCTTCTTGGTGGCGTAGCGCCACTGCAGGCGCTCGATCAGCGGGGTGGCATCGGGCCCGTGGATGGCGGTTTCGAGTTCGGCGGCCAGTTCGGCGGTGGGGGACATGGTGGATTCCTGGAAAGGGAGGGGGGATCAAGGGATGGGCAGGCGTGCCACCGGGAACCGGGGGCACGTTGCCTTGAATATGGCGCCAACGGCCAGGGCGCATAAGCCCCGGCGCGGGAATCACAGCGTTTCGATCCAGGAAACAAAAAACCGCGGCAGCGCGCGCGCCGGCCGCCCAGGAGGGGCGCCATCGCGCGGCCCTGCCGTGCATACACCCAGGCACTTTCACCCTCTGAAAAACCCTCGCCGTCCTCGTTGACATTGGGCAAGCCGGGCGGCGGGCCACCGGAGTAAAACGGGGGCCTTGTGCACCGTGGAAGCCCCAGCGACATGCAACGCGACCCCTTCACCCCCGTGGCGTCCGACGCCACCCCCGTGCAGCCCATCAGCCTCGACGTGCTGCGCGAAAAGTACCTCAAGCCCGGCGAGACGGAGGTGCAGGACCTCTACCGCCGCGTGGCGCGGGCCCTGGCCTCGGTGGAACCCGCCGCCGAGCGCGCGGCGCACGAGGCGCGCTTTCTCGCCAACCTGCGCGCGGGCGCCATCGGGGCGGGCCGCATCATGAGCGCCGCCGGCACCGACATCCAGGCCACGCTCATCAACTGCTTCGTGCAGCCCGTGGGCGACTGCATCCAGGGCATGGACGACGGCGGCTATCCCGGCATCTACGAGGCCCTGCGCGAGGCCGCCGAGACCATGCGGCGCGGCGGCGGCGTGGGCTACGACTTCTCGCGCATCCGGCCCAAGGGCGCGCAGGTCAAGGGCACGGCCTCGCTGGCCTCGGGGCCGTGCAGCTACATCAACGTGTTCGACCAGTCGTGCTCCACGGTGGAGAGCGCCGGCGCGCGGCGCGGCGCGCAGATGGGCGTGCTGCGCATCGACCACCCGGACGTGCTCGAATTCATCACCGCCAAGCGCACCCCCGGGCGATGGAACAACTTCAACGTGTCGGTCGGCGTGACCGATGCCTTCGTGCAGGCCGTGGCCGATGGCCAGCCGTGGGACCTGGTGCACCCCGCGCGCCCCGGCGCCGCGCTGCTGGCGCAGGGCGCGGTGCAGCGCACCGACGGCCAGTGGGTCTACCGCACCGTGCCGGCCCGCGACCTGTGGGACACCATCATGCGGTCGGCCTACGACTTCGCCGAGCCGGGCATCCTGTTCCTCGATGCGATCAACCGCGACAACAACCTGCATTACTGCGAGGCGATCGCGGCGACGAATCCCTGCGTCACGGCCGACACCTGGGTGCTGACGGCGGACGGCCCGGCGCAGGTGGTCGGCCTCATCGGGCGGCGGTTCGGCGCGGTGGTGGACGGCCGGGTCTTCCGCACGGAAAGCGAAGGATTTTTCAAGACCGGCCACAAGCCCGTGATCGCCCTGCGCACGCGCGAAGGCCACACGCTGCGCCTCACGCCCGACCACCGCGTGCGCCGCGTGGCGCGGCAGACCCGCTACGCCCAGTCCCTGGAGTGGACGGCGGCCGGCGACCTGCAGCCGGGCGACCAGATCGTGCTGCACGACCACCGCGCGCTCGGCGGATGGGACGGTGCGGGCACCGAGGCCGAGGGCTACCTGCTCGGCCTGCTCGTGGGCGACGGCACCTTGAAGGCCGACAAGGCGGTGATCTCGGTCTGGGCACCCCAATTGCGGCAGGTGGGCAACGGCACCGTGGCCTATGCCGCCACCGGCGCGGCAGGCATCGTGCAAGCCGCCGAAGCTGCCGCGGCCACGTTGCCCCACCGGTCGGATTTCAGCGGGTTCCAGCGCCCTATCGGCACGCGCGGGGAGGCCCGCATGGCCAGCGCGGCGCTGTGGCGACTGGCGCACGCCATGGGCCTGTGGCCTGACCACAAGACGATCACGCCGGCCATGGAATGCGGCTCCTCCGCCTTCGCCGCCGGCCTGCTGCGTGGTTTGTTCGATGCCGACGGTTCGGTGCAGGACGCCCAGGACAAGGGCGTGAGCGTGCGCCTGTCGCAAAGCGATGCCGATCTGCTGCGCACCGTGCAGCGCATGCTGCTGCGCTTCGGGATCGCCTCCACGCTGTACACCGGCCGCCGCCCCGCGCAGCACTCTGTGCTGCCCGACGGGCGTGGCGGCATCCGGGCCTACCCCACGCAGGCGCAGCACGAACTGGTGGTGTCCGGCGACAACCTGCAGGTGTACGCCGATCGCATCGGCTTTGCCGACACCGCCAAGACCGCTCACCTGGAAGCCGCCCTGGCGGGCGACCAGCGCCGGCTGAACCGCGAGCGATTCACCGCCACCGTGGATTCCATCGCGGCCGATGGGTGCGAGGACGTGTACGACGTCACCGTGGCCGACTGCCACGCCTTCGACGCGAATGGCCTGTATGTGCACAACTGCGGCGAGCAGCCGCTGCCGCCCTACGGCTGCTGCGACCTGGGGCCGATCATCCTCACGCGCTTCGTGCGCAACCCATTCGGGCTGGCGGGCGCGCCGGCCTTCGATTTCGAGGCCTTCGAGCAGAGCGTCGCCACCCAGGTGCGCGCGCTCGACAACGTGCTGGACGTGACCTTCTGGCCGCTGGAGGCGCAGCGCGCGGAGTCGGCCGCCAAGCGGCGCATCGGTGTGGGTTTTACCGGCATGGGCAACGCGCTGGCCATGCTGTGCCTGCGCTACGACCGCGAAGCGGGCCGCGCCATGGCCGCGCAGATCGCCGAGCGCCTGCGCGATGCGGCCTATGCCGCGTCGGTGGCGCTGGCGCGTGAGAAAGGGGCGTTCCCGAAGTTCGATGCGGCCGGCTACCTGGCGCCCGGCACCTTCGCCAGCCGGCTGCCGCAGGCGCTGCAGGCGCAGATCCGCGAGCACGGCATCCGCAACAGCCACCTGCTGTCGATCGCGCCCACGGGCACGGTGAGCCTGGCCTTCGCCGACAACGCCTCCAACGGCATCGAGCCGCCGTTTTCGTGGACCTACAAGCGCAGGAAGCGCGAGGGCGACGGCCGCATGAGCGAATACGCCGTGGAAGACCACGCCTGGCGGCTGTACCGCGAGCTGGGCGGCGATGTGAATGCCCTGCCCGACTACTTCGTGAGCGCGCTGTCCATGCCCGCCGCCGACCACATCGCCATGATGGAGGCGGTGCAGCCCTTCGTGGACACGGCGATCTCCAAGACGGTGAACGTGCCGGCCGACTACCCGTACGAGGACTTCAAGGGCCTGTACCTCGCCGCCTGGCGCGCGCGGCTCAAGGGGCTGGCCACCTACCGGCCCAACACCATCCTGGGCGCCGTGCTGGAAACGCATGCGCCCGAGGCCGCGCCGGCCCCGGCCGCGCCCGTAGCGGCACCCGCATCGGCCGCAGCCCCCATCGACCCCATGCGCACCGTGATCGAAAGCCGGCCCAAGGGCGCCCTGCCGGCCGTCGCCGAGAAGGTGGAGTACTGGACGCAGGAGGGCCACAAGACGCTGTACCTGGTGGTGTCGTTCCTGCCGGTGCCCAATGCCGGCGGCACGGGCACGGTGGACCGCGCCATCGAGTTCTTCATGCCCGTGGGGCAGAGCGGCGAATCGCAGCAGTGGATCACCTCCAGCATGCGCATGCTCTCGCTGGCCGCGCGCGGCGGCTTCCTGGAGCGCGCCCTGAGCGACATGCGCAAGGTGGCATGGGACCGCGGCCCCGTGCGCCTGGGCACGCGCCAGCGCGAAGACGGCACGCGCGTGCCGCTGTGGCACGACTCCGAGGTGGCCGCCATGGCCTATGCCATCCAGAACATCCTGGCCAGCCGCGTGCCGGACCCGGTGCAGCAGGTGCTGCCGCTGGACGAGCCCGAGGCGCCCATGGGCATGCCGCCCGCGATGGCCGGCAAGAAGTGCCCCGAGTGCGGCGCGCACGCGGTGATCCGCAAGGACGGCTGCGATTACTGCACGCAGTGCGGGAACCTGGGCACGTGCGGTTGAGGGGCGGGTAAGGGGCGGGCAGGGCCGGGGGCCGGCGCCCGCTAGCGCAGGCCCAGCCGGGTGAGCTTCTTGATCAGCCCGGCGCGCGAGATGCCCAGGCGGCGCGCGGCCTCCGACTGGTTGCCCTGGGTGGCCTCCATCGCTTCCCGCACCATGCGGGTTTCCAGCTCGAAGATGGCCGCATCCAGCGCGCCGTCGGGGGCGGCCGCTGCCGCATCGGCCGGGCCCGCATCCGGCAGGTGCGCCAGGTCGCCGCTGGCGAACCGCAACAGGTCGAGGTCGATGCGCAGGTGGCCCGGGGCGATGAGCGCACCGGCCGACTCCACCAGGGCCCGGAGCTGGCGCACGTTGCCCGGCCAGGGCTGCGTGGCGAGCCAGGCCTGGGCGTCGGGCGCGAACAGGGCCTGCGGCGCCACGCGGCGCAGAAAGTGCGCGGCCAGCAGCGGCACGTCCATGCCCCGCTCGGCCAGGGGCGGGATGCGCATCACCACGCCCTTGAGCCGGTAAAAGAGGTCCTCGCGAAAGCTGCCATCCTGGATCATGCCCTCCAGGTCGCGGTGCGTCGCCGACACCACGCGCACGTCGGCCTTCTTCATCTCGCGCCCGCCCACGGGCAGGAAGGTGCCCTCTTGCAGGAAGCGCAGCAGCTTGACCTGCATGGCGGGCGGCATTTCGCCCACTTCGTCCAGGAAGAGCGTGCCGCCGTGCGCGGTTTCCACCAGGCCCGGCTGGTCGCGGTGGGCGCCGGTGAAGCTGCCTTTCAGGTGGCCGAAAAGCTCGCTCTCCAGCAGCTCGCTGGACAGGGCGCCACAGTGGATGATCGCGAAAGGGCCCTGCCGGCGAGCGCTGCATTGGTGCAGGGCGCGGGCCACCAGCTCCTTGCCCGTGCCGGTGGGCCCGAGCACCATCACGCTCACCGAGGTGCCGGCCACGCGGCGCACCATGGCGCGCAGCTGCTGCGCGGCAGGCGACTGGCCGACGATGCCCAGGTCTTCGCTGCCCTCGCGTGCGCGCAGCTCCCGCAATTCTTCGTCCAGGCGGGATTTGTGCATGGCGCGCGAGACGACGAAGCGCAGCATGTCCGGGTCGATGGGCTTGGTGAGGAAGTCCCACGCGCCCTTTTCGGCGGCGCGCAGGGCGAGTTCCCGGTCTCCGTGGCCGCTCAGGACCACCACGACCGAGCCCGCGAACTGCCCGATCAGCTCCAGGCCCGCTTCGGGGTCCATGCTGGGCGGCATGGCGAGGTCGAGCAGCACCACGTGGGCGCGGTCCTGTCCGAAGGCCCAGGCGGCCTCTTCGCCGCTGCCGGCCACGGTGACCCGGTGGCCCAGTTCGCGCAGGAAGGAACTGCCCAGCCGTTGGTAGGCGGGCTCGTCGTCCACTAGCAGGATGTGGCCCAGGGAGGGAGAAGCGGTCATGGTCGGTGGGGAGGAAAGGTCAGGGTGAAGCAGGTGCGCCAGGGCGGGCGCTCGGTCAGTGCGGCCGTGCCGCCGTGCGCGGCCATGATGCGCGCGACGATGGACAGGCCCAGCCCGGTGCCGCCCGGGCTGCGCGAGGCGAAGGGCTGGAACAGCCGCTCGCGCAGCTCGGCGGGAATGCCGGGCCCGTCGTCGCAGACATGCAGCCGCAGGCCGTCATCGCCCGACTCGGCATCCACGTGAACCCGCCGCTGGCCTGCGGCGGCCTGGGCGTTGGTGAGGAGGTTGGCCAGCACCTGGTCCAGCCGCGCGGGGTCGGCGTGCACGGGGCAGGGCTTGTCCAGCCCGGGCCCCAGTTCCACGGACGGGGCGTGGCGGATCGCCTGGCGCACCTGCTGCGACAGGTCGATGGCCCGCGGCTCGATCTGCCAGGGCTTGGCGTAGTCCAGCAGGTCCTCCGCCAGGCGCGAGATGCGGGCGATCTGCTCCTGCACGTCCTTGCGGACCTCGGCCGGTGAAAAGGCCGTGGCCATGGCGATCACGTTCAGCGGGTTGCGCAGGTCGTGCGCGACCGTGGCCGCGAGCGAGCCCAGTTCGGCCAGGCGGGCCTGCAGCTGCCGCTCGCGCTCGCGCTGCTCTGCGGCCGCGGCGTTTTCCACCTGGCCCGCCGCCTGCACGAGGACGGTGCCGAACAGCTCCGCCAGATGCCGCTGCCCCGGCGGCGCCTGCTCGAAGCCGTGCAGCCGGGCCTGCCACTGGGCGCCGTCCTTGCGGCAGTGCACCGTGGGGGTGTGCGGATCGGGGGCGAGCGAGGGGCCCGTGACCACCCGCACGGCCACGCCCATGCGCTGGGACAGCAGCGAGGCGGCGATGGACGAGAGTTCGCCGAGCGACTGGGCCGTGGACAGCGCGCCGCGCCAGGTGCCCAGGTCGTGCGCCGTCGGGGTGCCTCCGGGGTAGACCAGGCGCTCGGCCAGCCGGCGCACCGGCCCGCTCCAGGCCAGGCAGGTGGCGGCCACCACGGCGGAGGTGAGCCAGCGCGACTCCACCGGCAGCAGCAAGGTCAGCGGCACGGCCAGCAGGCCCAGGAACAGCACGATCGCCCAGGCCAGGGCCCGCCGCGCCCAGGCGTTGGCCATGAAGACCCGGTAGCGCAGGATGCCGTAGACCAGGATCAGCGGGTAGGCGGGGAAAGCCAGCACCTGCCAGGGGTACTGGGGAATGCGCAGGGCCGCGAACGCGTAGCCCGAGATGCACATCAGCCCCCAGCCGCAGGAGAGGGCCACGGCTGCGATCTGCCGGCGTTCGGTGGCCACCCGCGTCTGCCAGAAGGCCTTGGCCAGCACCAGCAGGCCCGCGCTCGCGCAGGTGGCCCAGACCAGGCTGGTGGTCCATCCGGCCGCATTGGGCACCACCACCCACTGCACGCCGGTGAACGGCGGAAAGTGCTCGAACGCGCCCGGCGGCACCCACCAGGACAGCGCGGTCGCGCCGCACGCCGCGCCGTAGGCCACCCGCAAGGCCCAGGGCCGCAGCCGCTGGCCGTGAAGATGGCGCAGAAGTGCAAGAACGCCGCGGACGTGATGGGCACCGTCGCCAGCAGGGCCATGGCGAAGGGCGCGGTGCCGATGCCGGCCCAGTTGGGCAGCTCGTTGCCCACGATCCACAGCCCCACGCCGAGCAGGAAGACGATCAGCAGCCGGGCGCCCGCCACGTGCTGGGCCCACAGCCACAGCACGCCGGACAGGGCCAGGGTCTGAACGAATGCCAGGGCGAGCGCGATGTGAATGGCCATCCGGCACTGTAAACCGTGTCGACAGCGCGCCCGCCGCAGCTGTCTACCGCGTTGACAGGTGGATTAAAAAACCGTTTGAAATCAACGGTCTGTGCGCTGGCACGTGCCCTGCAATACAGAAGGCATGAAGATCGCCACACCCCTCCTTCTGACCCGCGATGCCGATGCCTATGCAGATGGCCATGCCCCTGCCGAGATGCCGGCGCCCCTGGACTTGGCCGCACTGCTGGGCGCGGCGCAATGGCACCGGCTTTCGCCCGCGATCCGCCGCCGTTTCGCGGCAGGCCATGCGCCGGTGCGCTACAGCGGCGCGCTGGACGTCCGGCGGTCCCGCATGGGCCGGTGCTTTGCCTGGGCCTCGCGCCTGCTGGGCGGGCCGCTGCTGGATGCCGACGAGACCGGCGTGCCCGCCGAGGTGCGGGTGCACTGCGACGCCCGCGGCGGTGTCGTGTGGGAGCGCCACCTTCGCCTGCCGGGGCGGCGCGACGCCGCCGTCGTGCGCTCGACCAAGCTGCGCGGCCCGGACGGCGGCCTGCAGGAGCGCACGAGCGGCGGGCTGTCCATGGCGCTCGACGTGGTGGTGGAGGACGGGGCCCTGGTGTTCTACAGCCGCCGGTATTTCCTGGCGCTGGGCGCGTTCTGCGTGCCCATTCCCGATGGGCTCACGCCGGGGCGGTGCCGGGTCGAGCACCGCGACGAAGGGCCGGGCACGTTCCGCTTCACCCTGGACATGGCGCACCCGCTGTGGGGCTGCACGTTTTTTCAAACCGGTGTGTTCACCGATCCCGAGGAGTGATTCCATGGACATCGTTTTCATCGTTCTGACGGTGCAGGCCCTGATGGGGGCGTTCGACAACCTCTGGCACCACGAGTGGTCCGCCCGCCTGCCGCAGCGAACCTCGGCCCGCCATGAGCTGCTGCTGCACGCGGCGCGCGAGGCCATCTACGGCGTGCTCTTCCTGGGGTTCGCCTGGGTGCAGTGGCAGGGCTGGTGGGTGCTGCTGCCGACGGCCCTGCTGGCGGTGGAGATCGTCATCACCGCGGCGGACTTCCTGGAGGAGGACCGCAGCCGCCGCCTGCCCCCCGCCGAGCGGGTGCTCCACACGCTGCTGGCGGTGAGCTATGGCGTGCTGGTCGGCGTGATCGCGCCCCTGTTCGCGGCGCACGCGGCCCTGCCGACCGGCGTGGTGCGGGTCGGGCACGGGGCCTGGTCCTGGCTGTTCACGGTGGCGGCCGTGGTGGTGCTGGCCTGGAGCGTGCGCAATGCGTTCGCCGTCGTGCGGCTGCGGGCGGCCGTGCCATCCGCTGAACCCCTGCCCGTTGCCGCCCACGGGCCCGCGGTGCTGGTGACGGGCGCCACCGGCTTCATCGGCACGGCGCTGGTGCGCCGGCTGCAAGGCGAAGGCCGGCGCGTGATCGTCTGGACGCGCGATCCGCTGCAGGCCCGCGCGACCTTCGGCCCGCAGGTCTGGGCGCTGGACCGCCTGGAGGACATCCCGGGCGAGACGCGCATCGACGCCGTGGTCCACCTCGCCGGCGCGCCGGTCCTGGGCCGGCCATGGACCCGCGCGCGGCGCCGGCAAATGGTCGAGAGCCGGGTCGGGACGGCCCGGCAGCTCCTGGGGCTGATGCAGCGCCTGCACTGTCCGCCCGCCGTGCTGGTGGGGGCTTCGGCCGTGGGTTTCTACGGCGTGCCCGCGGCGGACACGCCGTTGGACGAACGCGGCGCGCCGCAGCCCGGGCGCTTCCAGTCGGACCTGTGCGCCCAGGTGGAGCGCGCGGCAGGCGCGGCACAGGCTCTGGGCGTGCGGGTGGTCTGCCTGCGGATGGGCCTGGTGCTGGGGCCGCAGGGCGGGGCCTATTCGCCGCTGGCCTGGGCGGCACGGGTCGGACTCGGCGCCGTGCTCGGCAGCGGGCGGCAGCGCGTGCCGTGGATTCACCGCGACGATGCGGTGGGCCTGGTCTGCCACGCCCTGTCCCGCCCCGGCATGGCCGGCCCCGTGAATGCCGTGGCACCGGACGTGCCCTCGCAGGCGCGGTTCGCTGCGGCGATGGCGGCCTCTTTCGGCAGGCCGGTCCTGCTGCGGATGCCGGCGTGGCCCCTGCGCGCTGCACTGGGGGAGATGTCCGAACTCCTGCTCTGCGGGCAGCACGCGGTGCCCCGGCGCGCCCTCGCCGAGGGCTATGTGTTCAGGTACCCCTCGCTGACCGGCGCGCTGGGCGCCCTCGCCCGGCCCGGGGCCGCGGCCCCGGGCGAACCGCTGCGCCCCGCGGCCCGGCCCTTCTGACCCTGGCGGATTGGTTTGCTATTAATTAAATAGCATCGAGGGCAATGAGTACTAGGGCATTCGGCCTTTTTCATCGCAATCCTGGGTGCGGGAAGGGGGCCGGCGCCGCGCGGGCGATACTTTCCCCTCCCCTGGATTTCGCCGCTCCGCGCCCGCCGATGCTCTCTTTTCCACCTGCCCGCATCCTTCTCACCCTGGCCCTGGCCCTTGCGGCCGCGGTGGTGTGCCTGGCCCTGCAAACGCCCCTGCCCTGGATGATCGGTCCACTGGTCGCCACCGCGCTGCTGTCCATCTCCGGCGTGCCCACGGCCAGTTCGCGGCGCCTGCGCAATGCCGGGCAGTGGACCCTGGGCGCGGTGCTGGGTTTGTATTTCACGCCGCAGGTCACCGCGCTGGTGGCGGGGCTGTGGTGGGCGATCGCGCTGGGTGTGGCGTGGGCGCTGTTCGGGGGCTGGCTGTTCGGCGCATGGCTGTACCGCGTGCACGCGCCGCATTTGCAGGGCGTCCCGGCGCCGGTGGTGCGCGCGACCAGCTATTTTTCGGGCGCCATCGGCGCGGCCTCGGAGATGACCCTGCTGGCCGAGCGCGAACACGCCCGCACCGACCTCGTGGCGGCCAGCCACAGCCTGCGGCTGGTGATCGTGACGGTGACCATTCCGTTCGCGCTGCAGTTCAGCGGCCTGCACGGCCTGGACCTGCTGCCGCCCGCCGTGCGCGTGGTGGACGTGCAGGGCCTGGCGCTGCTGGCCGGACTCACCGGCCTGGGCGCGCTGGCGATGGACCGCCTGGGCCGCGCCAACCCCTGGTTCATGGGCGCGCTGCTGGTGTCGATGGGCCTGGCCATGGCGGGCATCACGCTGTCGGCCGTGCCACAGGCGCTGGTCAATGCGGCGCAGCTGGTGATCGGCGTCAGCCTGGGCGTGCGCTTTCGCCCCGGCTTTTTGCATACCGCGCCGCGTTGGTTGGGGTCGGTGGCGATCGGCACGCTGGTGCTGCTCGCCGTGTGCGCCCTGTTCGCGGTGGCGCTGTCCCGGGCCACCGGGATGCATTGGGTGACGATGGTGCTGGCCTCGGCCCCCGGCGGCATCGCCGAGATGTCGATCACCGCCAAGGTGCTGCAACTGGGCGTGCCGGTGGTGACGGCCTTCCAGGTGTGCCGGCTGATCGCCGTGCTGCTGCTGGTGGCGCCGTTGTATCGGTGGATTTACCCGGGAGATGCGTCGGCCGGTTGAAGGGCCGGCAGGCTTCCGGAACGCCCATGCTAGATTGCCCGCACCATGCTCCAGCCCACGCCACCCAAGCTGCCCATCAACCTGCTTGATTTGCTGCACCAGCGCACCGTGGAGGGGGAGCGGATCGAATACAAGGAGGGCTGGAATCCCGATGCCATCCTTCGCACGCTATGCGCGTTTGCCAACGACTTCGAAAACCTGGGTGGTGGCTATGTGGTGATCGGGCAGGACTGCGATGCCAACGGCCAGCCCGTCTTTCCGCCCAAGGGGCTGGCGGCGAATCAACTCGACAAGATTCAGCGGGAACTGCTGGCCGCATGCCAGTTGATGCAGCCGCCCTACTTTCCCGTACTGAGCCTGGAGGTCGTGCAAGGCCGCCATCTGGTGGTGCTGTGGGCGCCCGGCGGGCAGAACCGGCCCTACAAAGTGCCGGAAGCGGTGACGGCCAGGCACAAGGTCTGGTACCCCTATATCCGCCGCTACAGCAGCACCGTGCAGGCCAAGGGCGAGGCGGAGCAGGAGCTGCTGAGCCTGACGGCCAAAGTGCCCTGGGACGACCGGTTTTGTCAGGCAACCACGGTGGCTTCGCTGTCCAAGCCGTTGATGCAGGCATTCCTGCAGGAGGTGGACAGTGCCTTGGCCGCTGATGCGGCCGACCTGTCAGTCGAAGCGCTGGGCCGGCAGATGAATGTGGTGGGCGGGCCTGCCGAGTCGCCCTGGCCCAAGAACGTGGGGCTGCTGTTCTTCAACGAGGCACCCACGGATTTCTTTCCGGGCGCACAGGTGGATGTGGTGGCGTTTCCTCAAGGCACTGGCGGGGATGTCATCGTCGAGAAGTCTTTCCAGGGCCCGTTGTCGCGCATGGTTCGCGAGGCGCTCGATTACCTGCAGCGCAACTACCTGCACGAAACGGTGGCCAAGCACCCCCAGCGGGCCGAGGCCACTCGGGCCTGGAATTTCCCGTTCGCGGCGGTGGAGGAGGCGTTGGTGAATGCGGTGTACCACCGCACTTACGAGAGCCACGATCCGGTGGAGGTCCGCATCGGCCCGGATGAACTGGTGGTGCTGAGTTACCCGGGGCCGGATCGGTCGGTGCGGCTGGAGGATCTGCGGACAGGCCGTGCCGTCAGCCGGCGCTACCGCAACCGGCGCATCGGTGAGTTCCTCAAGGAGCTTCGGCTCACGGAAGGCCGCGCCACGGGCATCCCGAAAATTCTCAAGGCAATGCGTGCGAATGGATCACCGGAACCGGTGTTCGAAACCGACGACGAGCGGTTATCGTTCGTGGTGCGATTGCCGGTGCACCCGCTGGCCCAACCGATCACCGCGGAAGTCACCGCGGAAGTCACCGCGGAAGTCACCGCGGAAGTCACGAGGCTTCTCGGGGTTCTGCAGGGGGAGATGCCCCGTGCGTCGTTGATGGACGCCGTGGGCCTCAAGCATGCGGAGCATTTCCGCAAGGCCTACCTGTTGCCCGCTCTGGCCGCGGGCCTGGTGGAAAGGACCATGCCGGACAAGCCGAACAGCAAAAACCAGCGCTACCGGATCACGGCGTCAGGCACCCGGTGGCTTCGGCAGCATGCA
The DNA here is from genome assembly GCF_030158955.1 of Acidovorax sp. SUPP1855. Taxonomy (NCBI): domain Bacteria; kingdom Pseudomonadati; phylum Pseudomonadota; class Betaproteobacteria; order Burkholderiales; family Comamonadaceae; genus Acidovorax; species Acidovorax sp. SUPP1855. The sequence goes on along the minus strand of NZ_BQXI01000022.1, from coordinate 9,358 downwards.
GGCGAGCGCGTTGATTGAACTGAAGCAATAGGTCGCAGCTTGGTTGATGGCTCTAGATGGTCGATGGGCCATACAGGCCTTTTCACCTGCCAGCGGTCAGTGCACCACCACCGGGTTCTGTGCCAGCCCCACGTAGCCGTCCAGCGTGTCCTCGACTTCTTCCTGCGTGGGGGTGTCGCGCTGCCAGGCCAGGATCTGCTGCTGGAACATTTCGGCCCACGAGCCGTCCAGGTACACCTCCTTGCCGGAGCGCTTGTCCACGATTTCGAAGCCGTGGCGCGCCAGCTGGGGCGGGGTGGGCCAGCCTTTGGGGGCGCCGTCCGCGGCGGCATCCGGCTGCATGTGGACCACCACGAAGGTTTCGGAGTCATAGAGCATGTGCATGGTGTTCCTCTGTCGGTGTGTTGCTGTCAGATGGCCACCCAGGTCGCTAAGTTCAAGCCCTGGCGCTTTCGGTGGTCGGTGAAAACCCGCCGGCTGCGTGAAAACAGTATTTCATGAATCCTGTGCGCGGGCGGCCTGATCCGCGAAGTAACCGCACTGTCCCACGCCCATGTGGGCGAAACCGCACAGGTTCTCGGGCGGTTCGCCGCGCCGCAAGCCGCGATCAGGGCGGCGCGTTGGCGCTCAGGCGCAGGTCGGCGAAGTCGCCGTTGGACTGCGTGATGCGGATGCGCGCCGGCAGAAAGCCCAGCGACGGCGCGAGCCACAGCTCGGCCTTCTGGTCGTATTCCTTGCGCGGCAGGCGCTGCAGCTTGAGCGCGGGGGTGGCGCCGCGGGGCAGGTCCAGCATCTCGGTGCCTTCCACGGTGAAGGTCCAGCGGTCGGCGTAGCGCGCGCCCACGGTGGTCAGGGTGATCTGGGTGCCGTCGGGGTAGCGCTCGGGGGCGGCGGCCAGCAGGGCGCCCAGCTGGATGAACACGCTCAGGCGGTCCTGCGCGCCGGCGTCGATGGCGGCCTGCGGCGTGTTGGCGCTGAAGGTCACGCGCCTCTGGCCGAAGTTGAAATGCGCGGCCTGCTCGCTGCGGGCCTTGTCGCCGAAGCGTTCCGGCTGCAGGCCGCTGGCGGTCACCTGGCCGGTGCTGGTCTGCGAGCGCGCGCCGATCAGGAAGGCCTTGATCTCCTGCCGGGCTTCGTAGCGGGCGCCGTCGTGGCGCCACAGCAGTTCGGCGCTGGCGCGGTAGTTGAACTTCTTGGCCTGGCCGCTTACCTCGAACTCCAGGCGCACCGGATCGGGCAGGCGGGCGGGCGGCGGCGTGGTGCTGGCCGTGTTGGCGCCGGCGCCGGGCGGTCGGATGTCCACGCCGGCGCTGCTGTCCTGGGCGCTGTCGGTGGGGGAAGATGCCGCTGCGGTGGGCGAGGCGGCTGCGGCCGATGCAGGGCTGGACGCAGCGGAGGCGGCCTGCTCGGGCGCTGTGGCTGTCTCGGAGGCCGCGTCCTCCGGCACGGCGGTTCCAGCCGATGCCATGGCCGTGGTGTCTGCGGCGGGAGCCTCTGCCGTGGCCGAGGCCTCGCCCGGGGGCATCGGCGGCGCTTCCTGCGCAACGGGCATCGATGGCGCGTGCGCAGGGGGCGCTGGCTTGCGCACGGGGGCCGGCCGGGGCCTGGGTTGGGCTGCTGCAGCGGGCGGGGTGGGCGCAGGGGCGGGAGCGGCTTCGGCCGGCGGTGGCGCGGCGGGCGGCTCGGGTGGGGGCGGTGGCGCCACGGTGCGGGTGTGGAAGGCCATGCGCACCGGCGCGCCGCGATCCTGTCCGCCGCCCAGGGGCAGGCCCACCAGCACCCAGGCGTGCACGGCCAGCACCAGCAGGGTCAGCAGGACGAGGACGCGGCGCGGCATGGATTCAGTGCCCGGACGACAGGATCGTCGCGGCGGTGGCCGGACGCCGGCCTGCAGCGCCGGCGCGGCCCGCCCGTGGCCCCGGCCCGCTCATGCGCAACCGTGGCCCAGGTCGCGCGACAGCGCCTGGGCGGCGGCGCGCAGCGGCGCGTCGATGGCGCCGCCCCAGGCGGGATCGAACGTGGCGACCGAGCCCAGCGTGGTGATGCCCAGGGCCAGGTGCCCGTCGGCGTCGAACACCGGGGCGCAGAACGCGACGATGCCCGGCAGCAGGGTGTCCACCACGCGGGCCGCGCCGCGCTCGCGCACCTCGGCCAGCAGGGCGTCGACGGCGGCGGCGTCGGTGGGCAGATCGGTGCGGCCCAGCTTGGCGGCGTGGGCCAGTTCTTCCTGGAGCAGCGCGGCCGTGGCCTCGCGCGGCAGGTGGGCGCAAAAACAGCGGCCGGTGGCGGAGGCCAGCAGCGGCATGACGTCACCCAGGCGCAGGTTGGCGGTCACGGCCTGGGGCGATTCCTCCCAGTGCACGATGGTCGGGCCCCGGTTGCCCCATACGGCCAGCGCCAGGGTGTGGCCGATGGTGTCCATCAGCGCGGGCATGCGCTCGCGCGCCAGGCGCATCGCATCGAGCCGCGCGAGCGAGGCCAGGCCCAGCTTGAGGGCGGCCGGTCCCAGGTCGTAGCGTGCGGTGCCCGGGTCCTGCGCCACCAGCCCCAGGCGCTGGAAACTCACGAGGTAGCGGTGCGCCTTGGCGGCGCTCATGCCGGCCGTGGCCGCGAGGTCCTTGAGCATCAGCGGTCCGCGCGACCGGGTCAGCCCCTCCAGCAGGGCGAAGCCGACTTCCACCGACTGTATGCCTGCCCGTTCCTTGTCCATCTGCACTAGAATTTCCAGAGTTTTGTTTAGTTAAATCAATTTAACCATTCGTAATTCGTGCCGGGCACCCGCCGCCGGTGCGTTGGAAGACAAGAGGTCTGAGCCCCATGAAACTCGCCACCTACAAAGATGGTTCCCGCGACGGCCAGCTGGTCGTCGTCTCCCGCGACCTGGGCACGGCCCATTATGCGACCGGCATCGCTAGCCGCCTGCAGCAGGTGCTGGACGACTGGGGCTTCCTGTCGCCCCAGCTGCAGGACCTGTACGACCAGCTCAACGCCGGCCGCGCCCCGCACGCGTTCCCCTTCGATCCCACCCAGTGCATGGCCCCGCTGCCGCGCGCCTACCAGTGGGCGGACGGCTCCGCCTACATCAACCACGTCGAACTGGTGCGAAAAGCGCGCAACTCCGAGGTGCCCGAGAGCTTCTACACCGACCCGCTGATGTACCAGGGCGGCAGCGACGACTTCATCGGCCCGCGCGACGACGTGGTCGTGCCGAGCGAGGCCATGGGCATCGACTTCGAGGCCGAGATCGCCGTCGTCACCGGCGACGTGAAGATGGGCACCACGCCCGAGCAGGCGCTGGACGGCATCCGCCTGGTCATGCTGGCCAACGACGTCTCGCTGCGCAACCTCATCCCGGCCGAACTGGCCAAGGGCTTCGGCTTCTTCCAGTCCAAGCCCGCCACCGCGTTCAGCCCGGTCGCCATCACGCTCGACGAGCTGGGCGACGCCTGGGAGCAGGGCCGCGTGAACCTCACGCTGCAATCGACCTGGAACGGCCGCAAGGTCGGCATGTGCGATGCCGGCCCCGAGATGACCTTCCACTTCGGCCAGCTCATCGCCCACGTGGCCAAGACGCGCAACGTGCGCGCGGGCTCCATCATCGGCAGCGGCACGGTCAGCAACCGCGGTGTGGAGCAGAACGGCCGCACCGAGTGGCCCAAGGGCTACAGCTGCATCGCCGAAAAGCGCTGCATCGAGACCATCCAGGACGGCAAGCCCTCCACCGAGTTCATGAAGTTCGGCGACACCATCCGCATCGAGATGAAGAACAAGGCCGGCCAGAGCCTGTTCGGCGCCATCGACCAGAACATCGCGGCCCCGCAATGACGACCCGCGCGGGGCTGGCCCGGCTCGCGCTGGCGGCGTGGCTGTTGCTGCCGGGCGCCTTGCTGGCGCAGCAGACGCCGGCCATGGCCGCGCCAGCCGCTGCCCCCGCGAGTGCCGCCAGTAACGATGGCCGCGGTGCCCCGCGCTCCTGCCCGCCCGAGGCGGCCCCCTTCGATCCGGCCGAGATGCCGCAGGCCCTGCGCCATGCGCGCGACCGTGGCCTGCTGTGGCGCATCGACAAGGACGGGCGCACCAGCTGGCTCTACGGCACCGTGCACGCAGCCGAGCGCGGCTGGATGTTCCCCGGCCCAACGGTGCGCGCGGCCGTGATGGCCTCGGACCGCGTGGCGCTCGAACTCGACCTGTTGGACCCGGCCGTGATGCAGGCCCTGCAGGCGGCCATGGTGGCCCCGCCCGGTGCGCCCCCGCTGCCGCCAGCCCTGGCCGCCCGCCTCGCCGCCCAGGTGGACGCCGCCTGCCTGGCGCCGGCGATCGCCCGCCTGCGGCCCGAGCTGCAGGCCGTGACGCTCGTGGGGCAGTCGGCGCGCCGATCGGGCGTGGACCTGGCCTACGGCATCGACGCCGTCATCGCCGGCATGGCCCGTGCGACGGCCAAGCCCATCGTGGCACTGGAAACCCCCGAGCAGCAGATCCGCCTGCTGGCCTCCGACGACCCGGTCCGCACCGCGGCCGCCGTGGGGGCGGCGCTCGACCAGCTCGAAGGCGGGCAGGCGCAGCGCTCCATCACCAGGCTCACTCGGGCCTGGGCCGACGGGCGCCTGAACGTGCTGCAGACCTATTCGCAATGGTGCGAGTGCCTCGCCAGCGAGGCCGAGCAGGCCGAATACCGGCAGATGGTGGACGCCCGCAACCCCGGCATGGCCCGCGGCATCGCCGCCGCCCATGACGCCGGGCACCGCGTGTTCGCCGCCGTGGGCGCGCTGCACATGGCGGGTCCCCAGGGGCTGCCGGCCCTGATGGCGCAGCAGGGCTTTCGCGTGCAGCGCGTGGTGTTCCCCGCGCCGGTGCCGCAAGCCGCACCGCCTCGCGGGGCTGGAAATGATTCCAAGCCAGATCAGGCCCCAGCGCAATGAAATCTAGGGCATATCGCTATCAAAGTAGTAGCAAATAGAAAAACACGGATGCCCACCGGCGCATCCCTTTCCCCCGACCATCCCCTTGAAGGAGACAAAACCATGCACCGCAGAACCCTGCTCAAAAACGCCCTGGCCGCCGCTGGCGCCACCGCCGGCGCCGCCATGCCCTGGGCGGCCCAGGCCCAGTCCGACTACCCCAGTCAGCCGATCCGCTGGGTCGTGCCGTACCCGGCCGGCGGCGGTACCGACGTGCTGGCTCGCACCGTGGCCGAGGCCCTGCGCGGCCCGCTGGGCCAGCAGATCGTGGTGGACAACCGCCCCGGCGCCTCCACCAACATCGGCGCGCAGATGGTCGCCACCGCCAAGCCCGACGGCTACACGCTCATGTCGGCCGACAACGCCCTGCTGGCCTACAACGAGCACCTGTTCAGCAAGCTGCCGTTCAGCCCGGAAAAGGACTTCACCTACATCGCCGGCCTGAGCCGCTTTCCGCTCGCGCTGGTGGTGCACCCGGCCTTCGAGGCCAAGACCGTCAAGGACCTGCTGGCCTACGCGCGCGCCAACCCGGGCAAGCTCAACTACGCCTCGCCGGGCAACGGCTCGCCGCACCACCTGGCGATGGAGATGTTCAAGAACCGCACGCAGACCTTCCTGACCCACATCCCTTACCGCGGCGCCGCGCCTGCGCTGCAGGACGTGATGGGCGGGCAGGTGCCCTGCATGTTCCTCGACCTGGCCGCCGGCCTGCCGGTGATCCAGGCCGGCAAGGTGCGGGCGCTCGCCATCGGCTCGGCCAAGCGCGTGCCTGGCCTGCCCGACGTGCCCACGCTGGCCGAGGCGGGCGTGCCCAATACCGAGGTCTATGCCTTCCAGGGCGTGCTCGGCCCCGCCGGCCTGCCGCCCGCGCTGGTGACCCGCCTCAACACCGAGGTCAACAAGGCCCTGGCCAGCCCGCCGGTGGTCAAGCGCATGCAGGACTTCGGCATGGAGCCCCTGGGCGGCACGCCCGAGCAGTTCCGCGCAATGGCCCGCGCGGAGGCCAAGCGGTGGGGGGAGATCATCAAGGCGGCGGGGGTGAAGCTGGATTGAGGGCGACGCCGATCGCGGCGGGTGCCCAGCGGCGCGTGGGCGTTCGCATGGGCAAGGGGTGAATCCAGCAACAGGGCGGCACTTAAACTGCGCCCTTTCTTTTTTGACGCCGCTTCGCCATGCATTCGATGTCTCGCCAGCGCCCCGCCACCGAATCCCGGCTGGCATGGCTTCGCGCAGGTCGGTCCATCTTGGCGACCGCTGCGTTGGTGGGGTTCGGTGCCGGTCCGGCAGGTGCTGCACCGCAGGCTTTCCCGGTCCTCGTCGATTCCGCCTTCTCGAAACCGGCGGCTGGCCACATCGCTTCGGCCGACACTTTGCAGGCGTTCCTGTGCCAGCTCCACCGCAACCGGCACGAAAACCGGTTCTGCTTCGTGCAGGAGCGGCTGCCCCCTGACGCCGCGCATCCCACAGAGCGCGACACGATCTGGATGGTGTGGACCACGGGGGCCAGGATTTACACCTTCACGAACGACCCTGGCGGGTCCCGCGAAGATCCCAACAGCGAGGCCGCAGGGCTGGCGCACTCCAACCCCGTCCATTGGAAGACGGACGTCGTGGCCGACGAGGACGCAGTGGGCGGCAGCACCTACCTCGTGACCCGGGCCTGGGTAGACCGCATCCGGCAGGCGTGCCGACGCGTGGGCGTCGTCGTGAGGGTGCCGCGGTTCCCATCGGTCGTGCGGTAGCGCCGGCGCTGGCGACCCAGGCAGGCGTGCCCCGATCCTGGCCGGGCCGCGGCGAGCGCCAGTGCCAGTGGATGCTTTACAAACGGGCGTTCGCCCCCACCTCCGGTAGGTTGCCGCGCCAGGAGAGACGGAGCGGCTCCTTGACCGTCCGCAGGCCGGGACGGCGGCCCTGCTCCGGCGCCTGGCGCACCACGCCAACCCATCACTTCCCCCCTGGAGAAAAACCCCATGCTGAATTTCGACTTCCACAACCCCACGCACATCGCCTTCGGCCAAGGCCGCATCGCCGACCTGGACCGGCTGGTCCCGGCACAGGCCAAGGTGCTGATCCTGGTGGGCGGCGCCAGTGCCGAGAAGACGGGCACGCTGGCCGAAGTGCGGGCGGCGCTGGGGGGCCGGCAGCACGCCACGTTCGCGGGCATCGAGCCCAATCCGAGCTATGAAACCTCGATGAACGCCGTGGCGCAGATCCGCGAGGGCGGGTTCGACTTTCTGCTGGCGGTGGGCGGCGGCTCGGTGATCGATGCGGTGAAGTTCATCGCCGCGGCCGTGCCGTTCGAGGCCGGCGATCCGTGGGCCATCCTGGAAAAGCGCGGCAGCAACGTGGCCCGCGCGCTGCCGTTCGGCGCGGTGCTCACCCTGCCCGCCACGGGATCGGAGATGAACAACGGCGGTGTGATCACGCACCGCGCCAAGGGCGCCAAGCTGGCCTTCGGCAGCCCGCACACCTATCCGGTGTTCTCGGTGCTGGACCCCACCAAGACCTACACGCTGCCTCCGCAGCAACTGGCCAACGGCGTGGTCGATGCTTTCGTGCACACGGTGGAGCAGTACCTCACCTACCCCGTCAACGGCGCGGTGCAGGACCGCTTCGCCGAGGGCATTTTGCAGACGCTGATCGAGATCGGCCCGCGCATCCTGGCCGCGCCCGAGCCGGTGTACGACGATCGCGCCAACCTGATGTGGACGGCTACGCTGGCACTCAACGGCCTGATCGGCGCGGGCGTGCCGCAGGACTGGGCCACGCACATGATCGGCCACGAGATCACCGCGCTGCACGGCATCGACCATGCGCGCACGCTGGCCGTGGTGCTGCCGTCCCTGCTGCAGGCGCAGCGCGGCGCCAAGCGCGCCAAGCTGCTGCAGTACGGCGAGCGCGTGTGGGGCATTCGCACCGGCACCGAGGACGAGCGCATCGACGCGGCCATCGCCGCCACGCGCGATTTCTTCGAGCGCATGGGCATTCCCACCCGGCTGTCGGCTTACGGCGTGGGCGCGGACAGCGTGGCCACGCTGGTGGCGCAACTGGAGGCGCACGGCATGGTGCGGCTGGGCGAACACCGCGACGTGACGCCCGAGGTGAGCCGCCGCGTGCTCGAAGCGGCGCTTTGAACGGGCCCGGCAAGGCCCGGCCAACCCGCGGAGCGCGCGCCATAGGCGGCGGGCCACCGTCTGCGCCCGCGCCCGTTCTTCGCGGGCCCCCCTTCCATTCGGCGGTGCCGGCCCCATCTGGGGGCAGGCGCTTTCGCTGGCGCTTCTCCTCTTTTTCTGATCTCCTTTTGAAAGCACCGCCATGGCAAAGAAAATCCTGATGGTCCTCACCTCCCACGACCAGCTGGGCGACACCGGCAAGAAGACGGGCTTCTGGCTCGAAGAGTTCGCCGCGCCCTACTACGTGTTCAAGGATGCAGGCGCCGAGATCACGCTGGCCTCGCCCCAGGGCGGGCAGCCTCCGCTGGACCCCAAGAGCGACGAGCCCGATGCGCAGACCGACGCCACGCGCCGCTTCAAGGCCGATACCGAGGCGCAGAAGCACCTGGCCAGCACGCTGCCGCTGTCCGGCATCAACCCCGACGACTTCGACGCCGTGTTCTACCCCGGCGGCCACGGCCCGCTGTGGGACCTGGCGGAAGACGCCCATTCCATCGCGCTGATCGAGAACACGTTCGCCGACCGCAAGCCCCTGGCCCTGGTGTGCCACGCGCCCGGCGTGCTGCGCCACACCAAGACGGTGGGCGGCCAGCCGCTCGTGCAGGGCCGCAAGGTGACCGGCTTCACCAACACCGAGGAAGAGGGCGTGCAACTCACCAAGATCGTGCCTTTCCTGGTGGAGGACATGCTGAAGGAGCGCGGCGGCCAGTACGCCAAGGGCCCCGACTGGGCGCCTTTCGTGCTGACCGACGGCCTGCTGGTGACGGGGCAGAACCCCGCATCGTCCGAGCCGGCGGCGCACGCGCTGCTCAAGCTGCTGGGCTGAGCCGGGCTGCTTGCCTGCAGGGGCAGGCGGCTCCGATTCAAGCGTGCTGCAGCAGCGCCGGCCCACGGCGAGGGGCGGCGTGCCGGTGCAAAACGGCACTGCAGCAGTGCGTTGCTGGCGCGGAAAATGGATGAGCGAATGGGGCCGCTTTCAGCACCTGCTGCGCTGCTCCTGCTGCTGCCATGGATGGGCCGCCGGTGAGGAGGGCTTTTCGCATGCCGGGATATGATGACCGTCGTTTCAATGCCACAGCCTGTGTGAAGGTCTGCCCACGATGACACGCCGCGTCACGATCCAAACGCCATTGGGAGAACAGCTGCAGTTTCGCCGCCTGCAGGGCCGGGAATCTTTGAGCGAGCTGTTTGCGTTGGATGTGGACCTGCTGAGCGAGAGCAAGTCCC